>CAZVTW010000071.1:0-17030 GCA_964629805.1 uncultured Bacteroidales bacterium | reverse complement strand
TGTGTAAAAAAGGAAAAATTATTTTGTTTTTGACAGGGTGAAGGAATTAGGAATAAGATACGCTCTGAATAGTCATTTCTTCTTGTCTTCCTGTAAATATGTTTTATTTTTGTTCAAAAACAAATATGAATATTGTAAAAAGTGGCGCTGTTTTCTCAAGGATTGTCGGTATAGAAGAAAAACTGAAAAAACTCAGCATTCAAACCAAAACGGATTATCTTCCCCTGAATCGTGGTGTGAACATGGTTTGTCCTCTTGAAATCAGTCACATTGTTAAATCAATGAATTTTAATAGTTTTGAATTTCAGGTCTATCCACCTGTTCAGGGATGGCCGGAACTCAGACAGCAAATTAATATTTCATTTTTTAACAACATTGTTTCTTCGGATAATATTTTTATCACTGCAGGCGGAATGAATGGTCTTTCTCTTGTTCTCCAGACTATAGCGACTGATAAGGTATATTTACCGGCCTATTATTGGGGCGCTTATTCAAATCTACTTAAAATTTGCAGAAAGAATACCGGTTTTTATGAGCATATACCCTGGTTACACGATAATTCTGAAATTGTCAGGAACAAGGCTGTTATTATTTGCGATCCGAATAATCCATTAGGTAATAAATATCCGGATGAATTAATTCTTGGTGTGATACAAAATCTCCGGAAACAAAATACAACTGTGATTCTTGATACACCTTACAGAATGCTCTTCTGTGATAACAGTTTGTATGAGCAAACAGCAGAGTATGAAAATGTTATTCTGGTTGAAAGTTTTAGCAAATCCATGGGATTAAGTGGACAACGTATTGGGTTTGTGTATTCAGCCAATATAAATTTCACCCGGGAATTTGAAATTCGTCTGTTGTACAACACAAATGGTATTCATGTTTTTGCCCAGAAATTGGTTTACCTGTTATTATCTACTTCTGAAGGACAACAAGCTGTGAATGCGTTTAAGGAGAAATCAAAATGTGAGATACAGAAAAATTTACAATATCTTAAACAAAAAAAACTGATTGGTGAAGAACTCTATGATGATTCTGATGTTATAGGTATATTCGTTGCTGTTAATAAATCAGAACAAGAACTTTTGAATAAGAGGATAGGCAGTGTATCAATGCAGTTTTTTACACAGAAATACAAAAAAGAAGCAGAGAATTTTTCCAGGATATGTGTTGCCATTTCCCATGATCAATTTTTAAAGTTTTTTAGGCAAATTGACACAGATTCACTTTAATTTTTGTCAATTATTTTTTACATTTGTCGGCTAAAAGTATTCATTCTATAATTGATTTTTCATGACACAACAAACAAAAAAACAAGGATTCGTTTCAGTATCAGTAAAGATTTTTTATTTTTTCTTCTTTGCTTTTATCTTGTTCAATTTGGTAAAATTATTTTCTTTTTCACAGGACCCTGAAGAAAACAAACCAAAAACTTTCCGGGAAAAATTCAGGGATGACTATAATATTTATGCGCTGGACCTTCCTGACAGTCTTGAATTCTGTGGAGAACCTGTGCCAATGCATAATTTTGATGTACGGGAAGGATTAGACCAGGAATTGCTCATTAATACATACTGGCAATCGCATACCTTTTTGCTTATTAAGAGAGCCAATCGTTTTTTTCAGTATTTTGTGCCCATTTTAAAACAAAATGATATACCTGAAGATTTTAAATACCTTGCAGTGGTTGAAAGCAGTCTTGAACCGCTTGCTGTTTCACCATCGGGCGCTGTCGGATTATGGCAGTTTATGGAGGCCACTGCCAAGGAATACGACCTTGAAATTTCTTCCCAGGTAGATGAACGATATCACTTTAAAAAATCAACGTTTGCAGCATGCCAGTATTTCAGGGAATCATATGAAAAATACCAAAACTGGACATTAACTGCTGCTTCTTATAACTGTGGAAAAAATGGCGTTGACCGGCAAATAGAAAGGCAAAAGGAATATAATTTTTATGATTTACTCCTGCCAGAGGAAACAATGCGATATATTTACAGAATTTTAGCGCTAAAAATTATCATGCAGGATCCGGAAAAATATGGTTTCCATTACAGGGAGGAAGACCTTTATCCGAGGGTTTCGACCATCTCGCTGGTTATTGATTCATCTGTTACTGATTTTGCAGCACTAGCAAAATCCTACGGAACAAATTACATGATACTTAAAAAGTTCAATCCCTGGCTACGACAGACATATTTAAGAAATCCATCGGGAAAAGTGTACCGGGTTGAAGTGCCTGAACGGGGATACAGGAATATTAACACCATTTTAAAACCCGAAGAGGTGAAGCCAAATACAATTGATTAAATATGGATTTGATTTATCATCAGGGCATTTAATCCTGTTTTGACTGAATACGCAGGATGAGACCGGTTCATTCTCATAGGCTTGCATTATTATAAATGATTTCCATGATCTTTGTTTATGAAACTGACAATTCTTCATATACTATTTCTAAGCTCATTATTTCATTCGTTTGCCCAAAATAAAACTTATGAAATAACAATGAAAAACCGGACATTTGTACCGGAAAAGAATATTTCATTTTTTTTTATTAAAAATAAGTCATCACTGAATAGTTGCCTGTTTCAGGGAAAATACTGTGTTTTGCTTCAATTTTATCACTTACCTGGAAAGAAAAATCAATCCAAATTATCAGAAAAAGGAATTCATATTCATAATTATTTGCCTCATAATACATATGTTTGCACAATTGAAAAAAAAGCCATGAGATCGTGCTTGTTAAGCAGAAATGACGTACGTGCTGTTGTATGTCCGGAGCCTGAGGACAAAATTCACAACAGGATTGATACATTGGTGAAATCATCAGAGCAATTTACGTTTTATCTGTACTATTTTAAAAATGTGAATCCTGATAACATTCTTACCTCTATTAAACAAAAAGATGGGAAAATATTGAAGCATGACAAACAAAAAGCAGTTCTTTTGGTTCAGTCTAAAAAGCAAATTGTTTCATGGCTAAAATTTCAACCTTGGTTACTTTGGATTGAAGCGTATAAAAAAGATAAAATTTTCAACTTTTAATTATAATATCATATGAATGTCAAATTATATCTGTTTTTTTTCAATTTCTTAATAATTTTGGGTTTATATAATTCTACCCAGGCACAAAATTATGAACTACTGCTGAAAAATGGCAATATCAAACCAACTGTAAACAACAACTCTTTTCATAAGTCAAAGAAAAAACTGGCTAACAGTTTATACAGGAATCAACATTATCTGCTTCTGCAGTTTTTTCAACTTCCATCTCCTGAATTAAAACAAAAACTTGAAGCAACCGGAATCAGATTTCATCATTATATTCCGCACAATGCCTATTTATCTGTTGTTCCTGCTGCAGCACTGGATAATGAATTACTCACCCGGCACGTACGCTCTTTCTATGTTTTAAAAGAACAGGATAAAATATCCAAAAAACTTACAGCAGACAATCCTCCGTCCTGGATTGTAAAAAAGCCCGGTTACCTTGATGTTACTTTAGGAATTATCGGACAATTGCCGTTTTCAGACTTAGATGAAGAGCTGAGAAATGAAAGAATCGAAATTTTGAAAAAAACAGAACGGTTTTCCAACATCCAGGTCAGGATTAAAAAGGAACAATTATTCAAGTTAGCCCGTAAAAGTTGGATAGCCTGGATTGAACCAGTTGAGCCGCCTCTTGAAGTGAAAAACATAAAAGGAAAAACCCTCCACCGAAGTAATGTACTCAACGCTGATTTTCTGGGTGCACGTCATCTCACCGGGAAAGGTGTTAATATTGGCGTTTGGGATAACACAGTAAAGGAACATTATGACCTGCATGACCGTGTTACTGTGCTCGAGGGCCGGGAGAATGTTATCAACGCTCATGGCTTGCATGTTAGCGGAACACTTGCAGGCAATGGTCTGCTTAATCCTGATGCAATGGGAATGGCTCCTGAAGCCAACCTGTTTACCTGGAATTTCAATATCGGTGCAAATGATTTGAGTGTTGAGGAAGAAATGGCCTTATCAGTCAATGAACACGATATTGTTATCACCCAAAATTCTTATGGCCCTAATCCTTATCCTGATGAATATTTTGATTATACACAGAGTAGCCAGGCATTAGACATGCTTGTCAACGAGTATCCCTTCCTGGTCCATGTATTTGCTGCCGGCAATGAGCAACAGGACAGGCAAATCCCTTATGGTAGCACGGTTGTTTCATCAAAAAACACGATTGCTGTCGGTGCAGTTGATGACTTTGGAGATATGAGTGAATTCAGTAGTTGGGGCCCGGTGCATGACGGCAGGTTAAAACCTGATGTCTGCGCTTTAGGTGTAAATGTTCTTTCCACAGTGTTCAACAATAGATTTGAATCACAGGACTGGACAGGAACTTCAATGGCATGCCCGGGAGTTTCAGGGACTGTGGCACAGCTCATTCAGCGATACAGGCAGCTTCATAATAACCAGAATCCTCCTGCATCTTTAATGAAAGCTGTTATTTGTAATTCAGCAACCGATATTCTAAATCCCGGGCCTGATTATAAGTCGGGGTTTGGAAATATTAACGGACTAAAAGCAATAGAAATATTAGAAAATGAGCAGTTTGTCAATAGTTCCGTGAATAATGACAAGGAAAATATTCACTCAATACAGGTGCCTGATGATGTGAAAGAGCTTAAAGTGATGCTTGTCTGGTCAGATAAGGAGGGTATTCCTCTGTCATCAAAAGCACTTGTCAATGTACTGACACTTTCCGTTGATGACGGTTCACAAAACTATCTTCCCTGGATACTCAATCCGGATTATCCCTGGAAGACCGCAAAAAAAGGTGTTGACCACACCAATAATATTCAGCAGGTGAGTATTAAAAACCCAACCGAAGGAAAGATGGATATTATCATTAAGGGAGAGGAAGTTCCGTTTGGACCCCAGAATTATACTGTAGTTTATAGATTTGTTAAACCTTCGGTAACTGTAACTTATCCGTTTGGAGAGGAAAAATTCAGCCCAGGAGATATTGAAATTTTACGATGGGACTCCGAGGGTGCAGAAGATGACCAAATCCTGGAATACTCAGTTAATAATGGTGGTTCATGGAAAACCATAAAGAATGATATTCCTGCCGGTCAACACTATTATGAATGGACTGTCCCGGACGTTGTTACCGGTCAGGCACTTATCAGGGTAAAACAGGGTAATTATTCGGATGTGAGTGACAAACCATTTACAATTATGGGAATTGTTGAGGATTTCACACCAATTCCCGGTTATGATAATGTGACGCTGACCTGGCCTAAAATTCCGGGTGCCAGTCAGTACGATGTGTATTCTTTTGATCAGGGAGAAATAACACTTGAAACAACCATAGCAGATACCTTTCATACTTTTAGCGAATTAAGCCGTTTCCGGGAATACTACTATGCAGTGCGTGCGAAAAATACCAATGTGACAGGAGGGCGCTCTGCTGCTACAATTCAAAAAACTGTTCCCAGGAAGGATGTGGGTGTTGTTTCTGTTGAGTATCCTGTTTCTGGGTGTTTAATGCCTGATAATGTGAGTATCAGCATTAAATATGCCACCTGGGGAGCTGATCCTTTACCAGCCGGGAGAAAAATTGAAGTAAGGTACACAATCGGAGGTAAAGATACTGTAACTGAAAATATCACGATTCAACAACAAATACAATATGGTGATACTGCTGAATATACTTTTGATACAAAAGAAGATTTCAGCGCTGTGGACAGTATTTACAGAATAACCTGCTGGTCTGAGTTACCCGATGACGGTAAGCCTGAAAATGATAAAGCCAGTCATATATTTATACATTATCCGGTTGTCTCTGAATTTCCATATAAAGAGGACTTTGATACGTTCAATCCTGAAAATGTTTTAAATGATGATCATATTTATCTCCAGGATGGCTGGACGAATGATTTTAAAAACGACGATACGGACTGGTATATACAATCAGGGGCTACCCATTCTGAAGGCACAGGCCCGGTGAGTGACCATACCGACGGATACGGAAAATATTTGTATGTCGAAGCTTCTGAACTTGACTATGCTGTAAAAGACGTATATCTCGAATCACCTTGTTTTGATTTGTCAGAGCTGGAAATACCTCAACTCACTTTTTGGTATCACATGTACGCCAAAGACTCTGTTATGGGAAATTTGCACCTGGATGTGTTTTCATACCAGGCTGAACAATGGACAGAGGATGTTATTAAACCATTTTCAGGAAACCAGGGAAACCAATGGTGGCCATATCATGTTAATTTATCAGATTTTTCAGGTCATATAAAAATAAGGTTCAGAGCTAAAACAGCAGGAAACTTTCAAAATGATATCGCCATAGATGACGTTTCTTTGCATGAGATGTATGAAAACGATATTTCTATTGTGGACCTGCCATCACCTTCCCCCGGAAAACTGCTATCTGATAATGAAATATTGACTGTTGCACTTAAAAATATTGGCATAGATACAATTCAACAGGGTAGCGTCCTATCATTTACACTTCAGATTGATGACGAAAATGACATTACAGAAGAACTAACACTTAAAGATGATTTTCCGCCGGATTCAACACTTGAATACCGGTTTGAGAACGGAATTAATATGTCTGATTTATCAAGGCGATACAAACTTAGCTGTATGGTGAATTTCCCGGAAGATGATAACAAGGAAAATGATACATATACAAAGTATGTTCAGACCTATTGCGAGCCCACTTCTTCATATGAGGACCAGGCAGGTATCAGGGAATTCCGGTTTCATGGCCTTCATACAGATTCAAGAAGAACGAACACCACTACAGGCGGCTATAGCTTCTACGGGGAAAAAACGACTCATTTACATAAAGGCGGCACCTATCCCTATTATGCGCGTTCTCTTGAAGTTCCTGTTTATTATGCCTTGTGGATAGATTTTGATCAGGACGGCACATTCAGCAGTGAAAATGAATGCGTGTATGAAAAGCACTGGGGAAGGGTATCGGATGTTGAAAATGCAGTGACTGTTCCAAAATCGGCTAAAAATGGCAAAACCCGGCTCAGGATTAGAACTTCATACCTCAAAGAGGATGTGGATCCTGCTACACCCTGCAATCATCACAGGCTGGGGGAAACAGAAGACTATACTGTTATTATTGAAGATGAACTGGATTATGATGTCAGTATTGTGTCCCTCATCTCTCCTTTGACAGAAAGCAGTGAATACAGTGACTACGAGGATGTGGAAGTCAGCATTGGGAACTTTGGGGAAAAAGACATACCGGATGGAGACAGCATTTTTTTAGGATATAGTTTAGATAATAAGGAGGTAATCACTGAAACATTTATAACAAAAAATACATTCTCGTCCCAGGATACAATTACATATATGTTTAATGAAGGAGTTGATTTGCTTGGTGGAGGAAAACATGAGCTGAAGGTTTGGCTTCATTATTCTAAAGACCAGGACCCTGTCAATGATACTGCTGTATTTACGCTGACAAATACCCGTTTTACAGATTGGGTGCTTCAGAATACCGGTTTCGGACCTTCAACCGGAGTTGACTACATCAGTATCATTGATGAATCATGGGTGTGGGCAACCAGCAGAAACGGAGAAACAGGAGAGGCAGGGAATCGTTACACACGGACTACATATGGTGGTAAATATTGGTGGCCCGGTGTCATCTCAGATAAGAATTACCTGCATGCTTCTATGATACACGGTATAACGGATAAAATTGCCTGGGTGCCAATGTATAGCGGAGATCAACGCCATAAAGGCGGCTTGTATTATACAACCAACTCAGGAGGTTCATGGACACGTGTTGATAATTTGTTTGATGACCGAACTTCTTTTGTCAATCTTGTGTATTTCTGGAATGATCAGGAAGGATTTTGCCAGGGGGACCCTATTGACGGATATTTTGAGATTTACACGACAGAAGACGGTGGTGAAAACTGGAGCCGTGTCTCAAATTCACAAATTCCTGCTCCTCTTGAGGAGGAAACCGGCTATGTCGGGCTATTTGATGTTGATGATGAGGGTGTTGTCTGGTTTGGTACCAACCAGGGACGGATATTTAAATCATCTAATAAAGGAAAAAACTGGACGGCCTATAAAACACCCCTGGATGATATAACACAACTGGCCTTTTCTGACAGTAAAAACGGTTTGGCGTCCGAATATCTTCCTGACAGGGGATATATCACATATATCACAGATGATGGCGGTATTACCTGGTCCCGGCTCAATGAAGACGGTGATATTTTTCCGGGTTCGTATTGTTATATCCCAAATTCAAAAAATACATTTGTCAGCGCCGGCATGTACCAGTCAGATTTTTTCTCAGGCATTTCCTATTCAATAGACCATGGCAAAACCTGGGAGTATTTTTACGGCCAGCTCTATCAGGACCAGTACTTGAATGTTGAGTTTCTGCATGCCGGCAACGGATATGCAGGCGCTTACAATTCGCTGACCAAACCAGTAGAAGGAGGTATATGGAAATATATTGGTCCCCCGCTCGGAACAACTGTTTTTAAATCCTTTGAAATAGAGGGGCAAATTACTGATGCAGCAATTAATCCCGGCCCTTTTGAAATCCACACGGCTGTATCAAAAGAAACGCCACGGGATGAACTGATTGCATATTTTGAACTTTCTGACAAAGCAACCGCAAAGGTGAATGGCCATGTACAAATCACTGGCGAATCAATGAATGATTTTACAGACCCGGTTGTTTATACCATTGAAGACCTTGACGGAAACAAGCAGAAATGGACTGTGTATGTGTATCAATATACCGTTGGGATTGACAGCCCCGGAGAAGACCGTAAAATTACTATTTTTCCGAATCCGGCACAGGATAAACTTTTTATAGATGGTTTTAACTCGGGTCAATTAGAAATATATGATATTTTCGGAAGAAAAGTTTTTGAAAAAGACATCGTTAGTTTTTCCGGTTCGGTATCATTACAAGAAATCCCTGCAGGTGCATATATCCTGAGAATATCAGAAGACAGGAAGGTTGAAACTTTACGTTTTGTTGTGGTGAGGTAGAAGAGGTGATTTTACAATTTTTTGTAATTATACAACTTATTCTTTTATTTCCGTTACAAACGGTTCTTTACCTGCGAAAACAATTGGTACTTTGATAATGTTATTTTCAGGTACTTTATTTGCTATCAGTTCCTGGTAATATTTATGGCTTTCAATTTGATGTAATGCATTTTTAAGTTCCCGGTTAATTCTTATGCGAAATTGATTTTTATCTTCATTTAATTGTTTTTTTTCTGTCTGTTTTATTTCGATAACAACACCATTTTCGGATTTATCATGTGGAATTAACATAATGTCATATCGTCCGCCAAAACTTTCCCTGTTGGACTTAACAATGTAATCATCAGTTAATACAGTTAATAATCCAAGTGTATAAACATGAAATATTTGTTCAGGTATTATTTGTTCTTCTTCTGTAGATTTTCCTGACAAATCAAAATAGCTCAGAGTATCACCTATTATCATCTTTAAACCTTTTTCGAATAGCTCAGGTTGATTTTGAACTAAATATTCTGTAGTAGAAATAAGTAAATCCCTTTTTACTTTCAAATCCGTATTCAGCCAACCTGAGATAATATCTTTAAATACAATTTTGATTTCTTCATTTGGTATCTTTAGTTCATAGTTTCCGTATTTGCTTTCCTTTATCTGGGTAAGATATCCGTTATAAACAAGTAATGTCCATATTAATTCAATATCTTGTTCGAAATCAGGAAAAATAAAATTTTCTTTTATTGGTTTATGAATACTATTACCTTCAATAAGTTCCTTTATTTTTTCTTTTGCTCCAGGTTCTGTTATTCTCTCTTTAATTAAGGAGTAATCACCGCTATTAATCCAGTAAGGTTTTAATCCTTCACGTTCCCTGGAAATATAATTAACAATAGACCAAGGATTATAGACATTTTTAATATGACCAAAAGTATATCCATTATACCATTTTTTTATCTCTTTAACTCTGTCGGAAAGATTAAAATATGTTAGTATATCCTCTGTTTCTTTTTGAGTGAAGCCAAAACTATCTGCGAAATACGGAGAAACAATCCCGAAAACAGAAAAATTATTCCATTCTGAAAAAATGCTTTCCCGTCCAATTCGCATTACCCCTGTCAGAAAACCTTTTTTTAAATTTTCATTGCCTTTAAAAGCCTTTCCAAGAAATATTTGCATAAAATCTATACTGTTTTCATAGTACGTTTTCTGCCCTCTTCCGGTTTTAACCGGTGACCGGGTATTCTTAAATGCATTAATAATTGGTGTATCATACTCATCAACAAGAATTATAACGTCATTCGCAAAATGTTTTTTTAAATATTCACTGAGATATTTAAGACTATATTCAAATTTCACCTTCAATGCATTCCCCTCCAATATGAACTGGAAATTTTCCTTCTCTAGTTCAGTTATTTTGTCAGAATCTAATAGATATCGATGTTTATTATATAAGTCAAAAATTTCTGTTTTAAACTTATCATAACATTCTTTCCAGTTTTCTGCTTTAATATCTTTAAGAGAAATGTTTATGACAGGATATTTATTTTGGTGTTCTTCACAGAATTCATGATGTTTTGATATTTCAAATTCTGTGAACAGATTTTTGCTTTCTGGTTTTTGAATATCAAAAAAGTGTTCTATCATTGATAAATTGAGTGATTTACCAAAACGTCGCGGTCGGGTCATGAGCAGAATATAATTGCTATTTTCCCAAAAGTCTTTTATCAACATGGTTTTATCAACAAAATATCCATTGTCTGATATAATTGTCCTGAAATCAGATGTCCCTATTTTTAGCGTTTTTTTCTTCATTTTTTTTAGGATTTTATGTATGCATTTAAATATGAATTTTTTGCAAACTAAAAATTCACATACTGATTTATGTATGTAGTTTCAACAAAGATAAAACATTTATCGATGACGACGGAATTCGGTGCATGCGATATCATGTTTATAGTCTGTAAATTTATATATTTACCATTATTGATGTTCAAAAACAAGCTAAGATTGTAACCTTATTTCATGACACACCCTCAAGTAAGCTTGTTATGCCTGGTAAAAAGGTGAACAGACAAAAGTAGGAATATTTCACCAGCAATGAACAGCCACCAGTTAAACTCCCGGGGTATGTAAGCAAAGACAATTTTTCTGAGTTCATCAGACCGAAAATCTTTTATGATTTCCGCAATAGTAAAATGGTCCAGGATGTAAGCAGAATAATCATAAATAAATGCTGTGAAAATAGTAAAAGCTCCAATTAACATTAATATCCATACAGCTTTATCCATTTTTACAACCTGGTGTTTCGAATAGGCATAAAATATAGCTAAAGCAAACAGCATCATGGTGAGTGATACGATAAGCGGAGTAATAACCGGCCCGGTCCAAAAGGTTGGTAAGAGATAGAGGATATCCCAGGTTAAAAAACTCGCGGGCCATCCAAGTGTTAGTTTCAGGAAAATGTAATAAAAAATATCCCAGATGGCAAAAATAAAGATGAAGTATGCGAATTTCAGTGTGGCCTTTTTTGCAGCCAGGAAAGCAACACTCACAATCATGAGCATTGACATGATTTCACGGATTATTTCTGTCAGGGCGAGGTCTTTATCCATCATTTTCAGTGGGAATGCAAAACCTTCCGGATAGTAAATTTCCCGAATATATACTACCAAAGCAGCTTCAAAGAATCCCATTGATATGGCAAATAAAGCAGTCCAGATGATATTTCGTTGTAAGTTAGTCATAGTCAAGAAAGTTAGTAGTCAGAAGTCAGTAGGGGAAAGCTCATTGTGACAATTAAAGGTGAAAAATGTCTTTTTGCTGTTTTCATCTTTCTGCTTTCTGCTTTTGTTTTTTGAGCACCTTTTTCCAACTTCTGTCTTCCGCCAACGGTCTTCGCGCTTCAGTCTTTTCTCACTTTCTCCTTTTTCATGACGCTTAAATCGCCCTGCGGTCGATTTAAGCGTCATTGTATGGCGGCCTGCATTTATTTGGTATCCATAGCGATATGCTGCCACTCCATGTCAATTTTAATCTCCCCCTTTCGGGCCTTCTGCTTCTTCCTTTCTCCCCTTCTCCTCTTCTCGCCTTCCCACTCTCTCCCGTCTCCCGTCTCCCGACTTCTGTCTTCGGTCTTCCGTCTTCCGTCTTCTGACTTCCTACTTCCTACTTCCTACTTCCGTCTCCCGTCTTCGGTCTCCCGTCTCCCTACTTCTTCCCGTATGTTATCCCTTTCCACTCATCCGTTCTGAAAGGGTTAGCCGGTAAACCTTCTTTGTTGTAAAGGTTTGCGTCGTCAGGATTGTTGCCCCAGGCATACCGAACAGCAACAGGGTCATCCACGGCGCCGCTATAGACAATAACTTCATTGCCATCCAGCTTTGCTTTTGCCCAGTGAAATTCCTTGTCTTTTCCGGCAATTGCAAATCCCATCAGGTAACCATACTTATTATTAATTTTTAAACCACTGCCTGTGTTTGTAAATTCAATTCTTGCCTTACCATTCTCAACAGACATGGATTTAAATGTCGGGCCGGAATGTACAATATCCTCGCCATATACTATTTTTCTGGCAGCAAGGGCCAGTCTCCTTCCTACTTCCTGTTTGTTTCGCGGATGAATGTCATCAGCCACACCAATGTCTATTGCTGAGGCCATCCCTGTGTTAGGCAATGATAGCGCCATAGACTGTGCTTCGCGTAACTCGGCCCACTCACTGTCAGCAGGCTTTTCATCAGCTTCCATAAAATTGGCAAGTTGCACAAATAAAAAAGGCATGTCAGGATCATTCCATTTCTCCCGCCAGTTTTTTATCATCAAGGGGAAGAGTTTCCTGTACTGATAAGCCCTGCTGGCGTTTGCTTCACCCTGATACCATATTGCGCCTGTTATTTCGTAATTCAATAAAGGATGTATCATTGAATTGAAAAGAGAAGAAGGTAATTCATTCGGACGCACACCGGCGATATCCACATGCAGATCAACCGGGCTGATTCTGTATTTCCAGTCACCAGCCAACCCAACGGTGAATTCATCACTTGTCAGTTCCATATCAGTAGGTCCGCTCCAGAATCCGCCGCCGCCCTGGTAGTCTTCAACTCTGACAACAAGCACATTTTTTCCTGCTTTTAGAATTCCTTCGGGGATATGATACGTTCTTGGTTCACGGTACTTATCATATGTTTCACCAACAAGCGTACCGTTGAGCCAGGTTTTATCGCTGTCGTCAATTTTACCGAGATGTACCATTGCTTTTTTTCCTTCAATTTTTTCAGGCGCTTCAAATTCAAACCTGAACCAAACCACGCCGTCCAGTCCCGGTAATCCGCGTCTTTCCCAAAGCCCCGGAACTTCAATTGTTTTCCATGTTTCCGTGTTTACATCAGGATCAGCCCAAACAGCTTTCCCGTTTACAATGCCTCCTTTGGTCTCTCCGAATTCCCTCATGATATTTTTATAAAATTCTTCCCGGTCTTGTTTCATCTTCTCAGGATCGAGTTCCTGAATACGCTCCTCAACATCATTGAATTCTTCAACCGTTGAGATGGCATCTGCACTTGTCCAGGCTTCTGCATTGGTGCCTCCCCAGGAGGTATTGATAAGACCAATGGGAATATCAAGGTGTTTATGCAATTTTCTTCCAAAAAAGAAGCCAACAGCAGAGAACTCCGGTACGGTCTCCGGGGAGCATTTTTCCCATTTTCCCCGGTTAATGTCCTCTTGAGGCCGTAAACCAACAACATTAGGCACAGTAAACAATCTGATTTTTGGGAAATCAGCAGCAGCGATTTCCTCTTCAGCATTTATAGCACTGCTTACAGGCCATTGCATGTTCGATTGCCCTGAACAAACCCAGACATCACCAAAATATATATCTTCAAGAATGATTTTGTTCTTTCCCTCAATCGTAATTTCAAAGGGACCTCCTGCTTTTTGAGCCGGAAGTTCAACCTGCCATTTGCCATTCCGCCCGGCCCTGGTTTTATATGTCCTGCCGGAAAAAATTACTTTCACACGTTCACGTGATTCAGCCCAACCCCATATCTTTACAGGACTTTCACGTTGTAGAACCATATGACTGCCTAAAATTTTGGGCAGGGTGACATTTGCTTGTATATCAGTCATCATAACAAAAAGTGGTGCAATACACAATACGAAATACGTAATAATATTATTTTTCATTGTTTCTTAATTTTAGAGTCAGAATATATTTATTTAATACGATAATCCAGCTCCGGTTTAGAATCTAAAAATTGTAAGATATCATCATTCACATTGATTTTGTGAGTTCTTGAGAACAATGATACCCAGGTTTTGGTTTCAAGCGGATCATACACCAGGAAATGTAATTCACTGCTCCCTTTATTTTTTTCAGCCAGGTTTGTCAGATGCTCAATAAGGTCTCCGGTTAACTTATCAATGGGTATTTTTATAGCAAGGTCAGATATTTTATCTCTCATTTCTGACAAATACTCCATTTTTTGCACCTTCACTTCAAGTTCTCCTTCCCTGTAAGGTTTTTCCTGGACTTTTCCCCAGATAACAATGGCATTATTCTGATACATATATTCCCTAAAGGATGTATAATCACGTGAAAACAAGACAAATTTATAAACATCTGAGAAATCTTCAAGGGCAAACGAGCCAAATGGTTTTCCTGTCTTTGTTGTGCGATGTTCAACATTTGTTACAATCCCCCCAACAACAATTTCTTTGCCTTTGAGTGATTCAAGATCGTTTAATTGTGAGAGTTTTGTAGTGCACCAGGTATCAATTTCAAGCCGGTAGTCATCTAAGGGATGCGCCGAAAGATAAATACCCACAAGTTCTTTCTCCTGGTTTAGTTTTTCTAATGTAGACCATTCCTCTATTTCAGGTAGTTTGGGTTTTGGAATCTCCATACCACCAATATCCCCGAACAGGTTTTGCTGGGCATTTGATTTCTCAAACTGAATATTTGTTCCGTACTTGACTATAACATCAACAAATTGACCGTGTCCGTTTGCCGATGCAAAGAAGTGTTCTCTGCTGATATCTTTAAAGCTGTCAAAAGCGCCGGCAATTGCCAGCTTTTCTATACTTTTTTTGTTGACAGTTCTGAAATTAATACGTTCGGCAAAATTAAATATATCGGTAAATAATCCTTTCTTTTCCCGTTCTTTAATAATATCGCGAACAGCATTTTCTCCCAATCCTTTGATTGCTACCATCCCAAAACGTATTGCTCCTTCTTTGTTGACTGTAAATTTGGAGAAACTTTCGTTAACGTCCGGTCCAAGAACTTTTATTCCCATTCGTTTACATTCATCCATAAAAATGGTGATCTTTTTTATGTCGTTGAGGTTACGGCTCAGGACGGCTGACATGAACTCTCCCGGGTAGTGTGCTTTCAGATAGGCTGTTTGATATGATACCCTGGCATAACAAACAGAGTGGGATTTATTGAATGCATATTTCGCAAATGCTTCCCAGTCGGTCCAGATTTTTTCAATAAGTTTATCAGGTTCTTTACCAACCTCTTTGCATCCCTGAATAAATTCCGGGTTGGCTTTGCATCCTTCAATAAATTTAACCTTTAGTTCATTCATTAGCTTGATTTTCTTCTTTCCCATCGCTTTGCGCAGGGAATCAGACTGGCCCCTGGTAAATCCTGCCAGCGCACGCGACTGAAGCATAACCTGCTCCTGGTATACGGTGATACCGTATGTGTCTTTCAGGAAGGGCTCCATCATCGGGTGATCATAATGGATTTCTTCAAGGCCATGCTTCCGTTTGATAAAAGAAGGGATATAATCCATCGGGCCGGGTCTGTACAGGGCGTTCATGGCTACGAGGTCTTCAAATCTGTTTGGTTTCAGGCTTCGCAGGTGTTTTTTCATGCCAGTGGATTCAAACTGGAATAAGGCCGTTGTATCTCCCCTTGCATAGAGTTCATAGGTTTCTTTATCGTCAAGCGGAATGTTATCGATATCAATGTCAATGTCTTTTGACCATTTCACATTTTCCAGTGTGTCTTTGATGATGGAAAGTGTCTTAAGACCGAGGAAATCCATTTTGAGCATCCCGACTGATTCGACAAAACGTCCGTCAAATTGGGTTATCAGCAAATGCGATTCTTTTGATGTTGATACCGGTATATGTTCAGTCAGATCGTCGCGTCCAATAATAATTCCACATGCATGAATGCCTGTTTGCCTGACACACCCTTCAAGTATTTCAGCATACCGAAGTGTTGTTCTGACATTTTCATTTCCTGATGTTTTGGCTTGTTTCAGTTCTGGCACTTCATTGTAGGCTTTGGTGAGTGTCACCTTGGGTCCTTCGGGAACAAGTTTTGCCAGTCTGTCAGCTTCAGGAAGAGGCAGGCCTTGTACCCTGGCGACATCGCGAATAGCCATTTTAGCCGCCATTGTGCCAAAAGTGACAATTTGCGACACTTTATTGTAGCCGTATTTGTCAACAACCCAGTCCATGACTTCCTGCCTGCCGTCGTCATCAAAATCAATATCAATATCAGGCATCGAAATCCTGTCAGGATTCAGGAACCGTTCAAAAAGCAGGTCGTATTTGATTGGATCAATATTGGTTATTTTGATACAGTAAGCCACAGCCGAACCGGCAGCAGAGCCCCTTCCCGGGCCGACAATGACCCCCAGTTCACGTGCTGCTTTAATAAAATCCCATACGATTAAAAAATACCCTGGGAAACCCATGTTTTTTATGGTTTCAAGTTCAAAATCGAGCTGCTCTTTGATTTCTTTTGTTATTTCAGGATATCGTTCTTTTGCGCCCTCATATGTGATATGTCTGAGATAATCATCTGCGTCACTGAATTGTTCAGGGATAGTAAAATGAGGCATGATTGGCGGGCTGTCAAGCTCATATTCCTCTGCTTTTTCTGCCACTTCCATCGTGTTTGCAATTGCCTCTGGTATATCTGGAAATAAATCTGCCATTTCCTGCGCAGATTTCAGGTA
>CAZVTW010000070.1:0-17049 GCA_964629805.1 uncultured Bacteroidales bacterium | reverse complement strand
TTATTCATTTGATTTGTTTATAATAGTTCATCCTTAATAAAACAATGCTTGCCATAAATTTTGACTATAACGATATACTTTTTTATCAATGTATTTTTCATTTTCTGCATTAATATATACACTTTCCTCAGTAACTTTCTTAAATCCTTTTTCTTTCTTCACACACCAAAAATAAATAAATCATTCCTTGTGTCATATATAAACTCCACTATCTAGTATTTATATATCATTCCTTCGTTGGAATATTCTTCTGTAACAGATTTTGCTTTATCTTTGGATACTGTTTTTATGTTTTACAAACGTTCATTTACTTTTACATATTTATCAAGAAAAGCAGGTGATCTTACAGGCTGGTAATTCGTATCTACTTCTACCGTAATCCATGCAGGTCACATGCTTCCTGTTTTGTGGATTATGTGACAATTATAATCATTTTTCAGTTTGTAATGTACAGAATATGTTACCGTTTTATTCTTGTTGTAAAATTCCTTGTCATTAACTTTGTTTGCCTCATATATCCACAGATTCTTCCTGCTCTGAAAACCACTGCATAACTGCAAATATAAAAAATGTATATTTTTAGTTATGAAGTATAGGTAACGTTTTTTCTGATAGTACGAAATTTCTTTGTGTGCCTTATGTGGTGAAAATGATGGATAATAACAGAAGCATTTTTTAATTCAGCAGGAAGAAGTGGTTCGTATTCAGAGATATTAGGTTTTTGGACAGAACTATAAACCACCAACTTTATTGTGGCGCTTATTACCCACCGGTGTGAAATCTCACCTCAATTATGTCAAACTGTTATCCGGGTTATCAGGTAAATTGTTCTATTATAATTGGTTATATATTGTTGTGAGGCTTCTGGCATAGTTTTATTGATATCAATGGTAAGAACCACTAAAAAAAATATCATTATGTATTCCATAGTACTCATTTTATTGCTTCTAATATCCGGGTTTCTTATTTATAAAGGAATCATTAAGAAGAAAAAATCATTAAGCGCTGGTGGTGGCATCCTTGGTGTGCTGACTTTATTATTTTTTTGGTTCATGAACTTCTGGGGTGAAATGTTATGGTTCAGGCAACTGGGTTATAATGAGCGATTTTGGATATTATGGATCACAAAAATTGGGCTGTTTATTGCTGCTTTCCTTGTCAGCGGTTTCATTGTTTGGTCTTTGACTTACAGCCTGAAGCGTGAAATTCGGTACATCCGCTATATTGCCGTTTTTTTTGGGGCATTCCTGGGTGGCGCCCTGTGGTATTCAAACTGGGACATCTTCCTGAAATTTATCAACAGGGTACCCACTGACGTCACCGACCCTGTATTGAACATGTCAACCGGCTTTTACCTGTTTGAATATCCGTTTTTCAAATCATTATATAACCTGTTGCTTTATATGAGTCTGATTGGTGTAGGGGCCTCCCTGCTCGGCAGTTTCACCCGGACAGGGGATAATGAGCAAACCTACAAAATCAGGGAAGGTATACCCAAAGGGCATTCATTATTTATAAGCGCCGGAGTAACTTTGATTGTACTGGCATTTGGCCGGATACTGAGCCGTTACGGAGTGTTGTTTTCAGAACTGGGTGTCGTCAACGGCCCGGGCTGGACGGATGATCATATACGGCTTCCCTTACTGACTGTGGTGGCTGTTATCACTTTTTTAGCAGGCATAATCATGTTTTTCCCAAGTGCCAGAAAATGGTTTCAAACCAGGTTGCTATCCAAAGATGACAATCACGCTTCATTTTCAGCATTTTATTCTATTCCTGTATACCTGTTTTTGTTATGGTTTATTTTCCTCGGCGCTGTTCCTATGCTATTCCAATGGCTTAAAGTTGAACCGAATGAAATTACAGTGGAGAAACCGTATATTGAAAACAACATTGAATTCACTCGCCGGGGGTTTCATCTGAACAAGGTTGAGGAAAGAGAATTTCCGGCTACTGAAGAATTTTCAAGAAGTGATATTGAAAAAAACAAAAATCTTTTTTCTAATATCCGGTTATGGGATTACAGGGCATTGGATGCTGTTTTCAGGCAATTCCAGGAGATAAGGCTGTATTATGAATTTTCGGATGTTGATATTGACAGATACATGATTAATAACAAATACCGTGAAGTGATGATCTCCGCCAGAGAAATGGAAACCCGCAATTTGCCGGTAAAAAGCCAGACATTCATTAATAAACATTTTAAATATACCCACGGATATGGCGCTGTATTGACGAAAGTAAACGAATTTACCCCCGAGGGATTACCAAATTTGCTTATTAAAGACATTCCGCCTGTGAGTCAATTTCCTGAACTTAGCATAACCCAACCAGCGATTTATTATGGTGAGTTGACACACAATTATGTCATAGCTAATTCGGAAGAAAAAGAATTTGATTATCCCAGCGGAGAGAAGAATATCTACACCAGGTACAAAGGCAATGGTGGTGTGGAGATATCAAATTTTTGGAGAAAGGTTCTCTATGGATGGAAATATGGCGGAACAAGATTTTTACTCTCAGGCTATCCCACAGATGAAAGCCGTATCATGTTTCACCGACAGATAGTGGAACGTATTAAAACGCTTACCCCTTTCCTTTATTTTGATGATGACCCTTATATAGTGAATGTAAATGGTGAATTACACTGGATTATTGATGCTTATACAACATCAGAATTTTTTCCGTACAGTGAAGATTTTACTTCTATTGAAAATATTGGGTATGACAGGGGATTAAATCAACAATATTTGTACAATATCATCAGCAGGTACATGAAAGGACGCAATTACATCAGGAATTCAGTAAAGATTTCTGTTAATGCATACAATGGTGAAGTAAATTTCTACATATTTGAAGAAGATGACCCGCTCATACAAGTCTATGATAACATGTTTCCCGGGTTGCTAAAAAAGAAATCGGAAATGCCGGCGGCGCTGTTTGATCATGTACGTTATCCTGCCGATATGTTGCTCATCCAGGGACTGATGTACACAAAATACCACATGACAGACCCGACAGTATTTTATAACCAGGAAGACCTGTGGGTCAGGGCAACGGAAAAATATTACAACAATGTTCAGCCAGTTGAACCATATTATATTATGTGGGAACAACCCGGTTCAGATGAAATGGAATTTGTCCTGATTCTGCCGTTTACGCCTAAAAACAAGCAAGTTTTGATAGGATGGATAGCTGGTATGTGTGACGATGAAAACTATGGCCGGTTTTTGGGTTACAAATTCCCGAAAGAGAAGCGCGTGTTAGGAACCCAGCAGGTTGAAACAAAAATTGACCAGGATTCCTATCTCAGCGGGCAATTGACTTTATGGGACCAGAGAGGGTCAAACGTCAATCGCGGTAATGTTTTGGCTATACCAATCAACAAGACAATTATTTATGTTGAACCAATTTATCTGAAATCAGAGACGGCTGCCTACCCGGAACTCAGGCTTGTCGCTGTTATGCACAACGACAGGTTGAGCTATGCCGAAACCTTTGAACAGGCATTAAATAAACTGTTTAAAAAAGATGAAGATAAAAAACAAAAAGCTTTACCTGCATTAAGAGGAACGGAAACAATAGCAGCATTAATTCAACAGGCCAATAATGCTTTTAATGATTATCTTGAATATATGACACAAAAGAAATTTACAGAAAGCGCTGATGCTTTGCAGAAACTGGAGCAGGCGCTCGAACAATTGTCTGAAGAGAAGAAAAAATAAGTATGCATACTGACTTTTGGGTCGAGTATTCTCGAAATCGACGATTTCGGGACAGGAACATGATTATGAGTTCTTAGCGTCTTAGCGGCTTTGCGTGAGATAAATTATAAACATATGAATGAAAATACAAAATTATTAGGTCTGATGCCAATTATTGGATTCGGCACCTGGGAAATATTAGGAAGTTCCTGCACAGAAAGTGTTAATGACGCCATTAACATTGGCTACCGGCATATTGACACTGCACAGATGTATGGAAACGAAAAAGAGGTTGGTCAGGGTATCAAACAAAGTGGCATTGACAGGGAGGACATTTTTGTCACAACCAAAGTGGCCACCAGCAATTTGGAATCGGGACGAATCGTAGATTCTACAATAAATAGCCTGGAGCTACTCAACATGGACTATGTTGATTTGCTTTTGATGCACTGGCCCACACCCGGCATGAATTTAAAAGCCTGCCTGGATACCATGTTTGAGCTTCGTGAGAATAATAAAACAAAACATGTCGGCGTAAGTAATTTCAGTCCTGATTTGTTTAACGAAGCCATTGAAATTGGGCCAATTATAACGAACCAGGTGAAATTTTCTCCTTACGAAAACGGGTTTGATAAACTTAAAATCGCCCGGCAAAAAAATAAGATTATTACAGCTTACAGCCCACTTGGACGGGGCAGTGTTTCAGGTGATAGAACATTACGTAAAATCGGGAAAAGGTATAACAAATCCGAAGCCCAGGTAGCGCTGAGATGGCTCATTCAACTGGAACATGTGTCGGTGATTCCAAAAGCAAAAAATGCAAATCATCGAAGGGATAATTTTAATATTTTCGATTTTGAATTGTCGGAAGAGGAAATGAATGATATAAAAAGTATGAAATAAATGAGTCCCCTTCTGAATGGATGATTTTTGTTAAAATCGACACTTTTAGGAACATACTCATAAATGTTTAACCAAAAAAAATATGTTATTATGGCTTTAAATTTTGATAAATATGCACAGGAAGGAAATGAATTTATAAATAAGTTGGCTGAAAAACTTGGTCATCCTGAAGAAAAAGCCCGAACGGGTATTATTCTGCGTGCTGTATTGCATACTTTACGCGACAGGATCACAATAAGCGAATCGCTTAATCTGTTGTCACAATTGCCCATGTTTATGAAAGCAATTTATGTTGATAACTGGAAATACGGCGAAAGACCCAAAACCTTCAATAAACTTGAGGATTTTAAAACTGAAGTCAAGGAACATCAGGTTCAGTACGGAGAGCAGGCGTTTGAATGGCAAAAATCAACAGAAGAAATTGTCAGTATTGTGTTAAGTCAGTTAGGTATCTATATTTCAAAAGGTGAAGCACAGGATATCATGGCACAATTACCTGAAGAATTAGAAGAATTTTTCAGGGAAAGTATTCCTGCTTAGGATTAAGAGAGATGTAAAGGGCTTGAAACGAAATGAGCTGAAAATTATCAACCACCAAAAAATAAGTATTATGGAATTTAATATCACAACAACAGCCTTTGAACACGGCGCAAACATTCCGGAACAATACACCTGCAAAGGAGACAATACGTCTCCGCCATTGCGGTGGGAAGGAGAACCAAAAGCAACAACAACATTTGCTTTTATAATGGAAGATCCGGATGCTCCGGGTGGTACATTTACCCATTGGATTATCTATAATCTGCCTTCTGATTGCCATGAGCTGGAAAAAATTATACCGGTAGAGAAAAACCTGAAAAACGGCGCTATACATGCCAAAAATGATTTTGGCAAGTACGGATACGGGGGGCCATGTCCACCGGGTGGAGAAGAGCACAGGTATTTTTTCAGGATTTTCGCACTAAAGAAAAAATTACCACCGGAAAGTATCTCTGATGGTAAAAGTTTTTACCAGGCTTTAAATGGATTGATTCTTGATAAAGCTGAGTATATGGGTAAATTTAAAAAGTAAATATATACTCATTATCTCGCTTTAAACTTCAGCTCTCCTCCCTGCACAATCTGTTCATGGGTGATACTGAATTGCCTGAATTTTTTATTATTCAGTTTGGCAGGCATAAGCCTGCTTTTGTCTGTATTCTTTGGATTTGAACTTAAAACAAATGTTTTGCCCGGGTAAAAATCCTTATTCAGTTTGATCTCTATCTTATCGAATAAGGGACTTCCAATCCTGTATTCCGGTTTTCCCGGACAATCCGGATAAAACCCCATAGCAGAGAAGACATACCAGGCCGAACCGGTGAAGGGATTGACATAATCTGCAGGTTGTTTTTGTGCAAATACCTGGTTGAAGGAACAAAAACTGAGAATAATCGTTAAATGCCTTATGAATGAATTCATAGCTTTTATCGTTTTTTTTAATTTTCAAACATTTTATAAAAAACGCAACAAATATAGTATTATTCGAACATTTTAACAGAAATGTTTTGGTTTTCTGTCTTATTTCTTTGGGATAGTCTCAAAAAGGAGAACATTTTTGCTTTTCATTTTAAACCATTGCACAATATATATGTCTGATTAAGTATAAACTCATAAAAAAAATTTTTTATATGACCAGGTATATCATTTTTTATTTAGTAGCCCTTACAATGGTTTTATCTCAACCATCTTTATCATTCTCCCAGGAAAAATATTATTATCCGCCGGTTTCCGGTGATGAATGGGAAACTATATCTCCCGCTGATCTTCGCTGGAATGAAGAAGAATTGGAAAACCTCTATACATTTTTAGAGGAGAAAAATACCCGGGGTTTTATCGTCCTTCATAAGGGAAAAATTGTGATTGAAAAATATTTCGGCCTTTTTAATAAAGACCTGCAATGGTATTGGGCCTCTGCAGGTAAAACCCTGACGGCATTTTTGACTGGTTTAGCACAGGAACAGGGATACCTTGATATTCATCAGCCTACCTCTGTTTATCTTGGCCAGGGCTGGACAAGTTGCACACCGGAGCTGGAAGAAAAAATTACCATCTGGCACCAACTGACCATGACCACTGGTCTGGAGACAACTGATGTTATTTGGGACTGCACAGACCCTGAATGTCTCCTGTACAGGGTTGATGCCGGAGGGAGATGGTTTTACCATAACGCTCCTTATACCATGATTTCCAGTGTGATTGAACAGGCTACCGGCAAAGATTATAATGAATTTATTCATGAGCAAATAGAAGAGAAGATTGGCATGGATGGAGAATGGAAGCAGAAAGAATATAATCGCGTTTACTGGAGTACTGCCAGGGATATGGCAAGATACGGACTGTTGATTCTGAGTGGAGGTGATTGGAATGGCGAAACGATCATGAACGATAAGTCATATTTAAATCAAATGATTTCACAATCTCAGGATTTGAATCCTTCATATGGATATCTCTGGTGGCTCAACGGGCAAGATGCTTTCAAACAACCTGGTCTGGATATTGTTTTCAATGGTTCTATTGTACCAGGCGCCCCTGATGACATGTTTGCAGGGCTTGGCAAAAACGACCAGAAATTGTATGTTGTTCCTTCCAAAGACCTTGTTGTTGTCAGGATGGGAAATGCTGCTGATGAGGATATGTTTGCTTTATCCGGATTTGATGATGAACTCTGGCAATATTTGACGAAAGTCATGAAACTGGCAGAAGATAAAGAATATACCCTGAGACATCAGGATGTTGACCGGACATTTACAGTGCATCTGCCCCCTGGATATAGCCAGGAAAACTCAATGCCTCTGGTAATCCTGCTTCATGGAGGAAGTGGAGATCCTGAAGCCATGATTTCGACCAGTGAGTTCAATAATGTTGCTGACTCGGTTGGATGTATAGCTGTCTATCCGAAGGGTGGCGCAGAAAAAGGCGACGGATTTTCATGGGCTGATGGAAGGGGAACAAATGCAGACCTTGCAGGTATAGATGATGTAGGTTTTATTGGCAGACTGATTGACTTTATGCATGATAATTTCAATACGCATCCGGACAGTGTCTATGTAACGGGTATCTCAAACGGAGGTTTTATGAGTCAGCGCATTGCCTGTGAACTAAGTCATAAAATATCTGCTGTTGCAACAGTGACAGCCACCATTGACACTTCTTTTATGAGCAGTTGCAATCCTTCAAAACCCGTTCCGGTCATGTTTTTTAATGGCACCAGCGACCCTTTTGTCCCTTATGAAGGCGGTGAGATGTCAACAACAGTTGGTACTATTGTTTCAACCGACGATATCATGGATTTCTGGAAAAACGTTAATAATTGCCTGACAAAAAAAAACATGGTTGAAATACCTGATGCAGACGAAGATGACAATTGTACTGTTGAGAAATATATCTTTAGTGACTGCGATTGCCATGCTGATGTTATTTTATTTAAAATTTTAAATGGCGGGCATACCTGGCCGGGAGTTGAATTACCGCTCTATGAACTCATTGCAGGTAATACCAATGAAGATATCCATGCCAGCCGTGAGATGTGGTATTTTTTTGAGCAATATGGAAAATGCGAAATAACATCTGTTGTAACAGACAAAAATTTTCCTCTTTCAGTCTATCCAAATCCCCCTGATAACAAAATCTATGTCAAAACATCCCGGGTCATAACCAGTATTGAAGTCATTGATATTTTTGGTGAAACACTCCTGGCATCAGAAAATCAAAAGGATATAAACATTACTTCTTTAAAAAAAGGATTATATCTACTTCGGATATCAACAGAGGGTAGAGATGATATTATTCGGAAGTTTGTAAAATAGCAATTTCAAACCCTTAACTACTTTTATTTGTTTTGAATGACTATTTTTCTATTTTTGGTGCATTTAACACCAAAATGTAATGAGATATATAATTATTTTACCGGTAGTACTACTTCTTGCTTGTCAGACCCGGGATGCAGAAGTAAAAAATAATAGCCAACAATACAGCACTTCATGGAATGCCTTCTGGATAAGCGCCGGAGAA
The DNA here is from genome assembly GCA_964629805.1 of uncultured Bacteroidales bacterium. Classification (GTDB taxonomy): domain Bacteria; phylum Bacteroidota; class Bacteroidia; order Bacteroidales; family CAZVTW01; genus CAZVTW01. The sequence continues at coordinate 8,389 of CAZVTW010000070.1, read as the reverse complement.
AATACGGACAATTATGATACCACACATCCAGCCCCTTTTTTCAGGAAGGATTTTTTTGTGGATAAAAAAATTGCACAAGCTCATGCAGAAGTAACCGGAGTCGGATATTTTGAATTTTATATCAATGGGAACAAAATTGGCGATCAATTGCTCGCCCCTGCTGTGACCCGCTATGACAAGCGTGTTAAATACCTTGAATTTGATATTTCATCTTATCTTCGGTCTGGTCAAAATGTTGCCGGCAGTATTCTTGGTAATGGATTTTATAATGTTGATACAAAATCGGCCTGGGATTTTGATCAGGCACCCTGGCGCAATCGTCCGGCTTTTCTTTGCCGTATGGTTTTTCAATATGAAGATGGCTCTTCTGATACCCTATTGAGTGATAACACATGGAAATATACAACCGGACCAATTGTTTTTGATCAAATACGGAACGGAGAAACCTATGATGCAAATTTAGAAATCTCCGGATGGAATCTGCCTGAGTATGATGACAAAGAGTGGCGAAATGCCTTTGTCGTTAAAGGCCCTGAGGGTAAGTTATCCAGGCAGGTCATGCCACATATTATAAAAACAAAAACCCTGGCCCCAAAATATATTTCAGAACCCAAACCCGGTATTTACCTTGTTGACTTTGGTCAAAATATATCAGGATGGGCAAAAATACGGTTTCATGAAAAAAATAACAAAAAGGTTATCATGAAATACGGTGAACGCATCTATGATGATGGTACACTGAATCAAAAAGAACTGAGCCGCTTCATTTTTACAGGTAAAACCCAGACAACAACATACATATCAAATGGCCGGTCTGTCGCGGGATATGAACCCCGATTTACATATTTTGGCTTTCAGTACCTGCAAATAGAAGGTTTGACAGAAAAACCCGGGAAGGAAGATATCGATGCTTTCATGATTCATACGGCATTTGATACAACCGGATATTTTACCTGTTCCAATCCGCTTATTAATAAAATCTATGAAAATATTCGCTGGTCATACCTGGGAAATTATCACAGTTTTCCTGAGGATTGTCCCCATCGCGAAAAAATGGGTTGGACAGGTGATGCCCAGCTTGTGGTTGAGACCGGATTGATGTCGTTTGATGCTGTGCCTGCATACAGGAAGTGGTTACAGGATTTTATGGATGAACAGCAGGAAAACGGGGATTTGCCGGGTATCATTCCCACAAGTGGCTGGGGGTATACGCATGGTAAAAATCCCGAAACCAGGCAATATGGATATGGCCCCCACTGGGAAGGAGCTGCAATAGCTATTCCCTGGCAATTGTACCGGTATACAGCGGATACAACAATCTTAAGTGAGTTTTATCCCATGATGAAAAAATATCTTTTACATCTTGAGGATATATCAGTTAATAATCTATTGCATTTTGGCATTGATGACCATAAATCAATCATGACTCATACGGAAGGCAGTTATATATCATCTGCCTATTTTCATCGATTTTGCCTGGTGATGAGAAAAATATCACGTATTCTTGGATTGGAAAAAGACAGCCGGTATTTTACACAATTAGGAAATAAAATTTTTGAATCCTTTCAAAACAAGTATTTTAAACCGGAAAAGATTTCTTATTACAATGATGGTCAAACCGCTTTGTCCCTCGCCCTGGCATGCGGGTTAACCCCGGAAAAATATAAAAACCAGGTGTTTAACCTGCTGGTTGAAAAGATTGAAGAAAAAGACTATCATTTTGATGCCGGCGTTGTCGGGGTAAAGAATGTCATTGATGTCCTCATGGATTATAATCGGACGGATGTTCTTTATAAAATGGCAATTCAAAGGGATTTCCCTTCATTTGGACACTGGATAGAGCAGGGAGCAAGCACAATGTGGCAAAACTGGGATGGTTCTCAATCCCGGAACCACATTATGTTTGGTAGTATTGGAGATTATTTTTATAAAGGTCTGGCAGGTATTAATGTCATTGACACCATGCCCGGATTTAAACAAATGATGCTGAAACCTCAATTCCCGGCAGATATGGATTCACTAACCTGCAAACACAAAACCCGGAACGGATGGATGACCATTGACTGGAAAAAGAAAAATAAGATCATTCATTGCCAATTTGGTATTCCCGGAGGCACTGAAGCGTTTTTGTCATTACCATTTCCAGAAAAAAATATACATGAAGTGACAAAAAAAGGTAAGGAGTATGAACCTGAATATCTCGAATCAGCAGAAGAAAGAAGTGAAATGATGATGCAACCTGGGAGATATACATTCAGAATAATTTTTGAATAATGAAATATACAAAGTTAGCAGGTCTATCTTTCTTATTGTATTGTTTTTCATTCCAAACAATTTTTTCAAATAAATTGCAGGATTTTTTTTATTTATTATCTTTACGGACTTTCATAATCACATCATAAATGAAGCAATAAAAAAATTAATGACTAAAACTACATCACAATGAGTATCTTATTCGCAATTTTTTTAATCGCAATCGGTGGTTTTTCATCCGGTTCATTTTACCTGCCCCTTAAATTTGTCAGGAAATGGTCATGGGAAACCGGATGGGGTATTTACAGCCTCTTCGCACTATTAATCGGTCCATGGGTTATTGCCATGTTTACAATCCCTGAATTGTGGGATGTTATCTCAAATGTTCCGCCTAAAGCAGTTTATTTACCCATTCTTTTCGGTGTAGGGTGGGGTATCGGCGGATTAACCTGGGGACTGTCCAACAGGTATCTTGGTATCGGATTGGGAACAGCCCTTCCTTTGGGCCTGACATCGGCTTTGTCAACTTTAATCCCCCCGATTTTTACAGGTAAATTCGGCTTGTTTTTTGCCAGCTCTGGCGGAATCCTTACCTTTGCAGGTGTTTTAATCAGCCTGGTAGGTATCGCTATTTGCGGTTGGGCAGCCCAGAGACGGGAAAATGAATCAAAGAGCGATGATAAGACAACCAGCCCGAATAATTTCGATCTTCAAAAAGGTTTGCTTGTGGCTGTTATTGCAGGTGTCATGAGCGCTTGTTTTGCATTTGGCGAAGAAGCTGGCCAGCCAATAGCTCAAAACGTTGATAAAATATTTGTTGACAATGGTACCATTGAAGCAGGACAGCAATATCTGTGGCGTTTCAATCCTGTTTATGCTGTTTTATTGATAGGTGGCTTTTTGTTTAATTTTGTATATTCCATTTTTCTCGGTGTTAAAAACAAAACAACCGGAGATTATACCTCAAAAACTTCCCCGCTGACAAAAAATTACATTTTTGCTGCCACAGCCGGTATTTTGTGGATTCTGCAGTTTATTTTTAAAGGTATGGGAACAACAAAAATGGGTGAGTTCAGTTTTGTTAGCTGGAGCTTATTTTTCTCTTTTGTGTTGGTTTTCAGTAATATGTGGGGACTTATTACCAAAGAATGGAAAGGAGTTTCAGGAAAGACGATTGCAACATTATTTGCAGGTATCTCAATCTTGATCATTTCTGCCATAATGATTGGCATTGGCAGTAATTCATAAATTATTTCTGCCGGAAAAGATTAATAGGAAAGTAAAAAAAGACGCAAAACAAATTCTTATTAATCTTTAATAGTTTTTATTATGTCAAAAAAATTTTTCTTTTGGGTTGTCCTGTTTTCGGTGTTTTATTATTGCACTGAGCCAACTCAAAAAATATATCAATGGCGGGGAGACAACAGAGACGGAATGTATCATGAAAATGATTTGTTAGCATCCTGGCCTTCTGAAGGGCCTGAATTATTATGGGTCTCGGATAGTGTTGGTCTTGGATACGGTTCACCGGTTATAACAGGTCATGCTATCTATGTCAATGGCATGTTTTACAGTACCGGTTACCTCGTATGCCTTGATATGCAGGGGAAAATTCGCTGGAAATCTCCATATGGCAAGGAATGGACAAAAAATTTTGTCGGTTCCAGGTCAACCCCAACAGTTGTAGATACTCATGTTTATGTTTGTGGCGGCCTGGGTGATATAGCCTGTTTTAGCAGTCAGTCCGGTGACAAAATATGGCATAAAAACATGTTTGATTCGCTTGGCGCTGTGATGCCCAGGTTTGGTATATCTGAATCTCTGCTTGTGGAAGGAGATGTTGTTTACTGTACGCCCGGCGGCAACGATACAACAATGGCTGCACTGAACCGCCATAATGGTGAATTAATTTGGGTATGTGATGCTGACAGTGAAATGCCGTCATATTCTTCACCGCTGTTATTTGTTCATCATAACAGGAAAATCATTACAACACATACAAAACAATTCGTCATTGGTGTTGATGCAATAACAGGCGAACTGTTATGGAAACACAAACAACTGACCAAAGGTCAGGCCGATGTCCACGGCAACACACCATTTTATGATGAAGACCATTTATATTATGTTACAGGTGCCGGCAATTTTGCAGTTAAATTATGGATAAATGAAAAAGGGGATTCAATTCAACAGGTTTGGCAAAACAAAGAATTTGACAATATATTTGGTGGATTTGTTAAATTCAACAACCATCTGTATGCTTCAGGTTACAGGAAAAAATACTGGAAAGCCCTGGATTGCCAAACCGGCCAGGTTGTTGATACATTATCCGGTTTTGACCGCGGTAACACCATTTGTGTGGACAGCATGCTTATTTGTTATGATGCAAAAGGGAAGGTAGCGCTCATAAAACCCGGACCGAAGCTTATGAAAGTTAATTCACAGTTTAGGATTTCGCATGGAACAAAGGAGCATTTTGCTCATCAGGTGGTTGACAATGGTATTTTATATATCAGGCATGGCAATGCCTTAATAGCTTATCACATTGGCAGGAATAAAAATGATAATACAACACCAACCAGGGTTTTTAATCTGAATTTCGAAATATAGTAATACTTCAAATTCTAAATTAATAGTAATTTCAAATATTTAGTGTCAATAAGTAAACGCTTGATTTTTTTTTGAATTGGCTATAAGAAGGCTTCAGGCTCGGGGCTTGGACATTTTGAAAATCAAGGAGACCCGACAAATTTTTGTCGGGTCCCGGCTAAGTCGATGACCTTATTTATTGTAGAGCAAATATTATGGCATTTTTTTCTTTATTTTTGCACCAAACGAAACAGACCAGTATTGCATTTGAGTACTGTCATTCTTCACACTTCATCAACATAAGCCTCTGCTTTGCCAACGAAACATACCAGGGCTTTTTTGAAACTATTTTTTTCAAACCTTTTTTTTATATCTTCGCTTTGAGCATATTTTTCCAGTTGATTTTTCCCTTTCTGCCGAATATTATCAAGTTGACTTCGTTCGCTTTCCTTTACATATTTAAGCTCTATAAGCCATTCATATTTAATATATTCAGCCCACTGTTTGCTACGGGTGAGTAGAATGTCGGCATATCCGTTGCGTAGCTCCGGTTCGCTTTGTAACAGGTAAAAACCATCAATGTCCATAAGGGTAAACATAACCGCCTTGATATATTTCTCATCGAATTTTTGCAAGTCACGATTAGAATGCTTCTTAAGTATATTTTGAACATAATCTACAAAAGGTCTGATTTTACCTGAATAACGTAATTCAACCACCGTATTTCTTGCTTCATTGGTTTCAATATTCGCTGTTTGTCTGAGGATGCTCTCAAAATATTCCCAATAGATTTTTTTTGATACATAATTTGGAATGGATAAAACCAGCTTTCCTTGTTTATTCAGCCCTTTTATAGTTAGCATGCCAAGGAAAAACAAGAGTGATTTGAAATTGTCTGTATTTTTATACATTTCTTCCAACTGAAAACGGTCAGATAATTCTGTTTCGATGTTTTCTTCTTCTAACAATTCTTCAATGGTTTTTTCGTCCTTGAAGTTAAATGCCAGGGATTTTATTTTACGAAAGTCAGTTTTTGCATTATTGTCGAGTATTTGGTCGGGATATTCCTTTTCTTTTTGATAATGGTGTAAAAAATACAGGAACATATCTGAATTAAACATTTTCGTTGTCGCCTTTTTGGAGAAAAGATATCCGTTATAATAAAATTGCAGATCCTTTAAAATATCCTTTAATTCGGATTTATTTATTTCTGTTTGCCGGAGAATATTTATGACTTCTTCTTCCGTAAATCCCATCATTTCATTAAATGTTTTTGAAACGGTGATGTTGGTGGTTATATTAAAACCACTTGCCAAATCATCAAGCATAATTGGACTTACACCGGTCAGAAACACACGAGTCCTGAATTGAGTTGCCATTTTTTTTAATATTTTGTAAAAGGAACGAACATATCCTTCTGAATGAATTAATTTTTCATACTCAAGTTCAGCTTTCTGACTCCTTTTGCCGATTGGTTTTATCAGGTCGTTGGCAAAATTGTCATATTCATCAATAAGGATATAAATTTGACTCTGTATATATTGAAATTTCGAAATTAAAAAATTAATTGAAGCTTCTGCCTGTTGATATCTGGCAGGTAATTCCTTAAATCCGATAATGTCACTGTATTTTTGAATAAAAGCTTCAATGACCATTACGATGTAATTGTCAAAGCTTTGGTAAAACCTTTGTTCGCCCTGATTGGTAATTATCCCGGAGAAATCGAATTTCAGAATGAGATACTGGTTTTTTTCGGGAGTTGGATTTTTTCCGATATATAAATCACCAAACAATGAATCGAATTGGTTTTTGGTATATACGTCGTAATAGGTTTCTAGCATTCTTACAAAAAGACTTTTACCAAAACGGCGGGGTCTAATAAAAAAAATATATTTGGCTTCTTTTTCTAAAAGTTCAATGTATTTCGTTTTATCTACATACAGGTAATTATCTTCCCTTAAAGCTACAAAATTAGCTTCCCCGTATGGTATTTTAAGTCTTTTCATTGTTTTTGTATTTCATTGTTCTACCATCACAAATATATCTAAATTCAGGATAGGTTACAAGTTTTGGAAAATACCGGCAGAGCCTGGAAAACAAAATATTGTTGATTTTGATACAAAAAAAGGCCACCCGTTCAGAGTAGCCTTATAAAGTCATTGATTTTTTTTGTGCTGGCATTCTATCCGCGCTTACTCAACACATCTTTTTCGTATTGCTGAACTTCAGGGATAAATTCTTCTGCAACCGGCACATTATTTTTCAAACAATAATAATCCCACACAGCGCCAAAAGGTTTTGATTTCGCTTCCTCGAGCAATGCCAGTCGTTCAAAATATTGCTGATTGTCTTCATATTCACGCAATTTTTTGACCGGGCTCAACAATGCAAGCAAAATAGCTTTTTGTGCTGCCCTGACACCAACAATGTAGGCACCGATGCGGTTTATGCTGGCATCAAAAAAGTCAAGGCCGATGTTCACTTTATTTAACTTGTCTGCCCAAACAATTTCCTGGAATAAAGCTTTTACTTCGTCATCCAAAGTGACTACATGATCACTGTCCCAACGAATAGGCCGTGTGACATGGAACAGGAGTTCATCAATGAACTGGAAAACAGCAGATACTTTGTCCGAAACCTGCTCTGTTGGGTGGAAGTGGCCGATATCAAGGCAAAGCATCATTTTGTTAGCCACGGTATAACCAAGATAAAACTCATGTGAACCTACTGTGTATGCTTCAGCGCCAATACCGAATAATTTAGCTTCCAAGGCATCAGCAAGATGGTTTGGATCATAGTCTTTAGATAAGATTTCGTCAAGCGAATCTTTCAGTATGGCGCGGTGTTTAAATCTGTCCACAGTTAAATCTTTTGAACCATCCGGAATCCAGATATTATGAACTGACTTGCTGCCAAGTTCTTTTCCTATGTATGCGCTAATTTCGCGGCATCTCTTAACATGTTCTATCCAGAAATCTCTGATACCCTTGTCTTTGCTCGAAATAGTGAAACCATCAGCAGCTTTTGGATGAGAAAAAAGTGTACAGTTAAAATCAATCTTGATGTCCAATTTTTTCGCCCAGTCTACCCAGGTTTCAAAATCTTTCGGTTCAATTTGGTCACGGTCTTTAAAATTGCCTCTGAAATCACCATACATGGCGTGCATGTTAAAACGGTGTTTGCCGGGCAGCAAAGAATAAACTTTCTCCATATCAGCCCTGTGTTCATCAATACTCCTGGCTTTTCCCGGGTAATTTCCGGTAGCCTGGATACCACCGCCCTCGAGGGTGGCGCCTTCGCGCTCATAACCACCTACATCATCTGCCTGCCAGCAATGTAGCGAAATGGATGTTTTGTCAAGTTGTTCAAGCGCTTTTTCAATATCGACTCCTATTTGGGCATATTGTTCTTTTGCCAGTTCATACGCTTTTTCAATTAATTGATTATTAGCCATAATGTTTTAGTTTACAAAAATTAGTATTAGTAAAATTATATTAGTGTCCATCCATAAAGTAAGTGTCTCGGCCAGAAAGTTCGAGGTCGAGGC
>CAZVTW010000069.1:0-17183 GCA_964629805.1 uncultured Bacteroidales bacterium | reverse complement strand
CTTTATAAATGTTTTAATTTTCCAAAATCTTCATTATTTGAAATTTTCGAGTCCTTATTAACAGTCAGTTAACTCCGGCTCAAAAATTTCAAATGTCCCCGACATTTTATTTATGAGGGCAGGCTTGATTTTGACGAAAATCTTACATTTAGGAGTGTACCCACACATAATCTTAAGAGGAGTATAAAAATACCGAAAAAAAAATCCTTCCATTTGAAACATAGTTTTCAATTAAGAGTATAACATGAAAAGGAAAAGTTTGTCCGGAAAAAATGCGATACCTATTAGTAGTCATATTAATTTTTATGATGTCATTTTCAATGGCACAGGATAATTTCCTGATTTTTGAAGGGGATACCATAAATCTTGTTGACGAAAATGGTTTTAAACAGGGATCCTGGTTGATATTCCGGGCAGATACTGACCAAATCAAACAAAAGGGAAAATACATCAATAACAAAAAATCTGGTTTATGGATAACATATCATAAAAACGGAACTGTGAAGTCTGAAATTCATCATGTTAATAATATTCCTAAAGGCTACGCTAAAATATACAGAGAAGACGGCACTTTGTTGGAAGAAGGGTATTGGAATGGAGATAAATGGACAGGACAATACAGGTTTTACCATGAAAATGGAAATACAGCATATTTATTCAATTATGACAGCCTGGGTATGAAAAATGGTGTCCAAAAATATTTTCATGAGAATGGAAATGTAAAAATCTCCGGCGTATGGAAAAAGGGAGAAGAAGATGGTATATTAAAAATGTGGGACCAGCAGGGCAGTTTAATCGGCGAGAAACAATTTAAAAATGGTCAACTTATTGCTGAAAGCATCAATAGGAAAGGACAAGCTGAACAAAAAGTCGGGCATAAACAAACTGACATAAAGAGGCCGGTCAAAGCCGACGAAGAGCATCCCGCCGCCTTAAAAGTTTACGAAGGAACCGGCTATAACAAACTTTATAATCACCATAAAAAAATTGATCAGGAAGGGACTTTCATCAATGGCTTTTTGTATGACGGTAAAAAATACATTTATGACGACGAGGGCCATTTAATCAGAACAATCATCATCAAAGACGGAAAAAAACACACCATAGAACCGGCAGAAGAAGAACAATAAGCCTACACAACCATATTTCTTTAAAAATCAGTAAATTTTAATATGCTTTAAATTGTATTCCTTTTTATTTTAAAATTAGGATATTCCCTTTTACCTTTGTCACTGTGAACCGATAATATCAATTTCATGGAACATAATCTTTGGGTATATAATACATTAAGCAGGAAAAAAGAGCAATTTATTCCTCTAAATCCGCCATTTACAGGTTTATATGTTTGCGGACCAACTGTCTATAGTCTTCCTCATTTAGGACATGCACGGGTGTATACGGTGTTTGATGTTTTGTACCGTTATCTGAAATATTTAGGTTACAAAGTCAGGTATGTAAGGAATATAACTGATGTCGGGCATCTCGAAAATGAAGCAGAAGAAAGCGGAGAAGACCGGATTGCAAAAAAAGCGCGCCTGGAACAGTTAGAACCAATGGAAATTGTACAGAATTACACAGTGCGGTTTCATAAAAATCTGGACCAGCTCAATTGTCTTCCTCCAAACATCGAACCTCGTGCATCAGGGCATATTATCGAACAACAACTTTTGGTTGATGAAATTATGAAACAGGGCTTTGCCTATGAGGTAAATGGTTCGGTTTATTTTGATGTGGAAACATACAACCAGAAATACCAATATGGCAAATTATCCGGTCGTATACTTGAAGATTTATTCTCAACCACCCGGCAACTTGAAGGGCAGGAGGCTAAAAAAAATTCTTTTGATTTCGCTTTATGGAAAAAAGCCTCAGAAGAACATATCATGCAATGGCCATCCAAATGGGGGAATGGTTTCCCCGGCTGGCATCTTGAATGCTCGGCCATGGGTACAAAGTATCTTGGAAAACAATTTGATATACACGGTGGTGGTATGGATTTATTATTTCCCCACCACGAATGTGAGATTGCACAATCTAAAGCTGCTTTTGGCGAGGACACAGTTAAATACTGGATTCATAACAATCTCATTACCATCAATGGCCAAAAAATGGCACGTTCGCTTGGCAACTTTATCACCCTCGATGAATTTTTCAATGGGAAGCATGATTTACTGGAAAAACCTTTTAGCCCTATGACTGTAAGATTTTTTATTCTCCAGGCCCATTACCGAAGTACCATTGATTTTTCGAGTGATGCGTTAATTTCTGCTGAAAAGGGTAAAAAAAGGCTTTTTAAAGGTTTATCGACTTTACAATCATTACAGCCATCAGGTACTTCAAATTTTGATTTAACTGAGTTCAAAGAAAAATGTTTTTCTGCTTTGAATGATGATCTCAATACAGCGATTCTCATTTCATATTTGTTTGACGGCGTCAGATTCATTAACTCAGTTGCAGACGGAAAAGAAAAAATAGATAAACGGGACCTTGATGAACTAAAACAATTGTACCATACATTCGTGTTTGATATTCTGGGTTTGATTGATAATGAAGAAACGGCAGTTAAACAGTCAGATGATAAGTTACATCAACTGATGGATTTGCTACTAACTATCCGTCAGGAGTCAAAATCCAAAAAAGATTATCAGACCGCTGATTTTATCAGGGATGAGCTGGGAAAAGCCGGATTTGTCCTGAAAGACAGAAAAGATGGTACTGACTGGGAGATGGAGTGATTTACAGGAATACTGGCAGACAAAATAAAATAAAGGTAATTAACGACATATATTAATAATAATTGCAGGTAATTAGAATACCAAAATTTTTACTCCAGGATGGATTATTTCAGAATTATTAAATCTGGATAAAGATGAGGAATTAGAATTTGGATTTGACAGATATGAAGCACCCATGATTAAAGTTTTATTGACTTATGGACTTTTGTCGGGTATCCTTAAGATAGAAGAATTAGGGATGTGGATAACTTGCCTCAACCTGGATAATGTTATTTGACATCGAAAATGTCAGGCTAACTTTATCTGAGTGTGCACCATATGGCTGAGAATCAAAGTCAATTATTTTTGACAGTCATATGACACAAACTATAGTCAGGAATCCGCTTCTAACCAGTAGAGGATTAGAATTTATATTATTGATTATTAAACAAGTTGTAAATCTTTAACAGATAAAAAGCTGGTCTCGAAAATCGAATTTATAAACAATTAGTACCCTGTCCCAAAAGTTTTGTATAGATTATTGACAATTTCTAATTATAGAGATAAATGACACATAAATTGCTATTTAAATGTTGATAAGTACATGTTTGAGAATATTTAACGTGTCATTTTGTTCTTTTAGATTCTTCGCTCCGCTCAGAATGACAAGTTGTTATGACAGAAATGGGAGCGAGGGAACAGAAGCAGGCTTCGCCTGCTTCTGTTCCCTCGCTCCTTAAACTCAAATAAGGGATAGTCATTTCGAACGAAGTGAGAAATCTTTAAAAATGTTTTGATTTGCCAAAATCTTTAATGAAATTTATGGGACAGGGTATTAGTGTAATGTATTTCCAGACTAAATTTTGATAAATGAAAAATCATTCATCTACATGGGACTTATTTTAAATATTGACACATCATCAGTAGTTTGTTCTGTTGCTCTTGCCCGGGATGGTAAAGTTTTGTCATACAGGGAAACACGGGAAGACCGTTCCCATGCTTCTCAGTTGTCAATGTTTATCAATAAGATATTCAGGGATGGCAATTTTGAGAAAGATGACCTGGAAGCCATAGCAGTTACCGAAGGCCCAGGGTCATATACCGGATTACGTATTGGTGTTTCAACTGCGAAAGGGCTTGCCTGGGGACTTGGTATTCCTTTAATTGCTGTTGAGGGACTAAAAGCAATGGCTGCCGGATTAATGGCTGAAGATAGTATCAGGCAGACCGGATTTGCTTCACCGGAATTACTCTGTCCAATGATTGATGCCAGAAGAATGGAAGTTTATACAGCTTTGTATGACTTAGAATTGTGTGAAATAAAAAAGACAACTGCTGAAATAATCAACACTGACTCATTTCAAAATTATTTAAACTCAAACAAAATATTGTTTTTTGGAAATGGCGCCCATAAGTGTAAAAACATCATTGCTCATCCAAATGCATGCTTTATTGATGATTTTTTCCTGGAAGCGAAACACATGATTTCAATCTCAGAACAATATTTCCGGGAGCAAACGTTTGTTGATGTAGCATATTTTGAGCCACATTACCTGAAAGATTTTATTGCCACCACACCAAAAAACATGTTATAAAATCAGACAGATATATGAATACAAGCAGGATAAATAAAATAGGAAGGTTATTACAAAAGGATTTAAGTGATATTTTTCAACGTGAAGCTCGCACATTCTTTCTGGGCGGGATGGTAACAGTGACAGTTGTGAGGGTCAGTCCTGACTTATCTATTGCCAGGGTGTATGTCAGCATATTCCCATCAGAAAAGAAAGAAGAAATATTTCATCTCATTGAAGAAAATGCGGGCAGGATAAAATATCAACTCGGAAACAGGGTAAAAAATCAGCTAAGAAAAGTTCCTGAGCTCAGATATTATATTGACGATTCACTTGATTATGCTGATCGAATCGATCAACTCCTTGGAGATGAATAAGCAAAAGAAAGGATTCAATTAATCAAAATAATAGCGTGTATTTTAACGTACCATATTTCATAGCAAGGAGATACCTTTTCTCAAAAAAATCTCATAATATCATTAATATTATTTCGTGGATTTCTGTTGCAGGTGTCAGTGTTGGCGCTATGGCACTGGTTGTGGTTCTTTCTGTTTTTAATGGATTTGATTCTCTCATTCAGTCATTGATGCATTCTTTTGATCCTGACATCAAAATTGTCCTGAAAGAAGGAAAAACATTTCATATTGATACGCCTGAATTTGAAAAAGCCCTACAAGTTGATGGTATACTGGCATATTCATCTGTACTGGAAGAAAAGGCAATTCTTAAAAATGGCGCCAGGCAACATATTGCAACCCTTAAAGGTGTTGAAAAATCATTTGAATCCATGACCGGAATAGACACCATGATGATTGATGGTGAATTTAAACTCTCGGAAGATCGTTATAATTTTGCCATTTTTGGTTTTGCCATTGCAAGAATGCTCTCTGTATCACTTCCGCCTTTTCAACCTGTTGCAGTTTATGTGCCAAAAAGAGATGCCAAAATATCTGTAAATCCGGCAAGTGCGATTAATAAGAGTTATATTATGCCATCAGGTATTTTTTCTATTCAAAGCGAGTTTGACACAAAATATGTCATTGTCCCGATTGATTTTGTCCGTGAAATTCTTGATTTCACAAATGAAGTGACTGCCCTGGAAATAAAGGTAGAGCCACAATTGAGCACATCAGAACGAGAGGACCTGAACAATACAATCGGCTCAATAATCGGTCCTGAATATAAAGTCCTCAACCGGTATCAGCAACACGAAATGCTTTATAAAATTATGGAATCAGAGAAATGGGCAATCTTCCTGATACTAACTTTCATCCTTATCATTGCTTCTTTTAATATTGTCGGATCTATAACCATGTTGATTGTTGACAAAAAGGACGATATTGCCACCCTGGAAAGCCTGGGAGCAGCCAGAAAATTTGTGAGGAATATTTTCTTCAACCAGGGTTTGCTTATTTCTCTAGGCGGAGCATTTATCGGATTATTACTCGGAATTGCAATTTGTCTCATACAAATTCATTTTAATATCATCTCATTTCCCCATTCTTCGGTTATTTCTTCATATCCTGTTGAAATCCGCCCAACTGACCTCCTTGTTGTATTTTTTGCTGTCATTGTCATAGGCGTCTTTGCTGCCTGGTATCCTGTCAGGTATGTTACCAAAAAATTTACGGGGATTGAGTGATGTGTCCACTTCTGAGAAACGCTATAGATCTTTCCCAAAAGAATCAGCTTCTTTTTTTAATGAATCCAGTTGCTGTTTCAATTTTTCGTTTTCTTTTTGTAATTTAATCTGCTCTTCCAGAAGTTTTATTCTTTTTTTGAGTTCAGCCTCAGTTCCATCGGGATTGGTGGCGGAAGTTGTATTTTTCTTTTCTGGCAGGCGCACCTGTTCGGCAGGTTCTTTTTTGCTGAAGCCTGGTTTACCGAATTTAAAGAATAATATCAACTCGTGATTGCTTTTTGAAACATGTGCCAGATTTGAGTTATTCATTTCATACGAATAGGCAAGTCCTATATCTCTGAAATCAAAACCGACTGCGAAAATAGCATTATTATTGCTCCTGTATTTTCCTGATAACCAGACCATATCCTTATAATTTACTGACATGCCCGCATCATACTGGTATTCATCATTCTTCAAAGTCTGAAATAACACGTTTGGAATAAGTTTCAGATCAGCACCGGATATTTTAAATACGTAATTTGTATAGGCGATAAAACGATTTTGAAATTGATGAACATGCGGGGCAGAAACACTTAGACTGAAATTTTTGTTCCGGTATAAAAAACCGGCCTCACTTTCAAAATCAGTTTCATTGTAATAGTCATTATTGAGTGTGGGGTCAACCATATTATCAGCAATGATATTGCTCCGGTTTAAATTCTGTTTGAGCAAACCTCCGGAAATTCCGAAAGTGAGACTCTGGTCATTCCCGCTAAGCAAAAACCTGTAAGAATAACTGGCTACCCAGGCAGTTGACTCAAGAACACCTCTTTTGTCGGTTATCACCTTAGTACCTATCCCGGTGTTATTCATAATATTGCTGTGGATTCCAAATGTAACAGTTTTAGGCGCTCCGTCAACATCAACCAGTGAACGGCCGGAATGAATAAATGCATTGATTTTGTTATTGTTCCCGGCGAAGGCAGGATTAATCATATACCCTTCTTTTTCATACAGGTTATATGTGTTCAGAACCTGGGCACTCAACGGGTTGATGGAAAGTGTCAGCAGGAAAACAAAAAGTAAATGTATTTTTTGTTTCAAAATTGAAAACAGAAGCAGAAATCAGATGATCCCCGTCAATTGTGAAGAAATCATTTCCTTCGCTTCCTTCACCTGACACCAGGGAGTATGTGTAGACCGCTGACGATTGTGATTGCGGGTCAGGGTCCGAAGTGATAAACCTGCCTGTTAAAGTTCCCTGCGGACTGTGTTCGACAATACTTGAAGATGATAATTCGATATTGAGCGGTTCGGCTGGTGTTCCGTAGGTTTCATTTGACAGGAAAACATATTCATTCTGATATGGTTCCCCAGCCTCTTTCAGTTTGTTTGCAATAGCATGTGAATATTCAATACCTCTGCTGGCATCCCAAATGCGCAGTTCAACCCGCTCTCCTGATTCACGATTGCTGTATATATCCAGGAAAACTTCGTACATGTCATAGTCTTCAATATACTGAAGATTTGCAATACCCCGGCATTCTCCGTCAACAAAGGCTGATACTTTGTCATATTTATCAATGCTGATAACATCCTCAATTGTCAAACGGCCAATGACATTCATGGAATATTCGTACTCCTCAGCTTCAAATTCCCAGTCAAATGGCAGTTCTTTAAATACCCTGAGATTGAACAGCAATTTCTCGTTAAATTCATAATCAGTTTTGAGGTATATGTTTTGGCTGTATCTGCCGATATTGACCCCTTCATTGACAGTAAATGTAATCTTTTCTTCGGTCAGGGGATTGAGCGTTCCTTCCCGTGGATCAGCTGTAAGCCAGGCAGGAAGGTTTTCAATGGAATAATTTTGTTGCTGTCCGCTGCTGTTGACAATGGTCGTAGTAAATACCAGGGGTTCATAGATTTTTTTCTCCTTATTAATTTCCTGCTCTTTCCATTTCATCTGGTTCAGGTCAATAAATGCACTCCATGTAACCGGTGAAGTCATATCATTCCCATTCAGGTCTTCAACATTTTTGGCTGTAATGTCAAGGATTCGGTTTTCGATTTTTTTCAAAGGTTCATTCAGGACAAAAGATATTCTGTCTGTTTTGGTCACAAAATCAAAATCAACCTTTGAAACCGGTCTACGCAGGATAATATTTGGCACATCAGAATTTTGAAGTACTATGCCTGCATTTGACATGGTTTCCCTTTCTGCAAGAATATCTCCTATTGAGTCTGATAAAACCAGGACTCCCATCACCTCTTTGTATGTCTCAAAGGGGATGTAAGCGGCCAGTGCAAACTCGTCACCTGCCAACTGATTATTTATGCTTCGTTTCAACTGGTCCTGTCTGAGGGCTGTGTTCCAGAATCGAATTTCATCCATTGATCCATTGAAATACTGATCGAACTTATAACCAAAATCCCATAATGCCCTTGCCCCGATAAAAAAGCGTGGTCCGCCAAAAGCGCTCCAATTATCACTCGGTTCGGAAACTTTCAAATCCCCGTCAATGTAAATACGGGTATTTCCAATTCTCTGAACAACAAGTGCAAAATGATGCCATTTGTTATCAAAGTAATTGTCCCGGGCTATAATTCTCTTTGAATTATTATTGACCTGTATTTCACCATCCTGATTTGTATTGATGCTCCAGTAGGTTGGCGGCACTTTTGAATACCTGAGAATTTGTTCGCTGTACTGGTCTTTTTTTGTCTCACCAATCTGACCGGAAATTTCCTGAAGGAATTCGTCTTTATTCGGATAAATGGTATTCAGCATCGGCGTTAATAAAGAATCGATATTATCTTCAAGCGGGAGGGCTTTCACTATCTTGTCCAGACTTTCTGGTGAAATATAATAAACCGTCAGGTCATTTTCATCACCATGTCCGTTTGACATAAAACAGACGTTACTTCCGTCTTTGCTTTTAAACCAGAATTCGATGGTGAAATCTTCCTCTTCGGTGAAAGCAATATCAGTAAAGCCCAAATCAATAAGTCCTTTCCCTGAGCTGTTAAAGGTTCCGGCATACCCTTGCGGAGAAATGAGCCATTCGGCCTGGACAGTGGCATTTTTTCCATGAACTTTTTCAGCGACTAAATCACCATAGGCGTCATCCATAGGCCAGTATCCAATCAAATCAGTTTCTTTTCCGCTGAGAGAAATGAGCATGTTGGTAGCCAATTTTCCTGCCGTTCTCGGGCTTTCCCACACTCGCAATTCGTGTATGTTTCCTTTAAAACCGTTTGTTTCAGGTAATAATGATTTGCCAAGAACAATATCTCCAAAGCCGTTATAATCTGCTTTAAAGCTGCCACTGTCAATTGCTTCTCCGTCAACATATAAAATAATTTCTTCCCTGATATGGTCATACACAAAGGCCATGTGTTTCCATTTGTCAATTATTTCGGAAACCGGTAATTTATCAGTTTTAAAAATTTGGTTTCCAACCTGGAAGACAAATTCACCACTCAAATTCATACCAATATATAAAGCGTCTTCAGGGTCCGTATTTTGAGAAAGTATACATTCATTCACATTCGATCGTTCAGGTTTCAGCCAAAATTCAATTGTGAAAGATTTTCCGGACAGATTAAGACCATCAGGAATACGTACAAAGCTTTCCGGGCTGCCGCTGAATCGGATGCTAACATCATGACGCAGTTCGGTACCATTGAGAATACCCCTGATATCAAAATTTTCAAGTTTAGTCAGCTTTTCAGCAAATATTTCCTCGTTGAATTCAATGATGATATCATCATCCGGAGATAGTATGCCGTCGGCAGGTTGCGGAGAACCAAACACCTGTGGGGGTTTCCTGTCAACTGTACCGGTCCACACTTCCGAAAGGTCGAATATCTCAGTTCCGTCAGGATTGGTACCACAACCTGTTTTGGCACGTATCTGGTATTTACCGTCCGGGAATCCCGACAGGTCCCATTCCAGCCCGGTGAAATCGCCAGGGATAGGTTTTTGATCATCTGTCTCCGGATTTTTATAAAAATACTCAACAGGTGTCCACTGAGGATCAGCCGAGGCTTTAAACTGGAATGACATCCTTTCAAAAATCGGATTATTCATGTTGTACCCGGTCAGGATGACAGGTTCTTTTGTTTGTCTCACACCATCTACTAATTCAACATCTTCATAATTGATGACAAACTGGTCATCAGGCATAGTCACATTAATATTTGTGCAGGAAGGCACAAAATGAACAGAAAAACTGACCGTATCAATTGCTTCGGCAGGCATGGCCATACCATTGGTATGGTATTCCCATTCGCATGGTGAATAAATGGCTACCTGTAAATCTTCATAATGGTAGATATCGGTTTTTCCTTTAGCAACAGTGAGTGTTTTGTTGATAAATTCTCCGGGTTTTATTTCGTAAGTCCCGCTAACTTTTGCCCCATCAATCCTTATTTGCGCCCCCATCAGGATTTGATTCCTCCAATACCCTGATCTCATACCACATGGCATCCCCTGAATGTGAAACATTGCCAAGCTGAATTGTGAAGTATGCTTTATTGTCTTCCGGTACATTGTGCTGTGCTGCCGGGGATATTTCGGCTACCGGCACTTCCCTTCTGATTGTGGCTGAACTGAGTACATCCGGGTTGTTGACCGGTTGAGCTGACAAATCATAAAGAAAAGACCGATACCGCGCAAATTCTGATTTTAATGTTTCCCTTTGTTCTTCATTAAAAATATAAAAGTTGAGTGTTCCGTCACCGCCGGCAAAATGTTCGACAATACCGGCAACATTACCGGCCATATCAATGAGTGACTGAGGCTCAAAGGAATCGCTGACGTCTTCATCATTTGACAGGTTAAAATGTAAATCAATGATTTTAAATACTGTCTCGCGTAATTCGGTCTGGTTCTTAAATTTTCGGCCTTTAATTTGCGGTACTTTGAGTTTTGTTCCGCCAATCAGGTCCATCACATCAGAATGGAAAACAACATTTAAAAATCCTATTATTGCTTTTGCTTCCACTGAACCTCTTTCTTCCCAGGATAAAATATCAAGCAATAAGTCGTCAACGCCAAGGTCTTCAAGTTTTGTGATAAACTCATCCGTCACCTCATGTGAGGAGGGTTTTCCATATTTTACAGCCACTTCATCCTCATACGGACACATACTTCTGCCGCCTTTTGTTGAAAATACCGGGCCAGTCCCTGTTCCCGGGTCTTTTACGTCAACAGAAAAATAATCATCCTGATCAGGATCATGCAAAACATAACCGAAGGTATTTGATTTTTCGGTTGATGAGGTAGATGTATTTCCTATACTTATACTTACCTCAACGCCAAGGGTATTCTCAAGTCCTGTACCACCAATTTCACCACCAATCTCCCAGACCATAGAAGCGCCAAGCTCCATCTCAAAGGAGGTTTCATACGATTTTGTCATTGAAGTTTCTGTTGAATATTCAAATGTCGGGCCTGCATCAAAGGAGATATTTTTTATTAATTCGGAATTATATTTCTCCATTTCATTACGGGCCAGTGCCTCTTCCCATAACCTGATTTGCTCATTAAAGCGTCTGATTTGATCCCTGTCTTCATCATCTTCCGGGTTAAATGTGTAGCTCGGATTGTCATAATCGAGGTTTGTGTTTGTTATCACATAATTTTCACTTGTTGGCTGCCTGCCGTATTCTTTCCACTCCGGATCGTCATTGTTTGAACCGTACATTGGATGATCAGCAGGTATTTTACTGATATATTTGGAAGGTGCATTAACAAAGAGGTTATTTCTTGTGCTTACAAGTAATGGTATCAGATAATTTTCAATATGATCAGCAGTATAAATAAAATAGGTTGGAAAGCCGTCAGGCGCAGCCATAAGCGCCTTGTTGATACCTATGGTGAATTTTTGCTGTGAGGGGCCTGCCTTTTCGCCGGTATTGGGAATACCATTATCATTGGCAAAATCAGCCGGAAAAATGGTTAAATTATCTGCCAGGGATACCAGGTAATTAGTTGAAGAACCAAAAAACAAATCACTTGGAGCTCCTGCCAGCTCCGGAGAACTTGAGGTTTCACATTTTTGGTTAACAGTAAATGTCTTTTCCAGGTTACGTTCAAGATCAATGGAAGTTTCAGCGCTGACACCAATTGTCAGGTCATTTGTGATATCCGTTTCTGTCTGAAATCCCATACCAACCAAAAATTCAGTACCAGGACCAATTTTTGTTTCATTGGACACAGAAGCTCCTGCAGAAATATTAAATGATTGTGTTGATGTAAAAGAAGAACCTTTTTCTAAATATGATAAACTTTCGCTTCCGGGCGGATCACGCAGTATCATTTCTACCACTGCAGGTCCGTTTGTTATAAAATCACTGCCTTTTATAGGACTCACTCCAAGAATATATCCCCTGAAAAACCGATCATCCGGGTGTGGAAAATTCGGATGGTCCAAATGGAAGTCAGGACTGTCTTTAAATGGTTGCCATTGAATGGCGTATTTATCAATTTTTGCCGTGACATGAAAAACAGCCGAATAATTTCGCCACGGGAAATTAGCATCAACAAGTGCCTGAGGTTTTCCGCCGGTAAAGGAATATTTCACTTTTCCTTCTTCAAGGTCAAGTGGGGGCGGGCTTTGTACATCAGCCAGTTGATTATATATTTCTATTTCTCCGTCATTCACCGGTACCCGGTCAACGATGGCCTCTTCACATCCATTAATACCCGGGCACATATCCTGGTTTTTATACTGTTCAAAAACTGTTACTTAAATTTCTAAATTGACTTTTTTTGGCGATGAGTATATGATATTTCATTTGTTGCACAATAATAATGTCAATTTTTCCGCAGAAATTATATTATTTACCGGAAATTATTTAGATTAATTCTTAATAATAATCGCTTTTTGAAAAAAATGACATAATTATCCCATTGTATGTCAGTATATTAATATTTATCTTCTTTAATCTGTAGGTTTAAGCAATCTGCAAACTAAAGTACTCCCACTTTTCTTTTTCATCATAATGTTCGTATATATGTTGATGTACCATCCTTCCACTACTGGTCAATTTAGCTGCCACCCGGATGAACCAATCCCTGAAGGTAGCATGTTCCTGTCGAAATATTTTTTTGAACTTATACCTCATAGCAATAGATAAATTATAGGCCATAACATTCAATTGCCATAAGATATCGTTTGCGTGAAAATCGTTTGTTAAGGTTTTGCCTGCCAACAACTGGCTCTTTACTTGTTCTATCCATGTTTCACTGGTTGACCTTTCTTTATATATCTCATGTAGGTCAATAGCTGTTTTGTCACTAAGGTTGCTGCAATAACAGGCATATTGATAAACAGGGACCATTTGCTTGTTCCCAAAGAAATCACTCTCTACCCACTTTTCAATTGTGCGTATGACCTTTAATATTCTGGGCTTGGACCATGAGCTTGCCTGATACTCGAATTCACTATATGCTATTTCTTTTGACCCTGGTATAAAATCCTAATCAAGAACCTGAAAACGCTGCTTCATTCCCTTGAATTTTACCTTGACCAGGTAAGTCCACCCTATTTCTTCCAACAGGTCAAATAACTTACCGTTAAAAAAACCACTGTCTGCCCGGAAAAACACATGTGATATCCTACTTGGCAAATTGACAAAAATCTGCCTGGTAAAATCAACAATACCATTAGAAGTATATGCAGAACCTGTCCTGAACCAATTGTTTATCACCAGCTTCATTTCACTGCAGAATGCCAATAGACTATGATAACTTCTGGCTCCTTTCTTGCTTGAGTTGTAACCTTTGGCAGCCCCTTCCTGTTTGCCATATACGGTCGAAACTGTTGAATCCACATCTAAGGTAATACTGCGCAACTTGCTTTTGGTCAACCATTCGCGAACCTTTTTTAAGCTGTATTCATGCAAATAAATGGCTCCTTTTTGACCAAGCTCCTTAAATCGCTGGCCTATAACGTCTTTATTAATCCCATTTTTTAAACCTAACAGGCTTTTTATTAATTCATCATGGGTGAAAACTGCTATGCGAGACAATCGGTTCACTCCACTTAAGGATGCCAGGATAATTGATAGCATTAACTGAGCCAAACTAAACTTTGTCGAATTGTATTCAAGTGTGGGAAAAAGCTTATTGAGTTCTGTTCCTAACTTATCTTTCCTTAAGTAATTCATAATTGGGGATAACCCTGCATATAAGGTCATCTTTGTACCTGAAAATGTGCTTTTTACATTTCTTATAACACCCATCTTGTGTTACAGTCAACATACACAGAACTACAAGCGATGTAATCCCATTAAATAAGTTTATCACTACTTTCCGGTTAATATTGGACAGATTCCTCGTTTCACCCGGAATGACTGACTTTTTAAGATAAAGGGATTACTTATCTGAGAATGAAAATATGATTTTTGGCTTTTCTTCTGATTTCCTCAGCAGGGCATATCAATATCATGACACCTACATGTTTTTGTAGGTATGCAAAGGAATTATATAGTTCGATTGATGAGCCCGCTCCTGAAAAATAAAATATCCATCTCGACTTATTGAAGAGATTCAGCCGAGATGAGGATTGTCTTGACTATGAGTTGAGTCAAATAGTGAAATATTTGTCAACTATTTGGCATTTAGGAGCGGACTCATGTAGTCCTTACCAGCTTAGAAAGGTAAATCTTCCTGCCCCTCAACCTCTGGCGGAACATCATTTTCCGTGATTGGTGGGGGTTCAGGCGCTCCGGCCTGTACTTCAACTTTTTCGACCTTCCAGGCCCTGAGATCGGTAAACCAACGCTCATTATATTCCCTGGAACTGGCATTGAAACTGACATTAACACCATCGCCCTCTGTAACATCATTGATGAGAGCAATCTTTTCATTCCATAATCCAAAGCAAATTTTCCTTGGGAATTCATCAGCTGTTTCAATAACAAATTCTTTCTTTTTCCAGGGGCCGTTCCTGCCTTCCCCGGAAATCTCCGGCAGAATTTTAAAAACCGTTCCTGCAATTGTCAAACTCATAATATAAAAACTTTTTTCATTATTTATTCGTAATAATTTAGCAGCATTGTATGAGATTCCTCCTCCCGGGTTACTCGAGGAAAGAATCTATAGGCTAACATAAGCGCCAAAACAGTTACTTTTATTCTACAATATCAAGAAGTTCAACTTCAAAAATAAGAACTGTGTAGGGAGGAATTTTCCTTCCTTGTCCTCTTTCTCCGTATCCAAGTTCCCAGGGGATGAAAATTTTCCATTTTGAACCAACAGGCATGAGTTGAAGTGCTTCTGTCCAGCCGGGGATAACACCTCTTACAGGAAATTCGGCCGGTTCACCCCTGTCTACCGAACTATCGAAAACTGATCCGTCTATCTTAGTGCCATGATAGTGAACCCGCACTTTATCCGTTTCTTCCGGTTTTGGTCCGTCACCTTCTTGTAATACTTTATATTGCAGGCCACTGGGTAAAACTTTTACGCCTTCTTTTTCTTTATTTTGTTCCATCCATTGCTCACCGCTCAATTTGTAATCAGCATATTTTTGTTCTTTTTGTTTTTGAAAAAAATCATTGATTTTTGTTTGAGCCACTTCATCAGGAATTTTTGGTTCTCCGTTATAATTATCCTGAAATCCCCGGAGAAAAATATCTTTACTGATAAGTGTATCATATCCCCTGGATTCCAGGTTTTTAGCTACATCCTTCCCATACAGGGAACCCATGATATAACTTATAGAATCAATCTCGGAGCTGAGTTTTTGAACTTTTTCCGATTTTCCGGACTCCTGGCTGCATGAAATACTGAAAAAGAAAGAACCAATTAAGATGAGAGATACATAATAAAATTTCATAATATTGTTTTTTAAAATATAGTTATTAAAATACTTCGATTAATTCAATTTCAAAGATAAGGGTTGAATATGGCGGTACTTTTTTCTCGAACCCTTTTTCACCATACCCCATTTCGTAAGGAACAAAAATTTTCCAGGTCGAACCCTCCGGCATCTGTTGAAGGGCAATTTGCCAACCGGTTAAAATATCTTTCATATTAACTCGCTGAGGACCTTTCCCCTGGTATGTGCTGTCAAATAACCGGCCATCAATAAAACTTCCTTTATAAGCCACAAGAATTTCACTTTCCATTGTTGGTTTCCTGCCGGTTCCCTGCTCAATTATTTTGTACTGAACTCCGCTTGGCAATGCGACAACATCTTCTTTATTCTTATTTTCTTCCAGAAATTTTTTATTTTCTTCAAGCCAGTCCTGGAATTTTTTTCTGTGCTTTGTCCTGAAATACTTTGTTAACACTTTTTGTCTGGTTTCATCAGTCACATCAGATCCTTTTCCACTCAGGACATCCAGGAAGCCTTCAACAAACATATCATCAATTACTAAATCAAGGTCCTGGTCTTTAAAGTTTTGAAGTATTTCTTCACCAACATCCGTTCCAAGGCAATATGAAACCGAATCTTTTGTGGTTTGCGGACGCTGTCCTGACCTCTTGAGAGGGTCATGTGTACAATTATTGATGAGTATAAGCAAAAAAAATAGAAGAAAAATGAAAGAAAATTTTCTCATATAGTTAACGAATTAAATTTACAATAAGATACATTAATATTTCCAAATTTATAATATGTTCTCTGCAGATCCAGATGTTTTGGAATGATTATGTATTTCATATAATTTCAAATACACGGAATTAATAGACAAATTCCGGAAATTTGACCCAAAGATGAAAATAAAATCCGGAAATAATAAAGATTATAGTATTTTTTCATTAATGTCTGATAATGATTAACATAAATAATATCGCACCAATAGTATCCCTCCTGGAAACCTATTCCTGATACTCTTTTAAAATATCTACCAATTCAATTTCAAAAATCAGGGTTTTATAAGGAGGAATATAATTTTTATACCCTTCACTACCATAAGCTAAATGAGGAGGAAGGATAATTTTCCACCTGGCTCCTTTTTCCATCCTTAAAAGCGCTGCCTTCCAACCTTTCGGAACTGTTGACCATTTTATTCTGAATTCTACCGGTCCTTTGTTGCTGCTGTCAAATATTTTACCGTTAATAAAACGTCCTTCATAGATCACTTTGATGTTATCTTCAGGCCTTGGAGTTTGCCCTTTCCCTTTTTTTAGAATTGTGTATTGTAATCCGCTTTCCAATTCATTTATATCAGGTTTCTCCCTGTTTGCAACGATAAAAGAGTCCCCTTCAAGAATATTTGCTATTGCATTCTGAAGGTATAACTTTTCGACAT
>CAZVTW010000068.1:0-17408 GCA_964629805.1 uncultured Bacteroidales bacterium | reverse complement strand
ACAGGTGAAGATATTGAGGAGGCTGTCAAAAAGACAATTTCACTGGCTGATAATAAACTTAATAATATTTTTCAGATCAATCATTCGGACAGGAACTTTGAAAATACGATGATCGCATATGATGAAATTATCGACTCGCTCAGGCGAATGCACGCTGTTTGTTATCTCCTGGGGTTTACATCTCCCGGTGAAACAATTCGAAATGTTTCCCTTCAGAACATTTCTGTGATTGAAAAGTACCTGAATGATCTTCAATTAAACAAAAGGTTGTATGAATCAGTTGTTGCATTCTCACAGACAAAAGCAGGAAAATCTCTGGGTGGTTATAAGCGAAAGTTTCTGAAAGATACACTGGATGATTTTCATCGGAACGGATTAAATCTTTCTGAGAAGAAACGCAATAAACTTAAGGAATTGCGTGATAAACTCACTGACCTGGGGGTTGCTTTTGATTCCAATATTGCTGCTTACAAGGATCATATAATCATCAGGGAAGAGGAAGCAACCGGCTTGCCTGATGATTATAAATCGGAGCATAAACAGGAAGATGGCACATACAAAATGGATTTGACCTATCCTTCCTACAGACCTTTTATGAAATATGCCGATTCTGAGCAACTCAGAAAAGAACTATATGTAAAATTCATGAACAGGGCTGCTGATAAAAATCTTGGTGTTCTGAAACAAATACTTCAATTGCGAAAAGAAGTTGCATTATTGTTGGGTTACAAATCTTTTGCTCATTATCAGATAGAAGATAAAATAGCAAAAACACCTGAAAATGTAATTGAATTTGAACAGGACCTGGTCTCAAATGTCAGTCAGAAGGCACAAAAAGACAAGGCTATTTTGTTAGAAATGAAAAAGAAGCATACCAGGAGGCAAACTGCGGAAGATATTGCAGGCTGGGAAGCTCCATATATCACGGAAAAACTTTTACGGGAAAATTATCATGTTGATGATGAACAGGTCAAACAATATTTTCCGGTACCGGCTGTTCTGGATGGCTTGTTTGAAATTCACACACAAATTTTTTCGATTGATTTTAAAGAAGACTCAGATGCGTCTGTTTGGCACAGCGACGTTAAAACATACAACGTCTTAAAAAATGGCTGGTTAAAAGGGCGTTTCTACCTTGATCTTTATCCACGTGACAATAAATTCAATCATGCTGCCATGTTTCCGCTTATTTCCCGGCGAAAAACTGATGCAGGATACCAGATACCTGTTGCAGCGCTGGTCTGCAATTTTCCGAAACCATCAAAGGAGCGGCCGGGATTACTGCCCCATGACGAAGTTGTGACACTGTTTCATGAATTCGGTCACCTCATGCATGATCTGCTTACAGAATCTGAACTCTCTTCTTTTTCAGGAACATCCGTTAAGCTTGATTTTGTAGAAACACCTTCTCAACTTTTCGAAAACTGGGCATGGGAATATGATGTACTGAAATTATTTGCAAAACATTACAAAACCGGGGAAAGCCTTCCGAAAGAATTGTTTGATAATATGTTATCTTCCAGGTATGTTAATTCCGGTTCTGATACCATGCAACAGATTTTTTACGGCTTGCTTGATTTGACCTTTCATGAAAGTTATGATCCGGAATCCAATGTATCAACAACAGGGATTGTAAAAGAATTGCAAAACACTTATTCTGCTTATAAATATATAGAAGGAACGCATTTTGAAGCCGGATTCGGACATTTGAACGGATATGCAGCCGGTTATTACAGTTATCTCTGGTCAAAAGTCTATTCAGAGGATATTTTTTCTGTGTTTAAACAACATGGTGTTTTGAATTCAGATACAGGTAATAAATACTTAGAATTAATACTTTCAAAAGGTGCAACAGAAGAAGAGTATGAAACTGTTAAAAAATTCCTGGGCAGGGAGCCTAATAATGAGGCTTTTTTGAAATCTGTCGGGGTGTGATGTAACTCTGATTATGTTAAAAAACAAAGTATCCCTGAACTTTTTACCCTGGTTTTCGTTTTTTGATGGAGGTAATTCATTATTTTTGCTTTTTATTTGTCATCAAAATAAATGTCATGATACGGAAATGTCTTGCTTATAGCATATTTGTCCTGCTTTTTGTTCTTTGTCTTTCCCGGTTATCTCAGGCCCAGGAATCTCCAAAATCCTTCACTCTTGATGGTGCTGTTAACTATGCAATCAATAATAATTATCAACTCAAAAATACTGCAGTTGATATTACAATAGCAAAAAGGCAGGTATGGGAAACTACAGCTATTGGTCTGCCTCAGGTTTCAGGTACTATTGCATATCAATATATTCCCACTGTGCCAACTGCCCAGTTTCCGGCAACATATCTGAAGAACCGGATTCCTGATGACAGAAATGTTACAGGCGCTGTACTGAAAGACACAAGCCAGTTTGGTCTTGGTTATGCGCCAGGAGAAGAAATTGAACTTGGGGTAAAACAAAATACCACTTACACACTTTCTGTCAATCAGCTTGTTTTTAGTGGTGAATATATTGTTGGACTGCAGGCTTCCAGAACGTTTAAGCAACTCTCAAATCAAAATTATATTAAAAATAAACAGCAACTCAGGGAGCAGGTTGCTAATGCCTACTTCCTTGTTGTCACTCTCAAAGAAAATCTTGAAACAATACAGCAGAGTCTGAAAAATCTTGAAAAGATCGAATATGAGATGCAGGAGATGTACAAGGAAGGTTTTATTGAAGAAACCGAGGTAGATCAGATAAAGCTAAACAGACTCACCATCGAAAATACCGTTCAGTCCTTAGAAAGACAAGTAGGGGTATCAAAAAACGGGCTGAAATTTCAGATGGGAATGGATTTGGATAATGAAATATTAGTGGAGCAGACAATAACTGATTTGGTTGATCAGGCAAATGCCTCTATTTTACTCACTGACTCGTTTATTGTTAGTTCAACCATTGACTATCAACTCATGGAAACACAGGAACAATTGTCTGAACTTAGCTTCAGGCGGGAGAAATCAAAATTGCTGCCTGTTATTTCTGCCTTTTATCAACATCAGGAACTGGCAAAGAAAGCCGACTTTGATTTTACTATGGAGGACATAATTGGTGTTAATCTTTCTATGCCTGTCTTTACGAGCGGATCGAACTATTCAAAAATTCAACAGGCAAAACTTGAACTTGAAAAAACGAAAAACAACAAATATCAGGCTGGTGAAGGACTACTCCTTGAATATCAGCAAACCCGTACTGAACTTCTTGATGCCCTGGATAAAATGAATAATCAACTGCAGATGATGGAGTTATCTCAAAAGATTTATGACCGGACAATTTTGAAATACAAAGAAGGAGTTTCCTCAAGTCTGGACCTGACACAAGCTCAAAACCAGTATCTGACATCCAGATCGGATTATTACAATACTGTTATGGAATATCTAAGTAAATATGCTAAATTTGAAAGAATCCTTACAAATGAATAAATACTATGGCACGAGTTAAGATTGATATCCCCGATACTTTCATGTTCAGGACAGAAATACCGGTGAGAATTACAGATATTAATTATGGTGGTCATCTTGGTAATGACAGCTTGCTAACAATTTTTCACGAAGCCAGGATGCAGTTTTTAAAACATTTTGGCCAATCAGAAAAAGATTTCTATGATTGCGGTCTCATTATGTCGGATGCAGCTATTCAATACAAATCAGAGGCTTTTTATGGTGATACCCTGACGATTTATATATCACCGGGAGATTTTACAAATTCAGGTTTTGACCTCGTTAGCCTTGTCATAAATAAGAAAACCGAAAATGAGGTAGCCCGACTTAAAACAGGGATGGTCTGTTTTGATTATAAAAATAAGACGTTGGCAAAGCTGCCTGAACAGGTAAAGATAAGCTTTAATCAAAAGTAAAGTTAATAAATCATCATTTTGTCCTTTCGCTATTTTGATTTAAATTGAATAATGGACCGAAAACTCAGAATTCTTCATATTGAAGACAGGTTTCATCCACAAATGGGGTATCAGTTAAATTACCTGATGAAATATCATGCCGATTCGTATGAATTTCATTTGTTAACTTCTGATTCATTCAGTCTCTGGAAGGGGTTTGATTATTCTCAAATACGAAAAGAAGATGAGCAACTTGAAAAAAAATATCGCATAAAAATTTACAGATTAACATCCTGCTTTGACAGACCCGGCAAACACAATATCTGGCTAAAAAACCTGGTAAAAGAAATTCATCACATAGCACCTGACATCATTTTTATTCATGCTTTCGAAAATATCACAGGATTCAGATTGTTATCAAACCGCAAAATTCTTAGAAAATATAATATCGCCATAGACACCCACACATTGTATAATCAATTCAGAACAAATATTATTTTTCAACTTTATTTTTTCCTTATCAGACATTTTGTTGTCAAAAAAATCAATAAATTCAATATAAAAACATTTTATACCGTCACTGAAAATAAAAAAATATTAAAAGATACTTACAAAATAAATGAGCAACATATTTTCCCCTTTCCTATCGGAACTGATTGTTCAGATTTTTACTTTTGTGACAAGAGCCGACAGGAATTAAGAATGAAGTATCATATTCCTTCAGAAGCTGTTGTTCTTATGTATGCCGGGAAAATAAACAATCTCAAAAAACCACACCTGATTTTCGATGCCGTAAAAAAAATAGATTTACATAAAGAACCCATTCTTTACATTGTCTTTATTGGGTCAAAGGATGAGGCGTATTTTCAGGAGAAAGTCGAAGATAATTTTGTTGAATTAGTCAACTTTATTTACGTGGAACCACAAAAAAGCTCAGAGCTCTATAAGTATTATTCATTTGCCGATTTTGTCATTTTCCCGGCAGAAAACACTCTGAGTGCATTAGATGCTCAGGCTTGCCGGTTGCCGGTGATCATGGAAGATGATACAACAAATCGTGAAAGGTTGGCTGAAGGCGGACTTTTATATGAATCCGGCAACCTGAATGATTTAGCAGATAAAATTTATACATTTCTCAGGGATGAAGAACTCAGAAAAGAAAAAGGCAGGAGAGGTCAGGAATATGTCAGGAAGAACTATGATTATCGGGTTATCATCAAGAAAATGGAAGGCTGTTTGATGGCAGGTTTTCACTAATCTATATCTATGGAGTCATATTTTTGTATAATCTCAGTTCCTACCAGATTAATTGCTTTTTTATTGTGTAAACTTTCCAGTACATCGCAATAAAACTTTGTGATACCGGGAAATTCATATTCATCAAAATGACTGTTATGCCAAAGCAAAGTAAAAACACCATTAAATTTTGTTATTTCGGCAAGCAGTTCATCAATAGTTTCATTTATTTGCCGGAAAGTCAAATCCCTATAGTAAAACATTGTGCCATCCATCGCATTCAGTGGGATTTCCCATATATCAAGCATTATATCATTTTTAAAATCATAGGGCTTAAAGGGATGACAATATGAATTTCTGAAACCTTCATGTTCAGCAAAACCATAAGTCGTGTCATATATAAAACCAGCATTTTGCTGTATGATAAATGTTTCCGGATTTCGTAGTTTTAGAAAATGTTGTCTGATTCCATGTATTTGAATTCCTGCTGACTTTTCAAGTTTCATTTTATTATGAACTGAGGATATGGGGTCAAGGCCTGAACGGACAGTTCCGTGTACACCTATCTCATGATTTTTAGCTATAAGTTTCGTGATTAGTTTCTTTATCTTTTTGTCCGAATATCTATATCTTGAATCTACATGTAATTGATCTTTGTCAAGAAAAAAATAAGTTGACCTGAAATTGTTTTTCCTTTCTACTTCCATTAAAAAGTCAAAATTCCAGAATGGATCATGTCTCCTAAAAATATTAACTGTTTGTATCAAAGAATCTAACATCAACTTACGAGTTGTTTTTCTGTTGTATGGAGATGTGCGTATATTTAGAAAGTAGTAAATTTTTAGAATAGTTTCATATATGTGGTAGTATGAAACCCGGTCAATATCATGGGTCAGAAAAAAACAGAAAGGATTGAATTTGCTTCGAAGATTACAATCCAAACCCTGCAAAGCACAAAATTGTTGAATACCTTTACAAATTAGATCAAAATAGTAATTTACAATTGGTTTTTTGACTATGTCCAATTCTTTTTGGATCGAATAGTCATAAGGAAATCGTCCGATATTATCTTCTTTTTGGTTTATGAATTCATGAAATCCTGTAAGCAAATAAAAAGCTGAAGCAAAAAGGTCATCAGGGAAGATGATATTGTGATTATATTCATAGAAAAACAATGTATGCTCAACAACCGGAAATAAAACCGGGATACTGTCTTTCCAAATCACTTTGTTTGAGTTGAATTTCTGCAAATCCTTGTTAATCTGTAAGAAAATAATTTTATTTTGAATATTGTGTGTTTCTGATAGGTCATCACAAAAAACAAAATACTTCCTGAATGTTGAAATATCAATGTGGTGATTCAAATGGAATAGCACATAATCTATTTTATTCTTGCTTATCAATTTTCTTTTTATTGTGAATTTTGTTACTCGAGTGTATCTATTTTAAATTCAGTTATATATTCACCCCATTTTTTTGGATTTTTCCACTTATGCCAAAACTCTTTCATCCGCTGAAGTTCAATTCTTTCATAAAAATTCAGTATGTATAGAATTAAAGGAAACGAAGCTAAAAGTAATAATTTCAGAAATAGTCCGATTATTAGTCCCAGATGTACAATAAAAAATGAAATGCCGAAGACAAGAGAAGCTGTGAAAAACATCTTTAATATCTTGACTATTTCATAATTTACCGGATAAAACTTTATAGAATACCTGTAGTAAAGCATGACAACAATAAATTCAGATATGATTGAAGTTGTTGCAGCGCCATACATACCCATTAACGGAATAAACAGCATGTTCAGGCCTAAATTGGCCGTAGCGCCAACCATAATCAATACAGCATTATATGTTGTTTTTTTTGCTATATGAAATCCCATAAGGAATACATATTCAATGCCTTTCAATATATATGTGAGGCATAAGAGCGGAACAATTTTATAAGCCGTCCAGAAATCTTTATTTCCCGGGGAAAATAAAATAATAACTTCTTTTGAATATAATGATAATATGAGAGCTGATAACAATAATATAAAAACAAAATAAGTCAGAACTTTTGAGAAAAACCTTTGGGCATTGGGTTTATTGTACATCTTAAAAGCAATAGGCATAAAACCCATTTGAAAAGACATAAGAAGCGTTACATTGAGTACACCTGCAATTTTATAACCAAGTGAATAGATACCAACATCTGAATAATTTTTATAATACGTCAATAAATACCTGTCACCAAGTGTAAGCATAAGAACTGAGATTGTTGAGAAAATAAGCGGAGCACCATATTTAAAAAACTGAGCGATCAAATGAAAACCTACAACAGGCTTCATTTCCTTTATCAGAAAAGGCAAGGTGATTAGAAATATAAAAATCGTACCTATAAGCTGTGCCAAAATTACTCCTTCAACGCCAAGTTTTTCTACTGTAAGAAAATAGAAAACTGAAAACAGGATAATGAGAAGTTTTGCAATGAAAACGGTAACAAAAAAGATTGATTTCTCACGCAACCGTATCATGCTTATAGAGATTTGACCAATAAGTTCGAAGCTGACCCAGAATGTTAAAATAAAAAAATAGCTACTGAACTTTTTAGAACCAAAAAAAAGCCTGGAAAGTTCTGATTTTAAAGGTGTAATAATCAGTAATACAACTAAGGCAAGGAGAACGGTGGTGATAAAAGCAGAAAAAACAATTTTTTTTTGATTGTCCTTTTTTTCTTCATCAGACCACCATCTCATCATAGCAACATAAAGACGAAAGCCGAATATTGCCACCAGGAACTGGGTTGTGGACTCCAAAATGGCCAACATTCCGTATTCACCGGTCGATAAATATTCTGTGTAAAGGGGGAGTAATATTAAACCGATGAGCTTTGTGCCGAGATTACCCAAACTATATACAAATGTATGTTTGAGTGTATGCTTTAACCTGTTTAGCATTGTCTTGTATTAGAGAAAAATTAATGTTGTCATTTTTCGGATGGAATGTACCTGCTACGAATCGACCATTTTATCAAGTTCGTTTAGAGCAAAGGAATAAGCCCCGATAGAAACAGCACTGGATGTGCCAAGCCTGGAGATTCCTATTCCAATACGTTTCAAAGGATCATAGGTGATTTTTTTATTCGTAAAGGGAATATCAATTTCTTTTTCCTGACCCTTTATAAAAGCGGCCAGCTGATTTTTTTCTTCAATATTATATGCTTTAAATTCCAGCCTTTCGATTGTTTCTCCCGGGACAGTTTCAATTGTTCCGTTCATTTCTTTGATAATAGCCGGCATGAACAGGGAATGAGCGCCTGTAATTCCGCCGCCAATGACAACCAGGCCATCAAGCAGGGTCATGGCATTAGCCAAGGCATCTCCTACTGCTTCTCCAAGTGCGGAATAGGCTGCCAGGGCTGCTTCCTTATTTCCTGTTTCCTGTCCGGTGGCTATATTATAAATATCTTTAGGTTCAGGAGCTTCTTCAAATTTCAGCCCCGCTGTTTCTGCATATACACGTTTAATTGCCCTGATGCTGATTGTTTCCTCAGCAAAGACCCGCCCGGGTTTTTTTGCCCTCATAACCCAAATCTCTCCTGCTGCTGCATTATCACCAATGTAAAGTTCCCCGTTCCGGACTATTCCACCGCCAAAGCCTGTGCCAAGGGTAATGCCGAACAGGTTGGCATATCGTTTGGCGCTACCGGCCTGTTCCAGCTGCTTATTGATATCAGGCAGCAATCCTGCAATGGCTTCACCATAGACAAATAAATCGCCGTCGTTGTTCATAAAAACAGGTATTTTAAAATACTCTCTGAGCATTGGCCCCAACGCCACACCACCACGAAAACACGGCAGGTTGTTTAAATTTCCCACAATCCCGTTTGGATAATCTGTCGGCCCGGGAAAAGCAAAGCTGATGGCTGAAGGTTTTGTCTCAAGTTGAGATTTGACATCTGCAAATCCTTTGATAATTGTCCGCAGGCATTTATCCAGATTGTGTCCGTTTGACGGCAGAGTAATAGGTTCGACAACCTCCTGATTGCTTTGCATAGCCGAAAAAACGAAATTTGTTCCCCCGGCATCAAGGGTCATGACGATTCTTTTATCTGTTGAAGTATCCATAGATTGTATATTTTAGATATATTTAAAAATAAACAGCAATATTACAAGAAAAATGGGAAATTGCAGAGTAGAATTGGGAAAATTTATGATGAAGCTGCTATTAATTAAAGGAGATATTCCGTTTCGTTTGCGGAGAAAACCATTTTCGATACGAATAAATGCAAATATTGTAGGAAGCACATCTTCATTAACTGGAAAAAATATGCTTATCTCGCTATGATGGAATAACTTAATCGTCCGGATTTTTAAAATAGGCGCTTATCCAAAAAAAAAGCATCCCGCGTTGGCAGGATACTCATTTGAAAAATATTATTATCCGATATAAGTCAGGAGATTTATTTACTTTTTTGCCAGAGATGCTCCATATCTTCCAGTGTTCTGCCTTTGGTCTCAGGGACAAATTTCCAGACAAATATTAAAGAGAGTATACTCATAAGTCCGTAGAAACCATAAGTTAATGCACCGCTGAATTCCATCATAGCCGGATATGTAGATGAAATCAGGTAATTTGAAGCCCATTGGGCTGCAACAGCAATGGCAACTGCTCTTCCTCTTATTTTATTTGGGAATATTTCCGCAATCAGAACCCATGTAATGGGCCCCCACGACATCATGAAGGAAGCCGTATAAATGATAATGAATACCAATGTGCTTATACCAATGATTTCAAAATATGAAAGACCTGCAATACAAAACATGCCAATTGCCATACCGATAGATCCAACAATTAGTAAAGGTTTGCGTCCCCATTTATCAACAGTATAGATGGCAAGAACCGTAAAAATGACATTAACCAGCCCCATGATGACTGTCTGGAGCATAGATGCATCTTTAGCAGCTCCCATACTTTCAAAAATTCGCGGAGCATAATACAATGCTACATTAATGCCAACAAATTGTTGAAATACAGATAGAAGTATCCCGATTATGATCACTGTTTTTCCGAAAGAGAATAGTTTGCCGGAGTGATGTTCCAGGGTTGCTTTTATTTCAGCAAGAATTTTTTTTGCCTTTTCTGCGCCACCGATTTTTGTTAAAACCTCTAAAGCCTTATCATCCTGATGGCTCAGGGCAAGATACCTTGGTGTTTCAGGAACCAGAAATAACAAAATACCAAACAAACCTGCCGGGATAGTTTCAGAAAGAAACATACGGCGCCAACCTATTTCATTAATCCATTCCACTGATTGCCCGTGAGCTATTCCCCAATTGACAAAATACACCACAAGCATACCAAAAATAATAGCAAATTGGTTTATGGATACCAATTTCCCACGAATATTCGCCGGAGCAATTTCTCCTATATACATCGGACTGATTGCAGAGGCAAGACCTACACCAATACCACCAATTAATCTGTAAAAATTAAACATCAGCAATAATCCAATTGAGGGTTCTCCCCTGTGGAAGAATAAAAATTCCGGGTATGCTGAGCCAAGTGCCGAAATAAAGAATAATACGGAAGCTATCTGAAGCGATTTTTTTCGCCCGAAAAAAGGTGCAAGTATACCGGATATAGCGCCGCCTACAATACATCCGATTAAAGCGCTTGATGTCGTCAGACCATGAATCAGGGTACTTAATCCCTGACTTTCTATCAGATATTTCTGAATTGACATTTCTGCCCCTGAAATCACTGCCGTATCATACCCAAATAGTAATCCGCCTAAAGTAGCCACAAGTGTGATGAGCATGACGTATGTCATACTGCCGCCATCAGTCGAAAAGCCTGTTTTGTGATTATCCATGTGCTATAGTTTAAATATACTGATTAATCATAGCTTCATATAATTCCTGTTTGGCGCTTATTTGTTTGGGTTCCCCGTTTTTGACGGCTAAATCGCGCATATTTTCCAGGGTGAGTTCTCCTTTTTCAAACCTGGCGCCATCGCCGGAATCAAATGAAGCATACCTGTCTTTTCGCATTTTTTTATAATCGGAATTTTCGAGTATGTCGTAAGCAACAACAAGCGCCATGGCAAATGCATCCATGCCGGCAATGTGTGCTATAAAAATATCATCAAGGTCAGTCGAGTTTCTCCTGAGCTTTGCGTCGAAATTAACACCACCATGTGTGAAGCCACCTGCTTCAATAATGACAAGCAAAGCTTCAACAAGTTCATATACATTAATCGGGAACTGGTCAGTGTCCCAGCCGTTCTGATAATCACCCCTGTTTGCATCAATACTGCCAAGCAAACCTTCATCTGCCGCTGCCTGAAGCTCATGTTGGAATGTATGGCCTGCCAGAGTAGCATGATTGACCTCGATATTCAATTTGAAATCTCCTGCCAGTCCGTGTTTTTTCAGGAATCCAATAACAGTCTCCGTATCGTAATCATACTGATGTTTTGTCGGTTCCATAGGTTTAGGTTCAATCAGGAAGGTTCCTTTGAAACCGTTTTTACGTGCATAATCCCTGGCCATGGTCAGAAATCTTGCCAAATGCTCCTTTTCTCTTTTCATGTTGGTGTTCAGAAGTGACATGTAACCCTCACGTCCGCCCCAAAAAACATAGTTTTCACCGCCGAGTTCTATGGTTGCATCAATGGCATTTTTTACCTGGGATGCTGCATACGTGATGACATTAAAATCAGGATTGGTCGAAGCGCCGTTCATATATCTCGGGTTAGAAAAAACATTGGCTGTGCCCCATAATAGTTTGACACCGCTGTCTGCCATTTTTTGTTTGGCATAGTCAACCATTGTTTGTAAACGTTTTTCTGTTTCAGGTACCGAGTCACCTTCATCAACCAGGTCAATATCATGAAAACAAAAAAACGGGATACCAATTTTCGTTAAAAATTCAAAAGCAGCATCCATTTTTTCTTTTGCCCTGTCAATGGGATCAGTTTTTTCGTCCCAGGGGAATGACTTTGTACCCGGACCAAAAGGATCACCGCCTGTGCCGCACATTGTGTGCCAGTAGGCCATTGAGAACCTGAAATGCTCTTTCATGGTTTTCCCGGCTATAACCCTGTTCTCGTCATAACATTTGAAAGCCAGAGGATTTTTTGAATCATGTCCTTCGTATTTGATTTTTCCAATTCCTTTAAAGAATTCTGTGTTACCTGTTAAGTATTCCATAATTGATATTTTTTTGGTGAAACATGAGATTTATTATAATTTTTTATTGTAGCGTATATTAAAACTACCTGAAATGTGCTGTGATGCACCCAGTTCAAGGCTTCTCTGCCCCGGTGAAGAACCTCCGACAGTCACCTTCATCTCTCCTTTTTCAATGACTGATTCTCCCTCGTCATTAATACCTGCCATCATTTCAGGTGTTATTTTGAATGATATTTCCTTTGATTCACCAGGGTTTAGCAGGACTTTTTTAACTGCCCTGAGTGAATACAGGGGCATCCTGAATGATGCTTCAATATCAGTCAGATATAACTGGGCTACCTCTTCGGCTTCAACTTCGCCATTGTTCGATATTTTGACTGTTACCGTTACAGTTTCATTCTTTCTCACTTTGTCATGACTGAGTTTTAGTTCACTGTAACGGAATGTTGTATATGACAAACCAAAACCAAAGGGATAAAGCGGTGTTTTTTTCATATACCTGTATGTCCTGCCAGTCATGTCATAGTTATCATATGCAGGGAGCTGATCAAGGGATTTTGGAAAAGTAACCGGAAGCCTGCCTGATGGAACGGCATCGCCAAAAATAATATCAGCAACTGCCTGTCCGCCTTTTTCACCCGGGTACCAGGCAAATAGGACTGCATCTGAGAGTTCATGAACTTCAGGTGCTGCAATAGGACTTCCGCCTGTCAGAACGGTAATAATTGGTTTATTGCCTGCATTATCCCGTAATTTTCTGAGATAATGAAGCTGACTTTCAGGCAGACCGATTTTTTTTCTGTCTCCTTTACTAACAGATGCAATTGCTTCGCCTTCTTCGCCTTCCAACAAAGGAGATATCCCAAGAACTGCAATTGTTGCATCTGCATGTTTTGCGTTTCCGGTAGACCAGTCTATGGGATTGATGTTTTCCCTGTCGAAAAGTTGACCATATTTGTACCTCACAGAAGATGCAGGTGATGTTTTTGAGGCAATTCCTTCAAGTATGGTGACCATTTCATCTGATATTCCGTAATAATTCGCCAACAGTACATCGATGTTGGCAGCAAAAGGACCTGTAACAAATACAAACCTCAGGTCTTTTTTCAGAGGAAGGACATTATCATCATTTTTCAGTAACACGACAGATTTTTGAGCTGCTTCCAGGGCCAAGTCCTGGTGGTCAGCATTATGAATTACCTCTGTGGATATTTTTGTGTACGGATTATCTTCAGGAGGATCGAGAAGTCCGAGATTAAATCTGGTTTGTAGCAAGGGGCGAAGCGCTTTGTCTAAGTCTTTCTCTGTCAATAATCCTTTTTCAATAGCTGTTGGTATGTGTTGGTATGTTCCGCCGCAATTCAGGTTTACTCCACTTTTAATAGCCAAAGCAGCTGATTCTTCCGGAGATTCAGTATATTTGTGGTTTTTATGGATGTCCCCGATGGCTCCGCAATCACTGACAACATGGCCATCAAAGCCCCATTTTTGGCGCAGAATATCTTCTAAAAGGGTTTTGCTGCCGCAGCAGGGTTCATCATTTGTACGATTGTAAGCACACATGACCGCTTCAACATCTGCCTCCACAAGCGATTTAAATTGTGGTAGGTACGTCTCATGTAAGTCTTTACCGGATGCCACGGCATTAAAATGATGTCTGTCTTTTTCCGGCCCGCTGTGAACAGCATAGTGTTTTGCACAAGCAGCAGCCTTCAGGTATTTAGGATGATCGCCCTGTAAACCCCTGACAAAAGCAGAACCAAGCAGACCGGACAAGTACGGGTCTTCTCCATAGGTTTCATGTCCCCGTCCCCATCTGGGATCACGAAAAATATTAACATTTGGGGTCCAAAACGTGAGTCCCTTATACTGTTCACGCCAGCCATTTCTTACTGCTTCATGATGAATAGCACGTGCTTCATCAGAAATGGCACTTGCAACACGAAATATCAATTCTTCATCAAATGTTGCAGCCATCCCGATTGCCTGTGGAAAAACTGTTGCTCTGCCAGACCTTGCAATCCCGTGAAGACATTCATTCCACCAGTTATATGCCGGTATTCTCAATCGTTCGATTTCCCGGCTGTCATGTAACATTTGTGAAGCTTTTTCCTCAATGGTCATTCGTGACAACAAATCATCAATGCGTTCCGTTGTTGTCAGAGTTGGATTTTGAAATGGGTATTCATATGTTTTCTGGGCAAATACGCCATTTTTGAGATTGAAAAAAATAAAAGCCACGAATAAAAAAAGTTTAATTGATGTCATTTTTTTTGATTTTATTTATGAATTGACTTATTTATTTAGTAAAATATTTTCTAAGGACTTTTTCCAGGTTTCATATGCATCAGTGTATTGCTCTCGTTTTTTCAGGCCAGGTTCAATGCTTTTTATTTTTTTCAATCCGCCAAATGCTTCTTTAAAAGAATTGAATATTCCGGCTCCGATTCCTGCTCCTAATGCGGCGCCGCGCGAACCATCCGTGTCATATAATTCAATAACCGAACCGGTTAAGCCAGCCAGCGTTTCCCTGAAAACCGGGCTCAGGAACATGTTGGCATGGCCGGCACGGATAAGGTCTGTTTTAATACCGGTCGTACCCATAATATCCATACCATATTTAAAAGCGAATACAATTCCTTCCTGTGCTGCCCTGTAAAGATGAGCATCTGTGTGAATATTAAAATTGATATTTTTAACAGATGAGCCAATATCTTTATTTTTGAGCATACGTTCAGAACCATTACCAAACGGCAAAACAACCAGTCCGTTCGAGCCTATATTAATATGACCGGCTTGTTTGTTCATCTCATCATAATAAATTCCTTTGGCGACATTTTTTTTCAGCCATGAATTTTGAATGCCGGTACCGTTTATACACAGAAGTACGCCTAATCTGTTCCGGTCTGTGCTGTGATTGACATGTGCAAAAGTATTAACTCTTGATTCAGGATCGTATTTAATCTCATCGCTTACACCATAGACCACACCTGATGTGCCGGCAGTGGCAGCTATTTCGCCGGGATTCAGAACATTTAGCGAAAATGCGTTGTTTGGTTGATCCCCGGCCCGGTAGGATACCTTTGTGCCTTTTACCAGGCCAAGTTCATTTGCTGCTTTTTCACTGAGCTCGCCATGAACAGCAAAAGTTTCAGCAATATCCGGTATAAGTTCCCTGTCCATACCATAATGCCTCATAATGGTATCGGAAAGGCTGTTATTGCTAAAGTCCCATAAAATTCCTTCCGAAAGACCTGATATTGTGGTTGTTATTTCACCAGTTAACAACATAGCAATATAATCACCGGGAAGCATCATTTTGTAAGTTTTATCATATATATCAGGTTCATTATCCCTGACCCATTTTAATTTTGATGCAGTAAAGTTTCCGGGGGAGTTTAACATGCCAGACAGGCATTTCTCAACCCCGATTTCCCGAAAAGCCTGTTCGCCTATTTCCACGGCCCGGCTGTCGCACCAGATAATTGACGGTCTGATAACATGCTTGTTTTTGTCAACAAGCACCAGTCCGTGCATTTGGTATGATATTCCTATAGCAGCAATTGAATACTTATCAACATTGCCTGAAGTAAGAACATCTTTGACAGCAAGTTTCAGACTATCCCACCATAAGCGGGGTTCTTGTTCTGCCCAGCCGGGTTTTGCTGCTTTCATGGGCATCTCTTCCTTCGGATAAAATGCCGAAGCCAGGCAGTGGCCTGTTTCTGATGCTATAACAGAAGCTTTTACTGATGAGCTTCCAACATCTATACCGAGTAAATTCATAATATTCTGTCTTTAAAGTATTATATTACAAAGATTCACGAATAATCAGGTTTGTAGGGATGGTTTTTTGAACAGATAAATTGCCTGATGCATAAAGGGCTGCTTCTTTACCCATTTTAACAAAATCTGTTGAAACGACTGTTATACCTTCATTTATAATCCTTTTCATTGGTGTCTCATTATATGATAAAATGCCTACATCTCTACCAAGTTCATATTTCATTGATTTGCAATACTCAATGATTTCAATAAGCTCTTTGTCTTCAAGACAAATAAAAGCATGCCCGGGTATTATATCTTCATTCTCAATTTTAGAAACGACCCTATAAGAAATCTCGCTCTCATTG
The DNA here is from genome assembly GCA_964629805.1 of uncultured Bacteroidales bacterium. Lineage (GTDB taxonomy): Bacteria > Bacteroidota > Bacteroidia > Bacteroidales > CAZVTW01 > CAZVTW01. The sequence continues at coordinate 1,000 of CAZVTW010000068.1, read as the reverse complement.
CAAAATTTTTTGAAATATTGTATTGATTCTTTTGGATGATATGTATATTCAGGATAGATATAAATGAATTCAGAATATTTTCTGAGCAGATGTAGTCCTTTTTTAAGGTTATCATAAAATGCCCGTCCAAAATCCTGTCTTATAAAAGAGTAACTAATGTCCGTATGAATATTCCAGTCTATGATGAGCAGGTTCTCAGACGGAATTTTTTTCAACAAAGGTCTGATACGTTTATCGTCAAAATTCATAACAATGTATTTGCTGTATTTGCCTATGCTGTCTAAAATGATGGATTCGAATACCCTGTAGTTATAGTGATGAAAATGGACATCAACAAATGCCTTTTTCGGAAGATTATCCCTGAAAGAATTATACAATACTTCTTTATATGCCTTAAATGTGTCAAGAAAGAGGAAAATGCGGGTAATATTACTGGCCACAAAATATCCTTTGTTTGGGACAGATTCAATGATCCCCCGGCGTTTAAGCTCGTTGTAAGCCCTAACAACCGTATCACGTGAAAAATGAGCATGTTTGCAAAGAAAATTAACAGAAGGTAACATATCTCCGACATTCAAAGTCTTTTGATTAACAGCAAGAGTGATGTAATCAATGAGTTGCTGGAATTTGGGAATCCCTGAATTTTGATCAGGTACAAAATTAAATGTTGACATAATAGATTTTGTTCCGTTCCGTTCTGTTCTGTTATGGCATCAAAGATAAATATTTTTTGAAACAAATAAAATTTTCAGGCGGAAATTATTTTGGGTCGGACAGAAATATTTTTCTTAAGTTTTGGTATAACAACGAATATAGTGGGTAAATCATATTCTTGTTTATCTGGTTATCTCTGTTTATTTAATATCTTACGAATTATTAAATCAACAAATCAACGAATCAACAAAAAAAAATATAGAAGAATCAGAATTTCGGTACTTCCACTAAAATCTGAACTCAGTAAATTCGAAAGATAAAGGCGCAAGGCATCGTTTAATCCCGG
>CAZVTW010000067.1:0-17513 GCA_964629805.1 uncultured Bacteroidales bacterium | reverse complement strand
TAATATTTGTAACTATTTGGGAGCATGTCATGAGATTCCTCCCTTCGGTCGGAATCTTTTCGTTAAATTGAGCTCCTAAATAGTCTTCATGATTTTTGGCATCAAACACCGATACAGATAACAAATTGATTTTATGACTCATACAAATTTGTTATATAGTAGTTACGAAAATTATTATATAGCTAAGTAGTTACCTTAGGTTTACGATGTTTTATTCTTTTATTGTCAGTTTTATATTATTTGTATACATAATTTTATTATTATCCAGTAACCACTGAATAACCTGTAATATACGGCTTTCATTATGTTCGCTAAACGAATTAACAAGTGTATTAATTCCTGTTGGTTCCTTCAAAAGTTCCAGAAGTTTTTCAGCTATTTCATGAAAAGACTCTGTGGATAGCTTGTTTTCTTTACCTTTCTGACAAATATCACAAATTCCGCAGGTCGGGGTTTTATATTCACCAAAGTAGTTTAAAAGCATTTGTGATCTGCATTTTGTGCCTGACAATGCATATGATATGACACTGGAAATACGCTCAACAAAATTTTTTTGCCTTTCCTTATAATTTTCCGGAGAAATAAACACTGATTTTGTTTCAAGTCTCTCTTCAGTAAATATGATGAGGGCTGAACGTTTTTGAGGAATATAATTAATAATTTTTTGCGAGGTGAGTTTTTTCAGATATTCGTAAACCATATTCCTGTTTATCCGGGCTTTTTTTGCAAGATAATCTTCATTGACTTTAACATAATCAGTAAACAATCCGGTATAAGTTCTCAACACAAGTTTGATAAATGAATCAAACTGTTCGTTCGAAACCTGAAATTTATATAGTTCCTCGCGTGAAACGATAAAACGGATTCTTGAAGGATTATTCACTTCGTCAGTCAGTTCCAGGTAGCCTTCCCTTTGTAAAATCTTCAGGCTGTTGTAAACGATAAGTATGTTTAATTTATATCGCGAAGCAAAAACAGGCATATTAAAATCTTCGACTACTCCTTTGCCCCCTCCGACAGGGATTTGATAAAAATTAAAAATGGCATTATATATATTTTTAATAACTGATATCTTTGGAAAATTTGTTTCAATGGATCGTTCAAGTTTTTTGATATCGCTTTGATTAAAAAGCAATCCGGCATATGCTTTTTTATTGTCCCGTCCGGCACGTCCGGCTTCCTGAAAGTATGCCTCGAGCGAATCGGGAATGTCAAGGTGAAGAACATATCTCACATCGGGTTTGTCAATTCCCATTCCAAAAGCATTAGTTGCGACTATGACACTGACCTTGCCTGATTTCCATTGAGCCTGTTTATGATCCCTGATTTCATTTTTTAGGCCTGCGTGATAATAATCCGCTGAGATGCCGTTCTTTTTTAAAAAATCGGCAATCTGCTTTGTTTTTTTTCTGTTTCGGACATAAATGATTCCGCTGGAATTCATTTTGTGCACAGTTTTTAGAACATATCCCTGCTTATCATCAATATTTCTGACGATATAACTAAGATTTTTTCTTTCAAAAGATATTTTCAACACATTGTTATCAGGGAATCTAAGTTTATCCTGAATATCCTCTACAACGCGAGGTGTTGCAGTTGCTGTCAGAGCAAGGCAATTTATATCAGATACATAATTTCTCAAATTGGCAATTTTAAGGTATGAAGGTCTAAAGTCATATCCCCATTGAGAAATGCAATGTGCTTCATCAACAACCAGGAGATTAATTTTCATCTGAACAACGCGGTTTACAAAGAGCTCTGTTTCCAAACGTTCAGGAGAGACATACAAAAATTTATATCCGCCATAAATACAATTATTTAAGGCAATATCTATTTCATCAGCAGAAAGACCGGAATGAATTGCTACTGCCTTGATTTTCCTTTTCTGAAGATTCTCAACCTGGTCTTTCATTAAAGCTATCAACGGAGTTACAACAAGGGTTATCCCAGTCATTGAAAGGCCGGCAACCTGGAATATAATTGATTTTCCACCTCCTGTGGGTAGTAGTCCAAGTGTGTCTTTTTTTTCTTCAACAACACTTTTTATTATATCAAGTTGTATCGATCTGAATGAATCATATCCCCAATATGATTGAAGAATTTTATGATAATCGGCCATATAATCATGAAATATTTTCAACTTAGCTGAATGTGAAATTAATTAAAATTATGTATTAAAGGCATAATTCATGGAAAAAATAATTTCATACTTTTGAGGCTCGAAAAAAATATCTGAAAATCGAAATAAATGATTGAATATAAAAAATTTCAGTTGACTAATGGATTGCGGGTCATTGTAAATGAAGATACATCAACCCCATTGGTAGCGGTAAACCTGTTATATCATGTTGGGTCAAAACACGAAAATGAAAACAAAACCGGATATGCACATTTGTTTGAACACCTTATGTTCGAAGGTTCCGGGAACATTAAGCATTTTGATTGGGAACTTCAAAAAGCCGGTGGGCAAAACAATGCTTATACATCAAATGACATAACAAATTATTACATTACACTCCCTGCAGAGAACATTGAAACTGCTCTTTGGCTTGAGTCCGACAGAATGAATGAACTGGCCTTTTCAGATGAAAAGCTTGCCATACAAAAAAATGTTGTCATCGAAGAATATAAACAACGTTACCTGAACCAGCCTTATGGTGACATTTGGTTATTAATGAGACCGTTAGCCTATAAAAAACATCCATACAAGTGGCCAACCATAGGTAAAAATCCAAAACATATCGAAGAAGCTACAATTGATGATGTTAAAGATTTTTTCTATTCCTTTTATGCTCCTAATAATGCCATATTATCCATTTCAGGAAACATTAAACCGGAAAAAGCAGAAAAACTTGTTATAAAATGGTTCGGAAGTATTAAAAGTCGGATATTAAGGAAAGTTAATATTTTTAAAGAGCCTGAACAGAATGAATTACGAGAGATGGTAGTAAAAAGGCCCGTACCGGCAAATTTATACTTTGCCGCTTATCACATGCCGGCACATACAGATAAATTTTTTTATGGGATTGATCTTATTTCTGACATCCTCTCTAATGGTGATTCTTCCAGGTTTAATCAACGGCTCGTTAAACAAAAAAAAGTTTTCTCGAATATAGACTGTTTTGTAACCGGTGACATGGAAGAAGGTCTTATTTGTGTTCTCGGTCATCTCTCTGAAGGAACAAATATGGAACAAGCTGCTGATTCAGTGAATAATGAGCTTGAAGAGATAAAATCCGGTCAGTTTTCAATCAATGAACTTGACAAGGTTAAAAATAAAGTTGATGCTTCATTAACCTTTGCAAAAATTAATATTCTTCACAAAGCCATGAATTTAGCTCAATATGAATTACTTGGAGATGTTTCAATGATAAACGATGAGACTTCGAAATACAAGAAAGTATCACAAGGCGATATAAAAAATCTGGCGAATAAATACCTCAGACCTGATAATTGTTCAGTATTAAAATATTATGCTGAATAGTACAACTGACATGTAGAAGCGTTAAAGTAAATCTATATTGATATGATTAACAGAAAAGAAGCCCCAAAAATTCAAATGAAGAAAGATTTGGATGTGTTAAAACCTGATATTGTTCGTTTAAAAAACGGAATTCCGGTCTATATGCTTGATGAAGGTGAACAGGATGTCATAAAATTCGAAATTGTTTTTGAAGCTGGTAAATGGTTCCAGAACAAAGCTTTAATAGCAACGACAACAAATCAGATGCTCAGGGAAGGAACGAAAAGCAGGAAAAGTGAAGAAATAGCTGATAGTCTTGATTTCATGGGTTCACACATTGTTCCGTTTTGCCAACCATATCATGCTGGTATGTCCATGTTTTCACTTGTCAGATATTTCGAAAAGAGCCTCGAAATAGTTGCTGACATGATTCAAAATTCGGTCTTCCCAAATCATGAATTAAGCACTTACCTGGCCAAACAATATCAAAATTTTATTATAGACCAAAACAAAGTGGAAGTATTGGCTGATCATGAATTTAGAAAGAGCCTCTTTGGTAAACAACATCCATATGGAATGATTCCTGAATCAACAGCTTTTACATCCATTAAAACCCGAAATTTGGTTGATTTTCATCAGGACCACTATTTTTCAGGTAATTGTTTTATTTTCATGGCTGGTAGAATACCCTCTAATTGTATAGATGTGTTAAACAAATATTTAGGTTATCTTCCGGTCAATAATTCGACAGCTAAACAACCTGCTGATATCCCGGTAACAAAAACTAATGAAAGGAAAATTGTTATAACAAAAAAAAATGCTGTTCAAAATGCCATAAAAATTGGTTGTCATGGTATTTCCAAAAAACATCCTGATTTTATTCCGCTACAAATTACCAATGTCTTTCTTGGCGGGTATTTCGGTTCAAGACTCATGTCAAATATCCGGGAGAAAAAAGGATATACATATGGTATTTATTCACAGATTATTCCAATGAAAAAAAATAGTCTTTTTGCTATTTCAACAACAACATCAAAAGAAAAAACAGGTAAAGCGATTGATGAAATCTATAATGAATTACTTAAATTGAGTAAACAAACAACACCGGAGGATGAAATAAACAGAGTGAAAAATTATTTAACCGGTGAATTACTTCGTACTTTTGATGGTCCTTTTTCAAAACTCTCTGCTTTAAAATCAATGATACTGGAAGATTTAGGTCTTGATTTTTACAGGAATTTTCTTACAGCAGTTCAACAAACAAATACAACCCTGATACAACAAACAGCAGAAAAACACTTATCTGAAGAAAATATGTTTGAGGTAATTGCTGGAGAATATCTCTGATTGTTAAAAATCACATGTACACCTTTAATAATTGATCGGATTATTCGTTAATGAACAAAAAGATTATTATTGACATAAAGTATTTATCTGTTTATTAGGAATTAATATTACATCAGATATCAATAATAATCCCTTTTTCATTTCATATAGGGTTTGATGCGAAATAAAGTTTTCAGAATCTAAATGAAAAGGTTCTTTCTTATCTGGCCCTTGGTATTTGCCGATGGAAACATGAATTGATAAAGTATATGCAAAAGATAAAATTCACCAATTAGTTTTACATCTAATAACAGATTTCATATGTTAGCGATGAAAAAAAACATAATCAGGTGTATGGCCATTCTGGTGTTTTCGAACCTGTTCTGTTTTGTTAATGGTCAGGAAATTCCCGATATTCCTGAAATTGATTCAGTTTCAGTGGACAGAAGTACCGGTAAGGTTATTATTGGCTGGTCTGTTCAAAATCCGGAAACTATTGATGGCTATCTCATATACAGGCAAATTTCTGGTGTAGAAGGAATGGTTGATGGTGATTTTTACGCAATTGATACCATTTTTGGGGGGGAGAACATGATATATATTGATTCATCCCGTTTATACGTTTCTGCCATGCCTTCTCAAAAAGCAGAATTTTATTTTGTGTCATCATTTTACCTGAGAGAGAATGACAGTACATTTAGACACAGCATACCCGGGAAAGCCCATTCAACTATTTTTCTTTACGGTGATGAAAGAAATGATTGTGAAAAGTCAGTCAGATTACAATGGAATACAAACAAGGGTTGGGTAACAAATAAGGTTACATATGAAGTATATTTCACAACTAATGAACAAAATAATTTTTCTCTTGCAGTTAGCACACAAGATACATCCTTTACACACAACAATATGAATCCTTTATTGGATTATCAGTATTATATTCATGCGGTAAATCATGAAAACACAGCCAGCAGCACTTCAAATATAATCTTGGTAAAAAAGAATTCATCATACAGGCCTGTTGCAGAAAAATTCAGGATAAGGCAGGTTAGTACAATTTCAATTCAGAACATAGAAATTGGAATGGATATTGCTGACAGCTCTTCTTATGGACATTTTTATTTACTTAAAACCTTATATGGAAGCAGTGTGTTTGATACGATTTATACATTTGAGAATGATAAGTCATATGTAAAATACACTGATCAGGCCTATCCTTATGATTCTGTGTATCAATACAAACTTGCCGTTATAGATTCCTGCGGAATTGTTCAACGGGAAACAGACGCTCATCAAAACATCCTATTGCATATAAGTCTGAATGATGAGACAAGTAACAATATTAATTTATCCTGGAATCCTTATATCAATTGGGTGCATGGCATTGACGGTTATAATGTTTTCAGAATAATAAAGGGAGAAAAGGAATTATTGACTATAAATGGACCAAAAATAACCTCATATGAAGATAATATTGGAAATTTGTTAGCTGAAGATGAATTACCTGAGGTATGTTACCAAATAGAGGCAATTGAAACACAGGGACAAACGTGGCAGGAGAAAGGCATAAGTTATTCAAATACGGTTTGTTATGATTTTCTCAATTCAATCAGACTACCCAATGCCATTAATCCGTTGAGCACGATAGAAGAAAACAGGATATTCCTGCCAAAGTTAGGAAATATTGAAAACTACAATCTCACTGTTTACAACAGATGGGGAGGAAGTGTTTTTGTCACTGATGATCCCGAAGTTGGCTGGGACGGAACAGCCAAATCCGGCAAACCGGTTCCAAAAGGAAGTTATGTTTATTTCATGACTTTTGATAAAAAGGGAGAACAAAGGACATTAAAGGGCATCGTTAACGTTATTTACTAATGAGTGTCTGTCCATAAAGTCCCCTGACTGCGTTACGCTCCATTTGAAACTCAGTCATCCCGATTATGATTTTTGTTGGTTTTTGGAACAAAAACCTTACAAAATCAATATCGGGACTCCTGATTTTCAAATGTCGCAAGCCTTGTCAGGGAAGTTTCTGAACAGACACTTAAGATTTTATGGATGGACATTAATGAGTCCGCTCATAAAAATACTCTCTTCAATATTATCACGATTAGGCAGAGAATTGTATCTTCTGAGCAGAATTAAATATTTTGCCCTTAAGAACGAACCAATAGGAGCTACTTTTTTTTTATAATTCAATGTTAATAATTAAACTTTTTAAAAAAAATATCGTATAAGGTAAATCACAAATTATGAATTAATCAAGAAATAATGAGGGCATGAGAAAGATACCAACAGAAAATGAAGTCAGTCAGGTTTTCGAGGCATTTGAAGACATGCTATCCTCATGCCAAAAATGTCATTCCCCTGAAGACCAAAAACTTATCCGGGAAACTTTTAAGTTTGCCTACGATGCTCATTACGGTATTGCCCGTAATACTGGTGAGCCATTTATTATGCATCCCATTGAAGTTGCAAAGATTGTTGGTGCGGAATTCAAGTTGGGAACAACCAGTATCATTTGTGCCCTGCTCCATGATGTCGTTGAAGACACCAAATTTACCTGTCAGGATATTGAAAGAATGTATGGTAAAGAAATTGCTCATATCATTGATGGTCTGACTAAAATTGAAGATGTCTATGACGAAAGTTCTAACCTGCAGGCTGAGAACTTTAAGAAAATACTGTTAACAATACCCGGTGATATACGGGTTATCCTGCTTAAACTGGCAGACCGGCTCCACAACATGCGCACCCTGGAAGGCATGTTTGAAAACAAACAATTACAAAAAGCCGGAGAAGTACTATATGTCTACGCACCTCTTGCTCACCGACTTGGCATGCATGCCCTTAAAACCGAACTTGAAGACCTGAGTTTTAAGTATACACATCCCCAGGAATACAATGCTTTGGAAAAAGCTCTGAGAGAAGCCGAAGGAAGGAAAAATGTAATTATCAATAAAGCAATTCCTCCAATCCGTGAAAAGCTGATTGAATCAAATTTTTTATTTACGATTGAACCTGTTTCGAGATCAATCTATTCCATTTGGAAAAAGATGCAGGGTACAGGTATTTCAATTGATGATGTTCCGAATTTAATATCAATCAGAATTGTATTTAAACAATATTCATCATTTCCGGATAATACTCTTTGCTGGAGCATTTATGGCATAATTAATGGTCTTTTCCCAACGAACAGTGACAAAATTAAGGATTACCTGACACATCCCCGATCTAATGGATATGAAGCTTTGCATGGAGCTATCCTGGTGGATGATACCTGGACACCAATTCAAATACGCACAACAAGAATGCATGATATTGCAGAAAGGGGATATGCAATTCACCAGGAATATAACACAGAGGCGCCGAACAACCTACAAAGATGGATACAAAGAATTAAGGAAGAAGTTGAAAATCCGACTGCCAATACTTCAGAGTTGCTTGAGGACCTGAAACTGAACCTGTATTCATCTGATATCTATATATTTACACCAAAGGGGCAGGTCAAAACCATGCCTAAAGGTTCAACAGTACTTGACTTTGCTTACGAAATACATACAGACCTTGGCAATAAATGTATCGGGGCAATGGTCAATCACATGTCAAGAAAAATCAATCATGAAATAGAAAGTGGAGACGAAGTCAAAATATTAACACTTGATAGCCAGACACCATCTCCGCAGTGGCTGGATTATGTTGTGACAAGCAGGGCAAAATCATCTTTGAAAGCTGCTTTTCGTGATGAACGAAGGAAAGAAATAAATAAAGGGAAAGCAAAACTTGAAAAAATCATCCAGGACCTTAACCTTAAACTTAATACAACGATTCACAACCGTATAAACGAAACCTTTAAATACAGGTTCAAAGATGAATTTTATTATAAGGTAGGAAAAGGAATCATTACTGAAGACGACTTGATCATTACTTTTAGTGAAAAACCATTTAAAAAGACAATAGATTATACATCTCTTCAAATTTCCAGGTTGATGTCCAGATTTGGCTTCAAGCGGACAAATTCAAATGGACAGACTCCTTTAAACAGTAAAAAACCACTTAAACTGAATGAATCATTTGATGTTTCAAACTTCATCATTTCAACATGTTGCAATCCGTTACCAGGCGAAGAAGTGCTTGGTTTCCAAAAAACTGACGGTTCAATTGCCATCCATAAGCCCAATTGTCCGGAAGCCCTTAAACTGAACGCTTCATCCGATTCTACAATAGTCAAGGTTGAATGGACAACGCATAAAATAGAAACTTTCCTGGCCAGAATCTCAATTTCAGGCAAAGACAGGCCGCGTCTGTTAAAAGATATAGCGAATACTATTTCAGGTATGAAGGTCAACATTAAATCTATCAATATGAGTGGAGAAGAAAATTTATTCTCCGGTACAATTGATTTGTACGTACATAGTATAGAAGACCTTAATAATTTAAGGCGGAACATCGAGAAAATTAAAGGTATAGAAACTGTCAAAAGAATTCATTTGACAGACTCTAAGGCTTTTTATTAATTTTTTTTTATTTTTGTCATTTAAACAGGTTTATTAAACCAAAAAGTATTACACCATTGTATGATTGCTACCGATGAGATTCAGGTAAATAAAGATGTTGATGTATTATTTAATGATTTTATCAATAATTGTCCCCGTTGTCGTGCAAAAGAGGTAGACATAAAAAATATCAGGAAAGCTTTTGAAATTGCAAAAAAAGTACATGCCAATACATTCAGAAAATCAGGGGAACCATATATTCTTCATCCGCTGGAAGTAGCTAAAATAGCCACAAATGAAATAGGTTTGGGTCCGAGTGCAGCTATTTCCGCGTTTCTCCATGAAGTTATCGAGATCAGTGATTTTACAATCGATGACATAGAAAACCACTTCGGAAAAAAAATTGCTTACATCGTCCGGGGATTGACAAAAATTCCTGACAGTTCAGCCAATGAGGCAATCATCAAAGCTGAAAACTTCAGAAGGCTTCTCTTAACACTCTCTGATGATGTCCGTGTCATTTTAATAAAACTTGCCGACAGGCTCCATAACATGAGAACCATCCAGGCTCTTCCCCGGGAATCGCAAATCAGGGTAGCCGGAGAAACACTTGATCTTTACTCTCCTCTTGCTCACAGACTTGGACTTTATGCAGTAAAAACAGAGCTTGAAGACCTTTGTTTTAAAAGCCTGCAACCTTTCAAATATGTTGAGATTTCCAAGAAACTTGAGATGAATCAGAAAAAAATGCAGCATCTCATTAACAGGTTTGCTTTGATTCTTAGTAATGAGTTGGAAAACAAAAAGATAACTTTTGACATTTCAGGCAGAACCAAATCCATTTATTCTATCTGGAAGAAGATGGAAACGAAAAAAGTACCTTTTGAGGAAATATATGATATACTTGCAATAAGAATTATTTTTGAACCAAAACAAAATGAGAGCGAGGACATCCAGTGCTGGAATATTTATACTGTTCTGAGCAAATTGTTTCCAATAAAAAGAGACCGGCTTCGCGACTGGATAAGTTCTCCAAAGGATAATGGTTATGAGGCGCTTCATGTTACCGTTCTTGGACCTGACAATGAATGGATTGAAGTTCAGATACGTTCAAGGAGAATGCATGAAATAGCAGAAAGAGGGGTTGCTGCTCACTGGAAATACAAGGGAGACAGTTCCAAAGAAACCATTCCTGATAAATGGATCAAAAAAGTAAATGACGCACTGGAAAATCCGAGTTCTGATGCTCTGGAATTTCTCGACACCTTTAAGATGAACCTTTTCGCTTCAGAAATTCTTATTTTCACTCCAAAAGGTGAAATATTCACACTCCCTCAAAATTCGACTGTCCTTGATTTTGCTTTTGCTGTTCATACCGATCTTGGAAAAACCTGTATTGGCGCTCAAATCGGTAAAAAAATAGTTCCTCTGAACAATATATTACAAAGCGGAGACAGGGTAAAAGTTCTTAGCTCGGAAAACGCGCAACCTAAACAGGAATGGCTCGATTTCGCTATTACCCCTAAAGCTAAAAATGCTATTCGCGGGTATCTGAATAAAAATAAAAAAAGCAAATCAGAAAGAGGAAAAGAATCTCTTCAAAATTTAATGAATGAACTGGACATTATTCCTAATTCTCTTATTTTTAAAAATTTGCTGAATGCTTTTAACTGCAGAAACAAAAACAGTTTGTACGCATCGATTGGTAGTGGGAAGATTCCTGAAGATGAATTGATTGTTGCCCTGAAAAAATCTCAGAAAGACAGACTAATGACTTTCTGGAGATTAAAAGTAAATAAGAAACTTGGGCTTTCAGGAGCTAAGAAAAAAGAAAAACCAAAAGCCAGGCCGGAAACTGCTGTTAAAATAAAAGATGTTGTTTACGAGCAGGCTCCATGCTGTCATCCTGTTCCTGGTGATGAGGTAATCGGTTATCAGGTCAATAGTGATAAAATCATTGTCCATCGTTCACGTTGTCAGCACATTCACCGACAAATCCGTAACCATCCCGGGAAAATTGTTTTGGTTAAATGGACTTCCATTAAAATGGCATCTTTCCTCACAAGTATCAGAATTACAGGTATTGACCGGAAAGATATGATTCACAGAATTTCTCATACAATTTCCAAAGACTTGGATGTGAATATGAAAAACCTGGTTTATGAGAATGATAATGGTATTTTTGAAGTAAAAACAGACCTCTATGTACATACCATTGAGGACCTCAATAATCTTATTATGAATCTGACAAAGATTGAGGGTATTAAGATTGTTGAACGAATAGATTCATAATTAATCAAAATTTAACAAAAAAACACCTCTCCCCTATGCCTGTTTTCATATAAATTCTCTAAATTCAGAGCTCTTTTATGCAGATTTCAAACATAAACAATTCACATCAATTATATGCTGATTGTTATGGCTTTGGGTTGCACATGTGAGTTTAATCTTAATATAAGAATACATTAAATTTTCCCATTATGAAGACAAGATATCAAAGGTTCAACATTTTTTTCCTTCTTCTCATTATTACTCTGAGTTGTGAAACAGGTAAAAAGAAAGTATCATCTGATACTGATTTTGGAGATTACATTTCAGCTTACACGTCAGGGTCTATATCAAAAGCCTCTTTGATAAAAGTCCGCCTGACAGGCCAATTTGCTGCTCAGACAGGTAAAAAAGACCTTAAAGGGCTTGATTTGTTTGATTTTTCCCCGGAAATAACAGGTTCAGTTCAATGGGCTGACCAGCAAACAATCGAATTCATCCCTGATAACCAACTTGAAACAGATACAAAGTATACAGCCACACTCAACCTTGATGAATTCACCGATGTGCCTAAAGAATTCAGGGAATTTAACTTTGTTTTTAAAACCATCAAACAAAATTTTGATGTGACAATCAATGAGGTAAAAACCATCGGAGATAAGGCACAATATCAAAATATACGAGGTGAAATTCTCATGGCAGATGTGTCAGATGTTGAAATCGTAAAACAAATTATTAACCCTGATTTTGCCGGAGAATTTCCCGAAACAGAATGGTCATCATCGCCTGACGGACTTGTACATGTGTTCACTATAGACAGTCTTCCCAGGAAAAATCAAGCATATACAATCAATATCAATTGGGATGGTAAACAGCTGGGTATTGAAAAAAAAGGAAAAAAGTCAGTAACTATCCCGCCTGTTGGTGAATTTAAATATATTTCTTCAAAAGTTATCCAACAGCCGGAGCAATATCTTCAGTTACAATTTACAGACCCAATCAATCCCAACCAGGATTTGAAAGGGTTAGTCAATATCGAAAATGTACCAAATACACGCATAATTACTGAAAACAACCTCGTCCGAGTCTATCCTCAAACCCGTCTTGAAGGAACTTATAATGTGTTTATTTTCGAAGGCATTGAAAATGTTGCCGGCAAAAAACTGAACCAGGAAAATACCATCAATGTTACGTTTGAAAAGCTCAAACCTGCTGTCAGATGGACAGGTAAAGGCGCTATCCTGCCCTCCTCAGTTCAGGGACTCATTTTACCTTTTGAAGCAGTCAATCTTAAAGCGGTTGATATTGAAATAACAAAAATTTTTGATGATAATATCCGGCAATTTCTCCAGGTAAACCAGTTTGAGGGTTCATACCAACTTCACAGGGTTGGAAAATCCATGCTCAAAAAAACAGTTTCTTTAGAAGAATCTGGTGTTGTTGATTTCGGACAGTGGAACCGTTTTACCCTTGACCTGAACGACCTCATCAAGACTGACCCAGGCGCTATTTACAGGATTTCGGTTGGGTTCAGAAAAAAGTATTCCCTGTATGATTGTGGCCAAACACCATCGGATGAAGAAATGTCTGATATGGATGATGAACAATTCTCAGATGAAACAGATTATGATTATGGTTATCGCTACTACGGAGAGGACTACTGGCAAAACCGGGATAATCCCTGTCACAGAGCTTACTACGGCGGCAGACGAAGTGTTTCCAGGAATATTTTTGCCTCAAACCTGGGACTGATTGCCAAGAAAGGTAATGACAACAGTCTGCATGTCTTTGTTACAGATATCAGGACAACAGAACCTCTTTCCGGCATTGAAATCAGTGTTTTTGACTTTCAACAACAACCACTCACTTCTGTAACAACAAACGAGGAAGGAAAAGCTGTATTTGAAGATATGGAGGATGCATTTTTTATTGAAGCCAAACGCGGATCAGAACATGGTATTGTTAAAATTGATGACGGTCAGTCATTGTCGCTAAGCCAGTTTGATGTTGCAGGTAAAGCTGTCGGCAAGGGACTAAAAGGCTATATGTATGGTGAAAGGGGCGTCTGGAGACCGGGTGATTCCATCTATCTCACTTTTGTTTTGAAAGAAGAAGGCAATCCACTTCCTCAGGGACATCCAATACTCCTTGAGCTTCGTAATCCAAACAATCAGCTTAGTGACAGGAAGGTGAAGAAAAAAAATGAAACTGGATTTTACACATTCAGATTAAAAACTGCTCCCGATGCTCCAACCGGAAACTGGACAGCCAATATTCGACTCGGTGGTCAGTCTTTTAATAAACAACTAAAAATAGAAACAGTGAAGCCAAACAGGCTGAAAATTAAACTTGATTTTCAGTCTGATGAAATTGTGGCAAACCGAAAACAAACTGCCACCCTGGAAAGTTACTGGTTGCACGGAGCAGTAGCCAAAAACCTGAAAACAAAAGTTGATTTGGTTTATCATGAAACCAAAACAAGCTTTGATGATTTTGAAAAATACCATTTTGATGATATTTCCAAACCATTTCATGATGAAATGACAACAATCTTTGAAAAGAAAACAAATGATCAGGGTATATCCCACATTCCAATTGACTTTAAAACTAATCGCAATGCTCCGGGTAAACTGCAGGCAAATTTTCTGGTTAAAGTCTTTGAGCAGGGGGGCAATTTCAGCATCAACCAGGTATCAAAAACTTTCCATCCTTACACTTCATATGTTGGTGTACATGTCCCTGAGGGAAACAATTACAGGGGCATGCTGACCACCGATACCACCCATAAGGCAAATCTTGTCATTGTTGATTATGAAGGTAAGCCGGTCATGCAAAACAGGACCATTGAAATGAAACTTTACAAATTGTCCTGGAGATGGTGGTGGGATCGCTACAAGGGGGATTTGGCCAATTATGCCGGCAGAACATACAAAAAGCCATATCGTTCAGGCAGAGTGATTGCTAACAATGGCAGTGCTTCCTGGTCTTTCCGGATTAATTATCCTGATTATGGCAGGTTTTTGCTTAAGGCCTATGATCCTGTCAGTGGTCATTCAACGGCAAAGGTTATTTATGTTAACTGGCCCTGGTATCAACGCCGGAAACAGGATAAAGGCGGAGTAACACGGCTGGAACTTGCTGCCGATAAGGAACAGTATTCGCCGGGTGAACAGATAAAACTCAAAGTTCCGGCCGGCAATAAAGGAAAAGTACTGTTAAGTATCGAAAATGGAACAAAAGTTTTGCAAACCTCCTGGCATGATATTTCACCGGAGAAAACGGAAATATCTGTCCCTGTGACCAGTGAGATGACACCGAATGTATACTTGTTTGCGACCTATATACAACCACATGCCCAAACAGTAAACGACCTGCCTGTGAGATTGTATGGTGTTATTCCTGTTATGGTAGAGGACCCCGCCACACGACTGCATCCGGTGATAGATATGCCGGATGAGCTGGAATCCGAAAAATCTTTCGAAATGACTGTTTCCGAACAGGATGGAAAACCGATGACATACACCATAGCTGTTGTTGACGAGGGGCTGCTTGACCTGACAAACTTCCCCACTCCTAATGCGTGGGATGATTTTTTTGCCAGAGAAGCCCTGGGGGTCAAATCCTGGGATATCTATGATCATGTCATTGGCGCCTGGGGCGGAGAACTGGAAAAATTACTGGCAATAGGCGGCGGGGCCCCGGGTGAGACCAAAAAAAGCCGTAAGGCCATCAGGTTTAAACCAGTGGTCAGATTTTTAGGCCCTTTCACCCTGGATAAAGGCAATCACACTCACCGTATTAATATGCCGCGATATGTTGGCTCTGTCCGTACGATGGTTGTGGCCGGTAATGGTAAAGCATATGGTAGCAATGATAAAACAACCCCGGTCAAAAAACCGCTTATGCTGCTTGCTACCTTGCCACGGGTACTTGGTCCCGGCGAGAAGGTCAGGCTGCCTGTGACACTTTTTGCTATGAAAGATGATATAAAAAACGTGAAAGTATCAGTTGAAACAAATGATATTCTTAAAATCTCCGGTGACCACAAACAAAAAGTACATGTTAACGAACCGGGAGAACAATTTATTGAGTTTGATATTGAAACAGACACAGTTATCGGCCTGGCTGAGGTTCAGATTAAAGCTGAGTCAGGACGTTACAAAGCATTGTACGACATTGAACTTGATGTCAGAGCGCCAAATCCACAGGTGACAAAGATTATTGAAAATGTTGTTGAAGCCGGTGAAAGCTGGGAAACAAGCTTTTCTCCAATTGGTATCAGGGGTACAAACAGCGCTGTGCTGGAAGTTGCTTCAATACCACCTGTAAACCTTGAAAAACGCTTAAAATTCCTTATCAGATATCCCCACGGCTGCATTGAGCAAACAACATCAGCAGCTTTTCCTCAATTGTACCTCGATAATCTTACAGAAATAGACAAAGAATTCTCATCTGATATTGAACGGAATATTAATCATGCCATAGACAGGCTCAGACGGTTTCAGCTTGCCGGTGGGGGTTTCGGATACTGGCCCAACAGCATGAACGTGAGCGAGTGGGGAACGAATTATGCCGGTCATTTTTTGATAGAAGCCGATAAAAAAGGATATTATGTTCCGCAACGACTGATTAACAACTGGAAAAACTACCAGGTATCAAAAGCCAGGAAATGGATAAATGACGGTTCTTACAGTCAGTTAGGCCAGGCATACAGGCTTTATACACTGGCCCTGGCCGGCCGGACAGAACAAGGGGCCATGAACAGACTGCGTTCTGTTGCCAATTTATCCAATGCAGCCCGTTGGCGCCTGGCAGCAGCTTATCTCCTTTCCGGAAAAGAAAGAGCTGCCGAAAAACTTATTTCGGAAGCTACGTATGATGTATCAGAGTATTCATCACCCGGGATGTCTTATGGCTCTGGGTTGAGGGATAAAGCAATGATACTGGAAGTACTCAACCTGCAGGGAAAAACAAAAGAAGCTTTTTCATTATTAAAAGAAATATCCGAATCATTATCTTCAAATCGTTGGTACAGTACACAGACAACAGCCTGGTCGCTGATTGCTGTTTCCGGGTTTGCAGAAAAAAACATGGATACAAAAGAAATGACGTATACCTATACCTTTAACAACGACCAGGAAAATATTTCAACCGGAAAACCAATATCACAACCTGAGCTTAATCTTTCAGAAAAAGGAAAACAGGTTTTGCAATTTGAAAACCGCGGACAAGGGATTTTATATGCACGTGTTATCCTTCAGGGAAAACCACAGACCGGCGACATGGAAGATAAAGAACAAAACCTGAAGATGGATGTAAGGTATAAAATGTTAGACGGGACAACCATCAATCCTGCGGAAATAGAACAGGGCACAGATTTCTACAGCGAAGTGACCATCAAACACCCGGGACTTTACAGCAGATATGAAAATGTGGCCCTCACACAGATATTCCCTTCAGGATGGGAAATCATCAACACCAGGATGGTCGAAACAGGTTCGTCATACAACATTTCAAAACCTGTTTACCAGGATGTCCGTGATGACAGGGTCATGACATACTTTGACTTGTCAAAAGGAGCAACAAAGACATTCAGGATTTATCTCAATGCCAGTTATGCAGGGACATATTACCTGCCATTGGTTTATGCCGAAGAAATGTACGAAGCTTCAGTCAACGCAAAAAAACACGGACAATGGGTTAAGATTGTCAGGCCAGGGGAGTAGAAGACGGAAGAAAGAAGACAGAAGACGGAAGCCGGAAGACGGAAGTTATACGAAACCGCCATCAGGTTGATGAATATTAACTTGATGGCGGTTTCGTACAACTTCCGGCTTACGAAGATGTTTCGCCATCGCCTGCTACAATCTTTCTGTGTCGTTATTGTGAGACCACCCGATTAGCTTGGGCTTCCCCTACGAGGTCACAGTAAGTTTCTGTAGTGGTGTGATGGTTGC
>CAZVTW010000066.1:0-17626 GCA_964629805.1 uncultured Bacteroidales bacterium | reverse complement strand
CGATTTTTTTGAATTCTAAAAGAGATAAAAGCGAATGTCCAATTATTGTCAAAAAGACTATAAAACAGTATTTTAAATGTATTTTCTGTTTGTGTGTTTTGAGGTCTGTACTAATACTTTTTAGTTTTTATTTTTTTTGTTGGCCAATTTAATATTCGTAGAATGTTTCACTGTTATAGAATTATTCACTATAAGACATAAATAATGAAAACAATGGTTTATTTCTATTCTCACAAAAGTAGCAACAGGTTTTTAGCCAATAAAATTGCACATGATTTGAACTGTGACATTGAAGAGATTAAGCCACAGCTTAATTCTCATTTGCTCATGTTAATGGGACTAAATTTCGGAAATAGAAAACTCAAATCGAATGTTGAGCATTACGACAAAATCATACTATGTGGCCCAATTTGGATGGGAAAATTGATAATCCCACTCAAAAATTTTATAAAGAAGCATTTTAACAAGACCAAAAAATTGATATTTGTAACTTGTTGTGGAAGTAATTTTGAGAAAAAAAATGATAAATTCGGACATAATGTTGTATTTAATGAAGTAAAAAATATCACTGAAGGAAAATGTGTTCACTGTGAAGCATTTCCGGTAACTTTGGTTTTACCCGATGAACAAAAAGAAGACCCGGATGCTTTTATGAAAACTCATTTGAATGATGATAATTTTAAGGGTGAGATAGTTTCAATTTATGATAATTTTATTCAAAGAATAGAACAAATGTAATTCATTGTTCAATGAAGTAATTATGTTTTGAAATGCTTGAATGATATACTATAAAGATATATCTTTGTGATATAACCTTAAAATATCATGAAAACAGTATCCTTAAAAATAGACGATTCGATATTCGGCGAGACTGAAAAGATACTTGCCCGGATTAAAAAGTTGCCTCATTGATATATGAACGAAGCGATTGAGTTTTGTAATAAAGTTCAGCGTAAAAAGATTCCGGAGAAAAACTCAAAGAAGAATCGGAATTAGTTAAAGCTGATTCTATGTCAATACTTAAAGACTTTGAGGAAATTGATTGTGTCGATTAGACAATTCGTAATTTGGATTGCCGACTTAAATCCACAAATCTTCCTCAGCTCTAACACCTTGTCATTCTGAGCGAAGCAAAGAATCTGTATATAGTTTAAAGATTTAATCGGACAGTTGTGATATTAAATGACACTGATAAAAAACTTTAAGTGCGCTCAATTTTAATGATGACAATCATGACTTAGTCATAGAGATAACAAAGCAATAGCACCATCATTTATCATTCACAAAATATGAAACATATAAGCCCGATACAAATTCTATTTTTTCTGCTATCCATTGCCTTTTCATATCATAGTCTCAATGCTCAAACCGTTTTTACTGATACCATTTTTTATACGCAAAGCTGGGAGCCCACTCATATAAAAGACAGCATTGCATTTTACCGGGTTATTTCGACCGATGAAAACGGAAAACCGGTAGGTAAAGTAAAAGATTATTTCATTTCAGGGCAATTGCAATGGGTGGGTCAATTACAATCCATTGATCCTGAAATTCTTGATGGATATTGCGTCTGGCTTAATTCTGATGGGGATACTACCGGTACGGCTTGTTACATCAACGGAAAACTAAACACTGCTGTGGCCGATGATTATTGGTACAAAGCCAAAGCTTTATCAGAGAAAGGCGAATACAAGCAAGCCATTGATTTCTTCCTAAAATCAATCGAATATGAAAACGCTTGCAATATGCCACGTATTGCAGATTTGGCTTCAACCTACAGCAGAATTGGCGTGTGTTACAAAAAC
The DNA here is from genome assembly GCA_964629805.1 of uncultured Bacteroidales bacterium. GTDB lineage: Bacteria > Bacteroidota > Bacteroidia > Bacteroidales > CAZVTW01 > CAZVTW01. The sequence continues at coordinate 15,821 of CAZVTW010000066.1, read as the reverse complement.
CTGGAAAAATATTCCATTGCCATAGCAAATTACAATCGCGCTTATCAATTGTATAAAAAGATTGAATCTGGAAAGGATATGGCACGCGAAGCAAGCAACACCGGTACAGCATACTACCACATGCAAAAATACGACAGCGCTCTTGTGTTTTATAAGCAATCGCTCGAATTATGCCAACAATTGAGCCTGGAGAGTGAAAGCTCGTTTCGGTTAAACCTGATAGGAAAGACGTATTCTGCACTAAACAACAATAAAAAAGCTATTGAATACTATGAAAATGCATTGGAAATTGAAAAAGAATTGAATAATGAATATATGATTGGATTGCTGCATTTCAAAATAGCATGGGCTTATGATGAAATGTTGAATTATCCGGTGGCTATCAAAAAATACAAACAATCGCTTGACATATTTCATAAACTGAATAAGCTACATGATGAAGCCAATATAAATAAATACATCGGAAATGTACTATTTGCGCAACAACATTACGACAGCGCTTTGGTGTATTATGAGAAAGCCCTGCTTATAAACAAAAAGACAGGCAGGCAGGCAGAAAATTCGATTCTGTTAAACTTTATTGGAAATACACACAAGGAATTGCAGCAATACGACAAGGCTTTAAAAAAATATTCACAAGCACTGACAATAAAAAGAGAATTGGACGACAAAAACAGCGAAGCCATTACGATTGGCAATATAGCAAAAATATACGCCAATAAAAATAACCTTTCCAAAGCTTTGGAATACTATCGAAAAGGGCTCCGGCTTTTCATAGAAGTAAACAACCAATATCAGATTGCAGAGGTGTACAATAGCATGGGCATCGTATTTTTCAACCGGCTAATGCTTGATTCAGCGATGGTTTACTACAACAGATCACTGGAATTATGCCAGGCACAACAGCGGGAATTGGATGCAGCTTACCGCCTTAAAAATATTGGAGATGTCTTTGATACAAGGGAGCAATACGATAGCGCATTGTTTTATATGAAAGAATCACTAAAAATAAAACGGAAATATAACAATGCAAAAAGCACAGCACTTACCATCAATAGCATTGCTTTGATTTACAATGGGCAGGGAAAATACACCGAAGCCCTGAAAAAGCATAATGAGGCATTGGCTATTTTTGAAACATTGAATGATAAACGGGAAATTTCGGTTACATTAAATAATATCGGCACTTTGTATTCTGTAAGGGCCATGTACGATTCGGCATATATATATTTTGCCAGGGCGCTCAAAATAAGCAAAGAAACAGGAAATAAGTCTGACATTGCTTCCCGTTTAATAAACATTGGCAACCTTTACGAAAACTGGGGGCAATATGAAAAGGCAATGGAGTATTATCAATACGCACTTGAATTAAAAAAAGAGTTTAATGCCGATCCTGTTAGTATTGCTATCTCGTATCACCATTTTGCATCGCTCTATAGTTCACAAGGCGATTTTGATAAAGCCCTTATATTTTACGAAAAGGCCCTGGAACTTAACCGTTCGGCCAATTACAAGCAGGGGATTTCCAAATCGCTCAATAACATTGGCCTGATTTACAGAAATTGGGGAAATTATGATAAGGCGCTATCTTATTATAAACAAGCATTAGAAATCAGTCAAAAAAACGGGTTTGAGATAAGTTCGTCTACCGATTTTCACAACATAGGCGCCATTTATTACCAAAAGGGCGATTATATGGAGGCCCTCAGATATTTTAACAAATCAATGGAAATCAACAAGCGTCTCGGATTAAAGGATAAAGAAGCCATTGTTATGAATAGTATCGGATTGGTTTATCTTCAACAAAAAAAATATGCACAGGCTATTGATAACATTTCAAAGGCCCTGGAAACACATAAAACCCTAAACAACATTTCGAGTATAGCGCCATGCTACAGCAATATGGGGCTGTGCTATTACAAGCAAAAAAAATATTCGCAAGCCCTTGAATATTATAAACAAGCAAAAAAATTGGATGAAAAACTGAATCACAAAAGTTCGCTCGCATTAGACTACGAAAATATCGGACAGATATATTGCAATTGGGAAAAATACGATACTGCCATTGAATACTTTAACAAGGCCATTGAATCGATTGAGGACCTCCGGTTAACAGCCAAAGGCACATTGCGAAGAGATTATTTTGCTGCCCAGAATTATGTGTACCAATGGTTAACCTACTCATACATGAGCAAAGGACAGTATTACAATGCCTTTGATAATACTGAAACCTCCTCGGCAAAATTTTTGTTCGAGCAATTGATAGACAATCCGAACAATCAGACAATTGATTCATACAAATTAGCCGACAATTGGGTAAAAGAAGACAAAACAGCTATTGTTAAATTTGCAAATATGGGTTGGAATTTTTCCGCAAGGCTTGTTTTAGTGAAGGATACGGCTGCCGGCTACACAGTCTCCAATAAGCTTTTGATCGATACCTTATGGCAAACACAGGGCGACAAAATAAAAACAAAAGTAGAAAAGGGCAGTGTGGCTTTTCGCGGTAAAGGCGATACGGAGCGCGGATTTGTGAAATTTAGTGAGAATAAGACCAATAAGTTAAAATTTGATGAAATAATAAACCGATACAGATTATTACTGGTTTCACAGCACAAATCGACAAAAGAAAGACTTGCATTTGTTGAATTATCAAAACAATTGTATGTGTTTCTTTTTGGCGACATTGAAAAACATATACAGAACAAGGAAAAATTATTAATCCTGCCCGATGGAATACTGGGCTATTTGCCATTTGAAACACTGATAATGCCCGATGGAAGGTATTTGTGCGAAAAATATACCATTCGTTATTCTCAATCGCTTTCTGTGTTGAATTTTATAAAGCAACGATTTGAAGATCAGAAAAATATTAGTCAAATATCTAAAGATGCCATGCTCGCTATTGGTGGGGCAGTTTACAACGAAAAAACGTATGACATTGAGATGCAGGATGCAATACATGAAGCAGAAATTTTAAGTGCAATTGCCGAAGACAGAGATATGCAGCAAATATATGAAAAAGTGAATCGCGGCGAGTGGAAAAACCTGCCCGGTACCTTGGCCGAAGTAAGGGCTATTGCCAGATTAAATCCAAAGGCCGATTTAATAACAGGAAAAGATGCAAATGAAACCTTACTGAAACAAAAAAATGTACGCCAGGAACTCAAAAACTATAATCTTATTCATTTTGCCACACACGGAACGGTAGTTCCTGAAGCGCCTGAGCTTTCAGCCATCATTCTTTCACTTGGCGCCGATACCTTGAACGACGGGTATTTGCGAATGCAGGAAATTGCCGGTTTAGATGTACAGGCAGAATTTGTTAATCTCTCGGCTTGCGAGACAGGACTTGGGAAAATATATGGCGGCGAAGGTGTGGTCGGATTAACGCAATCGTGGTTATTAGCCGGCGCTGCCGGTATATCGGTTTCCCTTTGGCAGGTCGATGATATAGCCACAAAAATTTTTATGTTATCAATGTACGGAAAGGTTTTTAAGCAGAACATCCCGTTTTATGAAGCCATTGCCCTTACAAAACTTGAATTTATGACCGGGAAACACGGTCAGCAATATACAGACCCATATTACTGGGCTCCTTTTGTATATTACGGAAAATAGTGATCAGGGACATACGCAGGTAAAACAAATTCCCGGAGCTATGTACTTTTTTCATTCTTTTGAAGACCTATGTCACTTTTTTTAAAAAAAATATGGAACCATTTGGTTAATTTGATTTAACTGTCAAGTCAAAAATATTATCAGAAAAGATAAATAACAATCTTTCATTATATCAGAAAGAACGTTACATATACTTCATAACTAAAAGTATAAATTTTTGTAACTACTTAGCTATATAATAATTTTGAATAACAAGGACCACTTACAAAGAATTTTTTAGAAAGTAACGAATGGAAACGGACACGTTTTCAAATAATTTCAAGTGATAAATGACTTTTATTAAGGAAAAAAGGAAATGGACAAATTTTGACGGGATAATATGTCTTAGTATTAAAATATCTTTAACCTGTACAAAACTTCCTGGTTGTTTTGATTTTCGTATAACAGGATGCTGTCGCAATGAAAATCAATTTTTACCTCATTCTGCAATTTCTTTATTGACCTATCATACAATTCCGTATCATTTTTTTCAAGGTATAAAATGACATTTTTTGTGGTATCGGTCAGTTTTTCCAGGGTCAGTTTTTCAGACCAGTATTTCAGGGTGTTATCAAAGGTAAAATATTGGTATGTGTTTGGATATAATTTGCTAAGTACGCTTTTATAAGCCGGTCTTCGCCGGTGACTTGCCCAACAGTAACTAAACATTAAGCAGTATTGCTTATACGGACATCCGTAACTTTTTGAGCAAATTATTGTGATGTTATTGTTACCAAGCATTGAAATAAAATGCCTGGTTTCCTTCCTGCTTTCCACCTCTTTGCCTATACCCCTTGACCTGGCTCTGACAGAGCTAAACTGCCGGTTGATTTTCCATATTAACAATAGCACAATACATACCATAACTATTTTTTGGAATAGTCTCCGTTTTATATATGTTTTAATCATCTCTGCAATGAAATATACCAGTAGCGGACTCAGAAGCAATGAAGGGATAAAATACCTGTGTTCAAAATGTTTACATACAATGATAATCTGAATGATAACCGAAGACAACAAGGCAAATGAAATCAGGACAGGGTGTCTTACTTTTTTTCTTTGTATGAGAAAAAAGCCTGCAGTTGCAATTATTAACAGGACAATAACCCGGTAGATAAAAAATCTTTCTGTTTGGAATAATTCGCCAAGATGTTCGAAAAACACCGGCAGATGAATAATGCTGTCATCACCTCTTCCGTATTGGCCACTGTGAACGAACAGTTTCTTTATCCAGCCAAAAAATCTGCTAAACTGCAAGGTAGCCGGTAAAGCAAATATCAGGAAAAGAATAAATGTCATGAAAATAAATGATATTTTCTTATTCCGGCGAGAAATGATAAACAAGGGGATGAAGAGGATTGAAATAAATGATAATTTGACAGATAATCCGAAAGCACATATCAATGAGAGGATTATTACATCTTCCCATTGGTTAAATGAACGATTAGCCTGGTGAATTTTAATCAGATATGACGAAAGCAGCAAAATTGGAATGGGTAATAACAATTCAGGAGTCACTCTGCCAATAATATCATACCATATAGCAGGAATTAAGGGGGCTGTTTGTATTAAAACAGCATAAATAAAGGATTTTGTATGTCTGTAAATTTTTTTTCCGGTATATAATGATGCCAATGATATTAATCCTGTCAGAAAAATATTGACCGTAGAAAGATACAGGTCAGGATGAGTAAATACATCTTCCAGGTATGACACATTGGTTGAACGGAGCAAATAAACTATCCTGAAGATGACAGCAACAAGATATTGTAAGGGTGTGCCCGGATTATCAATATGGTTTAGTATAAATTCTCCTTCTGAAATGGTTATTCCGCTGATGTAATAAATATAATCCGGATCAACAGACCGTAATGATAAATCCCCAAGTAATTCCCTGAAATAACTTCCTGTTATAAAATAAAAACCAGGAATTATCAATAAAAGAATTCCATTTATAAACCGGGATGTTATCAAAGACCGGAAGGAATTTTTAATTTCCCGGAGCTTATTTGATTTTGCAGTGTATTTCATACAATGGTTTTGATAGTAGGTTTATAGTGTTTTATACCAACCTTTTTGTTGTTGATTGTTTTGTAAGGTTAGCATACCAGTTTTTTCAGGAGCGGACTGATGAATATTTTTTTTTGTGCAAACGAACTGAACATGGCAATATTTTTATTCCGCCCGCAAAATCTGAAATTCTTCAAACAAACCATAGTCGATGAGATGGTAGTCATCGCCGGCGGGTTGTTTTTCGGGTGGATATTTCCAGCTCCAGGGTGTAACGATGCCTTGCCGTTGTTTTCCGTGAAAGGGACCAAGCACATTTTTTAAAGAACCGGTTACTGAAACAGTTATCGTATTATTCCCTTCATGAACGAGTTTTGAAATGTCCAGTTCATAAGGCTGACAAAAGATCAGTCCGGCATCTTCTCCATTCACTGAAACATGTGTAACAGTGCCATTCCAGTCGGTTAATCTGACCTTATAATGTGTTCCGGTTCCTTCTGCAGAAAATTGTCCGGAATAATTCACCTCCCGGGCATACATTGGCAGTCCCTGTTCTTTCCAGCTACCGGTTTTTAATTCTTGACGGTTTTTGATTATAAATCCTTTATCTGCCTGTGCAACAGAAAAATCGCCCAGGATAAAAACAGGCTCAATTTCTGCAAATACAGACATTGGCCGGCAAACCAGTTTAATGATATTATTCCCATATTTTACTTTATCTCCCAAATGAAAAACACCAATTGTCCTTTCGAGCCACCATTCATCTTCCATAGGTGATACAAGGCTGTCGTTTATGAACACATCATACAACCCCGGGTTTTCTATTGCTGCTTGAAAAGAGCTAAAAACATCACTATAGACATCTTCAGAAACATAAAAGGGGAACTCAACTTCAAATCCGGATCCATCGCCCCATTGGCCCTGCTCAATATATTCCTGTTTAAACTGTACAGCCACAGTCCAGGGATTTCCCTGTGTGAAACCCCGGTCTTTAAACAGTTTCATTGTTGCGTCGTAGTAATTCAGGCCTCTGTGTTTTCTGTTGTCATAGGTGATATCGCAATAATCAAGCACCAGGACATTGTCACTTCCATGTTGTATTTCAAAACTGTCCGGGGTTTGAACTGGCTGGTATTCTAAATTCCTTTCAACTTTCTTTGCTTCGAGAGGATTATCTGTACATAAAAAAAGTTGACCTTCTCCAGGATGAATTTCTATTTCAAATGATGATTTTTCCTTGTTTGTGACAGATGGATATTCTTCCAGTTGACCAGTATACAGGCTCATAAGGTAAACATGTTTTGTGTTGACTTCGACAGTGGCTTTTGATATTTCCTCAGGGTTAAAATTGGTAAAAAACAACAGTTGGGCATCCCGGAGCAATCGCCTGTGGTGGTATAATTCACCTTTTATAGTACCCTGGTTATCTATCTTCAGCCCTTTTGGAGCAAAAATATCAAGAACCTGGTTTATATTTCCTGCAAAATGTATTTGCGAGCCGTAATCTGTTGCCATCTGCTTAAAAGCATCACTTTTTTTGCCGTCAATGTAATCAACAACCCCTGAAAATGAATAGACATGTCCGCCGTCAGCAGCATATTGCTTCAGAAGACTGAAAGTAGTACTGTCAAGATTTTCCATTCCTGGTGGGATAACGACAATATCATATCCTCTCTTTTTGATAATGAATGTCTGAGCATCAACCCGGCCATGGTCTTTGATGATGTTTTCACATCCCAGGTCGTATTCAATGTGCTTTTCTTCGAGTTCATCAACAAAATTTTCAAATGATTCACCAATTCTGTCAAAAGCCTGGTTTGATTTTTTTGGTGAAAAATACATCCATGCAGAAGTTGTCGGCTCAAGCACAAGAATACGGTTGAGTTGGTCTCCGGCAGCCAGTGCAACAGATACACGTGCGAAATACTGAGCAAGGACATCATAATAGTCCCACCAGCTTGTCTGGTATGAAATGGATTGTGGGAAATCATATTTCCGGGTGCCCAGAATAGAATAATATGACAGGTGCTGGTTAAGGAAATTCACGCCTAATGCATATTGCCAGTTGCCGTTCCTGAGCATATCCTCAAATGTCAGGTCCCAGCCTGAGCCGCCGTAAGTCTCAGATAAAGTCCGGTTGTAGCCAAACTGGTTTGCCACACTGATAAGTTCTTTGACAGCCCTGTTATTTCCAAACTGGTCGGGACGTTCACTGCGGGTGTTAAAAAGCATGTCAATACCTGGCATTTGATGCCAGGCATACATGGCCATGTTATCACCTCCGTGGTGCGGACTCGGCCAGCCGTGCTCCCAGTAATGACCTGTCCATTTCAGATTATGCTTTTCAGTATATTCATGCCAGGGTTTGGCCCATCTGTCAATAAACCTCTGCAGGACAACCTGGTAATAATTGTGCCGGACTGTTTTCCAGTTGCCGGTTTCTTCAAGTAAGGCGGGCAAATGCGGAATGAGGCTGTATCCCCAGGTCCCTTCGAACACATCAAACAGTTTTGGTGTCCACCTGATTGATCCATCTGGTGTGCCGCGTCCTATATTTGGTTCATCAGTGAAAATTCCGGGTACCGCTTTCCCGAACTCTTCTCCGAAAACTTTTTCATATCCTGCCATTGTCAGCCTGATGAATGTCTCTGTTACGCTGTCGTGAAGGAGATCAACATAGGGATAACCACCTGTAAAATTGGCTGCAGGTGCAAATCCTTTGGTAAATGCGTAAAAATTCCCTCTTTCACCTGCCATTCCAACAGCATCATTGGTAACATCAACAAACTCATTTCCTGATTTTTTGAGTATAATATAAAATTCACCTGCAGTATCAGGCATGGTATTGAATTTATGCGGAATAAGGGCAATTCCTTTGTTATAAGACGACGGCATTTGATGTTGTACATGTCCGCCTGCAAATCCGCTCGGGAAAGAATTTTCATCATACATCCATGTTTTCAGGCCCAGTTCTTTCCCTTTTTCCATTGTAAATTTGCACAAATCAAACCATTCATCTGATAAATATTCAGTTATCAGGCCCGGTCGGGGGTGAATAAACACACCACCAATTCCTTCTTCTCTGAATTCTTTGAGTTGAAATTCTATTTCATCCCTGGTTATTTTATGGTTCCATGACCATAACGGCGCACTTTTGTAGGAGGCCGGCGGTTGAGTAAACATCTCAAACAACTCATCTGTTGAGCTGATTTCAGATGATAAATCATACTCCTTTTTATCTTCCTGTTGACACGAAAAAATGACAAACAGGAGCATAACTGTGGTGAAGAAACTGGCTGATTTATTCATAATTGTTTTATTTTTAGTAACATCCTTTCCTGTACCAATATTCCGTATTCATATCAAAAATCCTGGCTTTTTCACAAAGTTTTTTGTATTCATCAGTAAAATAAAATTCATCAACTTCGTCCAGTTCAAATGGATGGTCAAACGTGGTTAAATATGCTTTGAGCCTTTTTTGCATTTGCTGAAGTTTTTCCCTGTATTGAGGATCATAAGCAAGATTAACTTGTTCGTCAGGGTCTTCTTTGATATTGTATAACTGATCAGGATCAAAATAATGTTTATACCGGAGAACCGGCGGTTCTTTTTTGATTTTACCATGAATCGTATATGCTTTTTCAACTGTCCCGTTTTTCATGTTGTTTAATAAGCTGTCCGGCAGTCTGAAAGCGATATATTTCCAGTTTTCATGCAAGATTCCGCGTGTATATCCGAAGTCAAAATACAGGTCATCGCGTAGTTTTTGGTCACCCATCTGGCCACTGATTGCTTTCCAGGCACTTATTCCGTCAATTTCAACATTATCAGGCAGGCTAACATCACACATTTCAGCCAGTGTCGGAAGCATGTCAATTATCTGGATTCTTTGGTTACATTTACTGCCGGCAGGAATAACTCCGTCATATTTCATGATATAGGGTATATGCACGCCTCCCTGGTAACATGTGGCTTTACCGTCGTACCTGTTATGGTCTGTTGTGAAAATTACAGCAGTGTTGTCATCAAATCCTGTTTTTTCTGCGTGATCGAGCACAGCAGCGACACAATCATCCGTCCACACTGTTCCTGCTGTTTTAAAATTGACTTCATAGCCTTTTTCTTCTATCCTGTCGAAAATTGTTGATCTGGGTGGCATAACATTTTCAAGACCATCGACAAGTCCGGCCTGGGTCATGCGGATATCAGAATTGATGGACTCTATATGACAGGGACCGTGATGTGTCGTGATATTGACGATGAGAAAAAATGGCTTGACATTGTTTTTGTGCATATCAAGAAAGTCCATAGCTCCTTTGGCATACCATTCCAGGTTGTGGACATTTACCGCATCAACCGGATGCCAGTCATTATTGTACGGCGTTATTGAAGATGCATAATCATATCCGGTGCTTTTTATCAGTTCAACCATGTCCTGCTGGTATTTTTTAAGTTTTTTGTCAACTTCCGGATCAGCAGGGTCATCATCAGCATTAAATCCGTAATCAAGTCCTCCATGCGGACTCATGTGCCATTTGCCGACAAAAGCGGTTGTATAACCTTCTTTTTGGAATATGTCACCCAGGGTCGTTTCTTTTTCTGCATCCAAAAATGTATTCCAGGTAATACAATACGGTTCGTTTTCAGGATATGATTCCAGGAAATCCTCATGCTGACATCTTCCGGCAAATTTTCCCGTGTGCAGTGAATATCTGCTTGGGGTACATACTGCCGAGGAACAATAAAACTGTGTACATTCAACCCCCTCGTCTGCAATTTTGTCAATGTTAGGAGACAGTTTTGGCCCTCCGCCAAATCCCCAGTACCAAAATGCATTATCATCCGTATAAAACATGATGATATTGGGTCTTTTTAATTCTTCATCAGCAGTCTTTTTTGTCTCTTCCTGCTTTTCCGGCTGGTCACAAGCGCTAAAAAGTATAGCAGGGACAATGGCCGTTTTTAATGGTAAGGATGCTTTTTTAAGAATTTTTTTAAGATTATTCATGTTAGTAGTTTTTTTAATTTAGTGCCCCAAATTATATTTATTCGGTGAGAGAAGCAAATTAATACTGTAATTTTTGTAACTATTTAAAAGGGATAATATTCCTGTCTAAAGAATATTTGGGATATAGAGAATTAATTTACATTGATTTAACTCCGCATCAAAAAGCCGGAATACATTGAACCACTGAGTAGACACCGGGAACCACAGAGAGAAAAAAAACTCCGTGCAACTCGGTGACTTCTCCGTGAATCTCCGTGTAACAAAACGAGCAAAGCACAAAAGGCTATGACTCAGAGTAAGTGGAAATTTCGGACCATATCATACCAATGTCGGGATTTTTTGCCGGAATTATCAGGTGCGCTTGTGAATAGTATTTTTCACGTGCAGGCAGCTCTGATTTGATATATTCGAGCAGTTCAATATCTGATTTCCCCTGTAAAATGGGTCTTTTTGACCTGGATTTTTGTAAGCGTGCCAGCAGGAAGCCAACAGAAGCTTTTAAATAAACAACAAGTCCGGAATGTTTCATTATTTCAACATTATCATAGAAACAGGGAGTACCACCTCCGGCAGAGATGATTATATTGTTCAGAGCAGCCAATTCCAGTAAAGTGTCATGTTCTTTTTCCCGGAACGCTTCTTCTCCTTCAAATTCAAAAATATGGGGGATAAACAGTCCGTATTTCCTCTCTATAGCCCTGTCAGTGTCTATATATCTCATCCTTGTTTTCCTGGCAAGCGCCTTACCAATGGTAGATTTACCAACGCCCATAAAACCAATGAGGTAAATAATCATATGCAGGAAAATTAATCTTTAAATAATTCACCCTGTCCCGGGGGATTTTTAGGTTTGTTCATCTTATTCTCCACAGAATTGATTTGTTCTTCTTTGAAAGCTTTTATCTTTTCTTCGTTTACCAGCGGCTCCAGTTGATTGATTGTTTTTATTTTATGTGTAGATATCCTTTTTCCGCGTGCTTTATAGCTTTTTACACCTATAAACTCATTTACATCGATAATGATAGATGAACGATGTTTATCTTTTCCGCCAAAAATGATTTCAAAACGGGGGAAAGCTTCCGTTGTCATCTGAATGAGTTTTGAATCTTTGTGGTCACCAATAAAACTGGTTTGCTTTTCAGTTTCTTCGGCTATGAAGCGTTTTAAGTAGGAATATTTTTGTTCCCCGTCGTAAAAAGCAACTGAATACACTTTCTGAGGATCAAATTTTTCGATGATTTCAATGTTATTCTCGAAATGCAGGTTCATATCAAAATCATAAATGCTGAAGTAACCTGATTTGTTCATGACAATAATTTTGTCCTCATCAAAGAATTCACCGAGATACACACCGCGTTCTTCTGTATTTAACCTCAGGACATCATGATCAAACCACAATTTGCAACCACCGAGTGTTGACTCGCCTTTTTTCTTGAGAATTATTTTATGGATGGCATGTTTGGTGATGATATTTCCTATCGATCCCCTGCCCTTGATAGCCATTTCACTAAAATCGAAATCAATAACCGGCTTTTTGAGCCGTGGTTTGGGCTTAAGAATAATTTTAAGTATTTCAGCCTCACCATTTGGGTTAGAGGAGAAATAAGATATTTTTGAATGTTCAGCCCCTTTTGTTACATCATAAAACCTGTCCCTGGTTATTGAAGTAACAGCAAATCGTTTTGCTATTGTGTTCCCGGTTCCTCCGTCATAATAGATGGCGTTATAAATGGTTCGATCATCATTTTTTTTGAAAACATCGATATGGATAATGTTTTTCCCGACGAATGATTTTTCCGATACTTTTGTGACCATATACCGTCCGTCTCTCAGGAAAACGATGATGTCGTCAATGTCAGAGCATTCGCAGATGAACTCATCTTTTTTGAGTGATGTCCCAACAAAACCTTCTTTTTTATTGGCATACAATTTCACATTGTTGACAACCACCTTGGTTACTTCTATTGTATCAAAACTGCGAATCTCAGTTTTTCTGTCCCTGTCCTTGCCGTATTTTTTCTTTATATTTTTGAAATATTCAATGGAATAAGGAATAATATGCTCAATATGGTATAGGACTTTTTTCAGTTCCTCCTCTATTGATTTTATATGTTCGTCAGCTTTGAAAGCATCATATTTAGATATTCTCTTGATTTTTATCTCTGTCAGTTTGACAATATCATCCCTGGTGACTACGCGCCTGAGCAACTTTTTGAAAGGTTTCAGTCCTTTATCAATGGTTTCAATAATAGCCTCCCAGGTTTCGCATTCCTCAATGTGGGAATAAATTTTATTTTCAATGAATATTTTTTCAAGAGAGGACATATGCCAGTCCTCTTCCAGTTCACTTTTCCTGATTTCCAGCTCTTTTCGGAGCAGATTTACCGTTGAGACGGTAGAAATTTTAAGTATTTCGGATATGCCGATAAATCTGGGCTTCTCGTCATCGATGATGCAGGCATTGGGAGAGATGGATATTTCACAGTCAGTAAAGGCATACAGGGCATCAATGGCCATATCCGGTGAGACACCCGGGGCAAGATGTACGAGAATCTCAACATTTGCAGCTGTATTATCATCAACCTTTTTAATTTTAATTTTCCCTTTATCACTGGCGCTGACAATGGAGTCAATAACAGCATTTGTTGTTTTTCCGTAAGGAATTTCGCTGATTACCAGTGTTTTTCTGTCAAGAATCGATATTTTTGCCCTGACCCTGACTCTTCCGCCGCGTATTCCGTCATTGTATTTCGAAAAATCGGCAAATCCACCTGTTGGAAAATCCGGGTATAATTCGAATTTTTTACCCTGGAGGTGCAGGATAGAAGCCTGAATCAGCTCGTTAAAATTGTGTGGTAGAATTTTGGATGCCAGTCCGACAGCAATCCCTTCAACACCCTGGGCCAGCAACAGGGGGAATTTCATCGGCAAACTGACTGGTTCTTTGTTACGTCCGTCATAGGAAGGTTTCCATTCTGTTGTTTTGGGGTTAAAAGCCACCTCCAGCGCAAATTTAGACAACCGGGCTTCAATATATCTCGGGGCTGCTGCATTGTCCCCGGTGAGATAGTTTCCCCAGTTTCCCTGGGTGTCTATGAGTAAATCTTTTTGCCCGAGCTGAACAAGTGCCTCTCCGATAGATGCATCTCCATGAGGGTGATATTGCATGGTGTACCCGATGATGTTGGCGACTTTGTTGTAACGCCCGTCTTCAATCCGGCGCATGGCATGGAGAATTCGTCTCTGAACCGGTTTCAAGCCATCCTGGAGCAGTGGAACAGCGCGTTCAAGTATGACATAGGAAGCATAATCAAGAAACCAGTTCTTGTACATCCCGTTTATATACTTGATATTCCTGTGTTCAGGCATTGATTGTTGGCCCTCTTCAATATTCCCGTCTTGCTGGTTTTCTAAATGTCCGTTTTCGTTTTCTTCCATATGGCCAAATTATTTTTAATCAATTGTTCAAGTCCGGATTTTATTTGATTCTACGCAACTTCTTCTACCTCAAGGCGGAGATTTTCAATGATAAATTCCTGCCTCTCCGGTGTGTTTTTACCCATGTAAAAATCAAGCAAGCCTGAGATTGAAGAATCCCGGTTGAGTAAAACAGGTTCAAGCCTGATGTCATCAGTAATAAAATGTTTGAATTCGTCCGGTGAAATTTCTCCCAGCCCTTTAAACCTGGTTATTTCAGGATTCCCTTTAAGTTTTTTAATGGCTTTGTCTTTTTCATTGTCGTCGTAACAGTAAATCGTCTCCTTCTTGTTCCTGACCCTAAAAAGCGGTGTCTGAAGAATATACAGGTGTTTTGATTTTATAACTTCAGGAAAAAATTTCAGAAAAAAAGTTATTAAAAGCAACCTGATGTGCATGCCGTCCACATCTGCATCTGTTGCAATCACAATGTTGTTGTAGCGTATATCTTCAATTCCGTTTTCAATGTTCAGGGCTGCCTGCAGAAGGTTAAACTCTTCGTTCTGGTAAACAATCTTTTTTGTCAGGGAATAGGTGTTTAGTGGTTTCCCTTTCAGACTAAAAACTGCCTGCGTGTTAACATTCCTGGCTTTGGTGATCGATCCGCTGGCCGAATCCCCTTCAGTAATAAAAATGGTTGATTCACTGCGTAATTCATGAGTTGAATTATAATGAATGCGGCAGTCCCTCAGTTTTTTATTATGCAGACTCACTTTTTTAGCACGTTCACGGGCCAGTTTTTTAATTCCGGATATTGCTTTGCGCTCCTTTTCCGAGGCAATAATTTTATCCTGGATAATATCTGCAGTTTCGGAATGTTTATGAAGATAATTGTCAAGTTTGGATGTGAGAAAATCCATAATAAAGTTGCGAACACTCACACCATCGGGACTCATGTTTTTTGAGCCGAGTTTGGTCTTGGTCTGGGATTCAAAAACCGGCTCCTGCACTTTAACGCTGATAGCTGCAATGATGGATGTCCGGATATCTGATGTGTCAAAATCTTTTTTGTAAAAGTCGCGAATTGTTTTCACAAGCGCTTCTTTAAATGCCAAAAGATGCGTGCCGCCCTGTGTTGTATGCTGCCCGTTAACAAACGGATAGTATTCCTCCCCGTATTGATTACCGTGGGTTATTGCCACTTCAATATCTTCTCCTCTAAGATGAATTATGGGGTAGAGACCGGGTGAATTCATATTATCCCTGAGCAGGTCAAGCAAACCGTCTTTCGAATAAAAAACAGCGCCATTGAAATTCATGCGTAAACCGGCGTTCAGATACACGTAGTTCCTGAGCATGGTTTCGATGTAGTCATCAATATACTCAAAATCGCCAAAAAGTTCACTGTCAGGTTTGAAGATAATCTCAGTGCCGTTCCTGGCATCCGAATCTTCGAGAGGACTATCGTTTTTTAGTGTTCCTTTTTCGAACTCTAGAGACTTTACTTTACCATCCCTGACCGAGCTGATCCTGAAATAGTCCGATAAAGCATTCACAGCCTTTATCCCAACACCATTCAGCCCGACAGATTTCTTAAATACTTTTGAATCATACTTGGCGCCGGTATTCATCTTAGAAACCACATCCAACACCTTACCAAGCGGTATCCCTCGTCCGTAATCCCTGATCCGGATCATGTTGTCTTCGGTAAAATTCAGCTCAATCT
>CAZVTW010000065.1:0-17721 GCA_964629805.1 uncultured Bacteroidales bacterium | reverse complement strand
CATTGTTCAGATATTTATAATACCCTGTTATTGCAATCATTGCAGCATTGTCAGTCGTATAGCTGAATTTAGGAATAAACAGGTTCCAGCTTTTTTTGTTTGCCATGTTGGTTAAAGTTTCCCGCAAACCAGAATTAGCGGAAACTCCTCCGGCAATGGTTACTTCTTTAATTCCGGTATCCCTGACAGCAAGAATGAGTTTTTTTGTCAAAATATCAATTATCGTTTGCTGGATTGAAGCACATAAATCATGCATATTTTTTTCAATAAAATTGGGATTTTTCTTCAGCTTATCACGAAGGAAGTAAAGAATAGATGTTTTTAATCCGCTGAAACTATAGTCATAACCGGGAATTTTTGGCTTTGCAAATTCAAAAGCATTTGGATTTCCGTTCTTGGCATATTTGTCAATCAAAGGACCACCCGGGTAGGGGAGACCCAGAAGTTTGGCGCTTTTATCAAATGCTTCTCCTGAGGCGTCATCAATGGTATTACCAATAACTTCAAAGTCAAAAAAGTTTTTCATAATAATAATCTGTGAGTGACCACCTGAAACTAACAGACATAAAAAAGGAAATTCAGGTTGCCTGTTTTCCTGACCGGTTTCTTTTATAAAATGAGCCAACACATGCCCGTGCAGGTGATTAATGTCTATGAGTGGAATATTGAGCGCCTGGGACAATCCTTTTGCAAATGAAGTCCCTACCAATAATGAACCCAGTAATCCCGGTCCTCTTGTGAAGGCAATTGCAGAAAGATCATTTTTTGATATGCCTGCTTCCTTCAATGCTGTATCCACAACCGGAATAACATGTTGTTGATGTGCTCTTGATGCAAGTTCCGGCACCACACCGCCATATTTTTTATGTACTTCCTGATTTGCTGTGATGTTAGACAAGATATATTCATCTTTTATAACAGCTGCTGATGTGTCATCACATGATGTCTCTATCCCTAAAATAATAATACTCATCAATAAATTCTGTTCGTTAATGACCTAAAACAACATAATTGGTCAAATATTTGTCTCCTGACAATCATGTTTATAACTGATAAACAAACATCTGTTTGCCAATTTCGTTTAAATTATCAGGTTACAAAATAAAATAAAAATATATTTTTGGCAGGTTTTTCATTGATGAGTCCGCTCCTAAAAGTATTATTTTTGTCAAAATCGAACCTGCCCCATGCATAAAATGCCGGGGGTATTTTTCTCGAGCCGGGACAAAAAACGAAAAATTTTGCAACAAAGAGGTTTTTAGCATTGGACTCATAGATTTTGCCAAATTTCTGCCATTATTTATTAAATATTTTTTTTAAAGGTACAAAATTGAAAATAAATCTGAAATCATATAAAAAAACAGGATATATTATTGCCTCTATTTTCGGTATCCTACTTGTTTTATATATTATTTTCCGGAGCAGTAGGGTGCAGACTTACCTGACTGGTAAAATAATTGATTATTTTTCGGAGCAATACGATATTGATGTTGAAGTTCGTGGTATTGATATTTCTCTCTTTAATAAAATTATTCTTGAAGACGTTCTGCTCAAAGATTTGACCGGAGACAGCCTGGTTTATCTGGGTGAATTACAAACCGGGATAAAAAAAGTGCAGGTGAGTAAAAAAACACTTTTGTTTTCTGATATCAAGATTAAACATTTGTTTTTTAATTATATCAGTGATTCAACCTCTTCAAATCTTGATTTTTTAGCAGATGTTTTTAGCAGTGATGATTCAACTAAAACACCAAAGAGTAAATCTCCATGGGATATCCGTTGTAATCGTTTTGAACTAATGAATTCAAAAGCAAACATTGTAAAAAATCCATATGAAAAAAATCTGCCAGGTTCTGTAAATTATGACAATATGCGTGTTTCAAATATAAACATCATATTAGAAAATCTCCGCATCAGGGATTCAATCATTTTTCAGATAAAGGATTTGACATTTAATGAGCAAAGTGGCTTCATTGTAAAACATTTGTCTGCCGATGCTATGATAAAGGATCAGTCAGTAAATCTTGATCATCTGAAGATTTATACCCCATTTTCAGAATTATATGCAAAATATTTTAATTTGATCTATGAAAGCGGGCAAAGTTTCAAAGAATTCATAGATGAGGTAGAATTTCAGGCATCCTTTATACTCCCCTCAAGATTAAATCTCAAAGACCTGGGGAAATTTGCACCTGAGTTATCTTATGATAAGGATGTTCGTCTGGTTGGTTTGTTTGACGGGCCTGTAAGCAACATGAGGATTTCAAAACTGAATCTGTTTTACGGCAAACAGACAAATATACGCGGCAATCTTGAATTTAAAGGGTTGCCTGAAATTGATTCAACTGATATGCTGTTAAATGTAAAATCAGTCAGGACGACGAAAAATGATATTGATGATTTTTTTCAACAAAAAACAAGCAGAAAAAATGAAGCCACGTTGCCGGATTTCTTGGATAATCTTGGTATTATTACATTTAAAGGGATTTTTTCCGGGGCTTTAAAAGATTTTATTATTCGTGGCAGCCTGAATACTTCGCTTGGTAATTTGTCAACTTTTTTTGTAAAAGTCTTTCCGGACAACAAGACGAGTAATCAAATCTTCAGGGGCTCATTGGATATGAACAGATTTCATGCAGGAAAGCTAATTAAGAATAAAGATTTAGGAAGGGTTTCTTTCAGAACAAAATTCAGAGGTGAGCAACCATTTAATCTCAGGAATATTTCTACAACTTTTGATGGATTAGTCACGCAACTGGAATACAAAGCTTATAATTATCAGGATATTTATCTTGAAGGTGCTTTTTCCAAACAAAGCCTCAACGTTTTTCTTGATATTAATGACCAGAATATTCAAATGAATGTAGGGGGAGAAGCAAATTTTGAAAAACAATATCCTCATTTTGCATTTGATGCCAGTTTAACCCATGCCAATCTTTACAGCCTGGGCCTGGACACACTTGATAAAAATGCCGGTCTTGAATTTGACATGCATATCGACCTTTCTGGTGAGGTACCCGACAATTTCACAGGGAAAGTGGAATTGTATAATTCTGCCTATACCAATTCAAGAGGAGAACTTCCGCTAGAGAGTTTCCGTTTGAGTGTTGACACAACCGGATACAACCGGAATCTTACAATATTTTCTGATTATTGTGATGTTAACATGTCCGGAGATTATGCCATTTCTAATTTGCCTTTGTGTTTTCAACATATTTTGTCTCATTACCTTCCTGCCCTTTTTCCTGCGATAACATCAGATGAAGGCATCAAAGATGAGATTTGTGAATTTAATTTTGATGTCAGATTTAAAGATATGAAGAAAATCAGCGCTATTCTGTTTCCCGGACACTGGATTAGCAATGATGCTGAATTAAGGGGCATTGTGAATGCTCAGAACAATGAAGCAGAAATATATCTGGATGCCGACAGTTCAATGATCTCAGGGACACCCATTGAAAAATTAAGTGTTTATGCAGCATCAATAGAAGACAAATTTAATCTTGATATTACTTCTGAAAAACTCTCTATTTCTGAGTCTGCTAGATTATCCAATTTCCGGCTGTCAAACATTATCCGAAATGACAGTATTTTTTCAAAGATTATATGGGAAGATGACCAAAATATTTCTAAATATCTCGGGGAGATACCACTTCTTACAAAATTAAAATCACGGGGAATAAATAAAAAACCCCGTGTTGAGATTGAATTCCTTCCAACGAATATCATTATCAATAAAGAAAAATGGAACTTAAGAAATAGTGTTATTTATATCGATTCAACTTACTTGTTTTTTGATCGTTTTACTTTTGAGAACGATAAGCAAATGATAAAGATTGATGGGGCCCTTTCAGAATATAAAGAAGATACACTTTCTGTAACCCTTCGTGAATTTAATCTCGCGAGCCTGAATCAGGTCGCGCAGGATGCCGGATTCACAATCAACGGATTATTAAATGGTTCAGTAGAACTGTCAAATCTATATGACACTCCGGTTATCTCCTCCAACAGCCAAATATCAGACCTTTATCTCAATAATCACAATCTGGGGTACCTGAATCTTTACTTTGACTGGGATAAAATCAGAGAAAAAATCAATATACAGACCTATATTTACCGGGGCAGAACAAATACTTTTGAGTTGTACGGATCATATAGTCCGGCGACAGATTCTGTTGATATGAACGTAAAACTTGATAAGTTTTTCCTGAATACACTTTCCAATTTCATTGAAGAAAACATCTCTGATATAAATGGTATTGTCAGTACTGATCAGATACAAATTGGCGGCACATTATCCGAACCCGAAGTAAATGGCAAACTTAAAATTCAAAAAGGCTCATTGATAGTTGACTACCTGCAAACACAGTATACATTTACCGATTCTTTTGAAATCAGGCCCAATAAAATTGTATTCGATAATTTTAAAATTAATGATTACAGAAACGATTCGGCATTTATAACCGGTGAAATCCGGCATAATAAATTCAGCGATTTTTATTTTGACCTGAATTTAGAAGCTGATAATTTTCAGTTTCTAAATACAAAAGAATATGACAATGAGTTGTTTTATGGTGATGCCTTTGCAACCGGGATTATTTCTGTAAGCGGCCCGGCAGATGATATCATCATCAGTGCGAATGCAGTAGCTGAGAAAAACACCGGAATTTATATTCCCCTTTACTCAAGCGAAGAAGTTTCTGAAACAGATTTTATCACCTTTGTCAATTCAGATTCAGTCATGCAAACATCAGAAAATGGTGGAAATGATATATATGCTGTTGATATGTCAGGCTTTATTCTTGATTTTAACCTTGAAGCTACTCCTGATGCTGAAATTCAGCTTATCCTGGATGAGACTGTTGGAGACATTATTAAAGCAAGAGGATCAGGTAATATCGCTATGGAAATTGACACAAAAGGCGATTTTACAATGAAAGGAGAATATACCATCGAGGAAGGAGAGTATCTTTTTACACTTCAAAATGTCATCAATAAAAAATTTTATATCCGTGAAAACAGTAAAATCATCTGGTCGGGAGACCCCTACAATGCCAATATAGACCTGAGCGCTATCTACCGCTTAAAAAATGTGCCGATGTATGATCTAACCTTAGATGATGATTTAAGAAACAGTAAATTTAAAGTTGTTAATTGTATTATCAACATGACGGGTAATTTACTGACACCCGATATCGATTTTGCTATTGAAACTCCCGAATATAAAGACCCGGCGAGGAATCCCTTAAATAATCTGAATGAAGATGAGATAAACAAACAATTTTTGTCTTTACTCATCATAAAAAGGTTTCAGCCGCAGGCAGGTTTTGAGCCGGTAACTGAGAATGTGACCGTGGAAAAGGATTTAAGCCAAAGTGTTAGTGAAGTACTCACGAACCAACTGGGGCGATGGCTATCCCAGATAAGTGATGATTTTGATGTCGGATTGAAATACAAAACAGCAAATGACACATTACGAAGGGCTGAGATTGAAGTTGCGCTCTCAACACAATTGTTGAATGACAGGGTTGCAATTAACAGTAATGTCAATATGGGGGGAGATGAAGAGTTGGACGAAGAAAAATTTCTCGGCGAGTTTGACATAGAATATAAAATTACAGAAAGTGGTAAGCTTAGGGTCAAATATTATACAAAACAGGAGCAGAATCTCATGTATGATACTTACTATAAACAGGGCATAGGTATTTTTTATAAGAAGGATTTTGATAGTCTTAAAGACTTGTTCATGAAAAAAGAAAATAAAAAAACACAAGGGCTTCCGGATACAACAGACCTGCGTTAATTTGTATTAGAAATTGAAACGCCCGACTATTGCTTCATCATTTACTTCTTTCGAAAGTGATTTCAGAAAATTCTGGGGTACATCAAAAATATCCAGCATAATTAATCCATCCAGACAATTATTGAACTTTGGGTCTATATTGAAAGCAATGATTTTTGCATTCATTTTAATATACTTCTTAAGCAAAACAGGCGTACGCAATTCATTTTCAATGTCTTTGATGAAGTTATCCAGTCTGTTGATATCTCTTTCAGTGTTTTTGAGGAAAAGTTCATGATCAATATTCTTATCTTCTTTGAATGTAAACCGTTTTTTTGGTTTAATGTATCTTGCCATATCAGAGCGGAAAAAATATTTCTTCGAAAACTCAACAATCAGGGTTTTCGAAAATTTAGAAAATTCATTACTGATACTGACCGGGCCGATAAGATATCTGTACTCAGGATGCTTAAGCAGGAAATATAATAATCCCTTCCACAGGAGAAATAGTGAGAGAGGCTTTCTTTGATATTCGCTGACGACAAAAGAACGACCCAGCTCAATAGATTCCTCAAGATACGGCATAAAGTCTTTTCTGATTTTAAAGAGACTTTGAATGTAGAAACCTTTTAAACCATATTCTGTCAAAATATCCTTTCCCATGCCAACACGATAGGCCCCGACAATTTTTTTAGCTTCTTTATCCCAAATGGTAAGATGATTGTAGTATAAATCGTATTCGTCCAGATCAATATTCCGGTTTGTTCCTTCGCCTACCTCCCTGAAAGTAATCTCCCGCAACCTGCCTAATTCTTTAAGAATATTAGGGATTTCTGTTGAAGGTGCACAATAAACTTCAAAATTTTGAATATTAAAGAGCAAAAATTCATTTTTGATTTTTTCAAATTCTTTTTCGATTTCTTCAACAGGGACGGGATTAATAACCGGTTCAACCCGTTTAGTCCTTTGAATACGTATTTGTTTTAAAAAGTGTTTGACTTCAAGCGAAGTGCCGAGTGCATATGTTTTGGCCCGAAGAAAACGTCCATATTGTTCTATCTCAGGAAATTTATCCTGCTCCTTGACTGAAATGGGATGACCGACACGGACTTTGATGATTTTGTTTTTTTTGTTGAACAGCTCCGAAGGTAATTTTGCTGTCCTCAGCAAAGGATGAATTCTGCCCAGCAGGTGAAAAATTTTGCTGTTGGTTCCCTGAAAATATATCGGAACAACAGGAACTTTTGCCCTTTTTATAAATTTTAATGCCGAGTATTGCCATTTTCTGTCCCTGATTTTGTTTCCGGAATGATATGTTGAAACTTCCCCTGCCGGAAACATGCTTAAAGGATGTCCTTCGGCTAAATGATTAAGGGCCAACTTCAAACCTTGCAGGCTTGAACTGGCTTCTTTATGAGTTTCAAAAGGATTGACAGAAAGGAAATAATCCTTTATAGGGTCTACCCTTTGCAAGAGGAAATTAGCCATTATTTTGAAATCATCACGTACTTCAGATAAAAGTTTAATCAGGATTATCCCGTCAATTCCGCCGTAAGGATGGTTAGATACCGACAGAAATGCTCCTTCCTTTGGGATTCTGGCTAACTCCTTCTCACTAATATCATATTTTATTTCAAGTCTGTCAATGACAGAGTCTATAAATTCAATTCCGCTAAGCTCTGAATATTTTTGATATTCCTTATTGATTTTATTTAATTTCAGAACCTGCATCAAAACTTTGGCAACAAGTTCGCCGCCAAATTTATTTAAATGAGCTATATCAGATACTTCTTTCGGATCAAATAAATCCATATATGTTTTTGTATTGGTTTATTTAATGCCAAAAATAATAAAAATATCTTAAATAGCAGAAAAAACACAGAGCGCTATTATTTTTAGTTCAACGTCCACTCCTTCCATTCACCGGCAACAGAATTGCTGTAGTTTACCTGTGGATTTTGGTCTTTGCTGTTAATTTTCACTGAGTTGAGCTGAACTTCACGGATTATATAATCAGTCAGGTCTTTGTATGTTACATTGCCTTTTGATTCCTGCAGTTTTTTAAGTAAAAAATATGTGAACATACCATGTCGTTTTTCATCGTATGGTAATGATGACTGGTCGCCCGTACTCGCTGAAAAAATAACGATTTTACCCTGTATTGTTTCTTCTTTAGGTTTTATTTTAACAGCCCTGGCGCTGAGCAATCCTGCATCTCTTCCTCCGCCGCTAAAACAGGCATCGAGGAATACTGTGACTCTTTTTACGTCGTTTTTCGTTAAGGTATTATAAAGTTCTTTGAGTCTGATTCCTGATGTAACATTAGCGCCACTGATATCAACAGGCATAATGTAACTTTCCTTCGATTTTTCATCAGGAAATCCATGACCGGCGTAGAAGAAGAAAAGTTCAGCATTTCCACTTTCATATTGTGCAATTTTTGATAGCTTTTCAATTTCTGACTTCATCCTGGAACTGATAGCATCTGTCAGCAATGTAATATTTTCAGGGGGGATTCCAAGTGTTTTTTCTGCATACCTTGCAAATATTGTGGCATCATTTCGGGCATAATCAACATTTGCTTCAGTTCTCAGGCCCGTCTGAAACTTCGTGTAGTCTTCATTTCCAATTATCAGTGCGTATCTGTTCGGCTTTTTCTCCTGTATTTCCGGAATATTTCGGTCAACATCAGCCGTCAGAGAAACATCTTCTATCATCTTTTCATCAGAATACTGACCTTTAATTTTGATGTTTTGTGCGACAACACTCACTTTTTTCATTTCAAGGCCAAGCGGGAATGTTCCACCATATTCTCCTTCCGATTCGGAGAGTTTTATGTCAATCGGCAGCACATCTGAGCCTGTATAAGCATTATTGACAACAAAACTGAAATTTATTTTTCGTGCTTCGCCGGGATTGAGCTCGCCAAGTTCCTGACCGATGAGATTAGGTGTAGTACAAATAATATTTTTGTCGTTGAATTTAATAAAAGCTCGTGAATCAACGGCTTTACCCTGTCCTTTGTTTTGAATAAGCGCTGTTACATTGATGATTTCTCCGTTTTCAATGATATTGTCACCATCGCCGCTGGCTTCCTGTATCCCGGCTTCAACAAATTCAAGTTTCGGTTCGATAAATTCCTGGGTTTCAATTTTAATGTTAATTGGAGGTGGTTGAAAACCTTTCAGCTCGTTAAATGAAATGACAAAATTAACCTCACCTGACTGGATATATTTTGTGGCAGAAACATTAAATGTAACCGATTTTGATTCACCCGCCGGAATGACAGTAATAAGTTTTTCCCTGTCATAATCAATCTCAGCCATGTCCGGCGCCCTCATGACCATGTTAACCATACGTGCTGCCCCGTCGCCCGAATTATTCACCGTCACGAAAAATTGCCCCTGCTCTTTTGCATCCAGTAAATTATTCCCGGAGGCTTCCTTAAACTCTATTTCCGTTGAAAGGTTTGGCACACCGCCAGATGCGGTATCATCTAAAGCAACATAATCAAGATAAAGTGGTGATTTCTGTTTGCCAAAATAATAGACTGAGCCTGTCATGGGATGCATTATTCTTATATTAAAGATATCAAATGTGGCAGCATCTTCTAAAAGTTGTTTTTCTCCATATACTTCAACATCTTTAATGTTCTGTTTGAAGCTTTGGGCTTCATTACGGGGAATTTCAATGATTTCAGTCTGATCATTTATTCGTATTGGTAATTCTTCTTTGTCAGCATTATATCTTCCAACCTCTTGTATGTCAAGTGATATTGATTCAAATGAAAAACGTATTCGTCTGATATTAAAATCTTCCCTGAGCTTTTCATATTTTTCAGCGACAAGTCTGTTATAATCTTCCGCTTTTTGTTTCCTGACGTCATATTCGGTGGTTGTCTCATATTCTCCTTTTGGTTCAAATAAATCAGCTTTTAAACCCAGTTCAGTTTTCTGGCTTTTTTCCAAAAGCTCAAAATAGGTATTAATAATGACGGGCATGTACATCTTGCTCTCTTCTCTCAACCATCGTTCATTAAAAAGAGATTCGACCAATGTCAGCAATTTAGTCAGGTTTTTGGAAGAACGCTCAAATTGGGTTTGAACACACAAATTTCTAAGGGCTTGAGCTTCTCTGTCATAATTATTTTGTTGCAGTAGTTCATTATATTTTTTTACTTCATAAAATTTAGAATAGTCAATGACAAGTAATAATTGCTCAAATGCCTTTTCGACGTAAAAATCACGCTGAGGTTTAAGCCAGTCGTATTGTTTTATCGTATTGATATAATCAACCAGCAAGTCTTTATCTGATTTTGATTTTTCGAAATTGGCATACAAAACATGTTCAATGAGTGTTTTAATATAATTTTCTGCATTATTACCCCCAAACAATTTTTTGTCTACACGCAACTGATCAATTAAAAACTTAACGTGCTCAAAACTGGAGTAATCAAGAAAAGCGTTATATCCCGGTAAGAATCCCGGCAATTTTTCCATCAGATATCTCAGTTTGCCATATGAAGAAAGACTTGTTTCGATAAATTCGATGTCCTTTTTTGAGTGGGCTTTTTCAAGCCATTTCCTGGCTTCATGCAAGTTTGGTGTTATACCGTATTTTAAAGCATCTTCGTGATAATACATTCTGCCAAGCATAATCATGGCTTCCTTTACCATAATGGGCTCATTTTCAATGGAGGTACATTTTTTTAGCCAATATTCAGCTGCTCGCCATTCTTTTTTGATACCAAACATTCCATTAAGATAAACAATCCCCAAATCGTATTGGGCAATAGGGAATCCCATTTGTGCAGATTTGGAAATATTCAGAATAAATTTTGCTTCTTCTATATCCTCAAATTTCCCTGATTCGGCAAAAAAGGCCAAACGGTGATAAGCGACACTGTCACCCTCTTCTGCTGCTTTTTCGTATGATTTCATCGCTCGTTTTAAGTTCGGTTCTTTTTGTTGCCAGCCATAGCGGTACATATCTCCCAGCAACACAAGTGCATGAGGATTGTCTCTTGCTTGTTTTTTTATTTCTCTGAAGTCGAGATTTTCAAAATATTCCTGTTCATCAGGCAATCCGCGCAAAATTTTATAAAATTTCGGTCGGAAAGTCAACATTTCTGCTGCGATAGAACTCTCTTTTTCGATAACAACAGGCTCTATTTCAATTTGGGGGGGCATTTCATCGTTGGGTACATTCCAGTTCCTTTTTTTAAAAAGCTCAATTTCTGCTTGTCTTTCTTCCTCTTCTCTTTCTTTTTGACTAATTGCATTGGTTTGTGAAAGAATAAGGTTGTCCACTTCAACTGTCATTTGTGTACTGAGATAAAAGCCTACTTTATCACCAAAAAACCTCATAAAGGGCATCTTTAGCAAAAACTCATCATTGGCATAAAAATACAAACTATCGTTTTGCTTATTAATAAATAGTTTGTTCTGTTTTGGTGGTGGATTTAGGCTTTTTGATTTCTCCCAGCTCGTAAGTAATTCCCTGTTACCGTCTTTATTTCTGAGTATAATATACGTTTTTTTTCCGATAAGAAAAAAACCATAATAATTTTGTCTTGAGCCACCCCATATCAATCCATAAGCATCTGCTTTCTGACCTTCTGTCATGGCCAGTGTAGTCTCAATTGAAAAATCCTCATTTTGATTAATATCTGATCGGTACTCTGTTTTCCAGGCGTATTGTGTGTTTCTCGACTGTATAATTAGTTTTCCGTCAGCGATTTTTTCAGTAACATTTTTGTCATCCTGTAATATCCAGTTATGTTTATTATTATCAAAATGATCCTCAAAGATGATGACTTTTTCCTTGTCCTGTGCTATGAGGGAGACAGAAAACAGAAAATACAGGAAAACAAAACAAATATATTTAAGATTCTTTACCATGTTAATGTTCCTCCTCCGTGTTGATAACATCTAAATATAAGTATTTTACATAAAATTAATTGAAATGCTGATAAATATCAATTAAATTGTAAAATTAATCAAATTATACTGTTGTACAATCAATTTGTGATTGTAAAATTAACATTCATTTCATTAAGTTGTTTTTTTCAGGTGACTTATTTTTTTCTAAGAAGTACATCTGTAATATTTTTCTCCCTGTAAATCAGTTTATATCTGTTGAAGATGATATCTTGATGGCGTAAATACCATTATTATGTGTAATCATAATCGGTTTTTGATGAAAGTTTAATTTTAATTGATTAAGGCTTGAAAAAATAAACTGAACAATCCAGCAGGATCATCAGTGATACACATGAAAAAAATCTTTAAAAATCTGATGAGTACCATCTTTCATTTTAGCATCAATGATATAATAATATACACCCGGGGGCGCTAAGGTGTTGTTTTTGTTAATTTTACCATCCCAGCCGGACTTTGAATCCTTCCCGTCCCTCCAAATGTTCTCATATATTTTACGTCCCCAGCGGGTGAATATTTGCATTGTATATTTTTCTATATGGTGTGTTTCTATGGTAAAAAAGTCATTCAGATTATTGCCGTCCGGTGTAAAAATATTCGGAATTCTGAGTTCAGGGATACAATCCAGTCCGGTAAATGAAACCAGAGCAGTGTCATTTACACTGCATCCGTTTGCATCTGTGAGGTAAAAGAAATATGTGTCCGGACTTAATTCATCCAAATAGTAAATATTCTCACCTTCAGAATTTTGAACATCCAACACATAAAACGGAGTACCTCCGGTGATAGTAGTATCTACTTCTCCGTCATGCTCCCACTCACATGATGCATCGTTGGCTGATAACCTCATTTCGAGTGGTGGTGGCTCCTCTATTTCATATTGTCGATAAGCACAAATATTTGTATTTATATCTGTAACCAAAACAGTGTATAAATCAGCGCCTAATTCATACAGGGAGGTTTCTGTGCTATTATTTGACCATTCTGTTTGATAATCAAGACCATAAGGATTTTTTACTGCTATATTAATATATCCGTCATGAAATCCATAACAGGAAACATGCTGTAAATTAATGAGTTCAATAGAAAGACTGTCAGGTTCAATAATAGTTACAGGAGCACTTTTAACAATACAGTTATGACTGTCTTTAACGAAAACAACATAATCCCCTTTTTTTAATCTTTCAAATGATTTTTGTGAATAGAATCCACTGACCGTATCAACCGAAAAAGTCAGTTCTCCGGTTCCCCCACTTGCATCAATTGAAATTGTACCATTTTCAAGACCATTACATGTCATGTCTGACTTTTCCAATTTGGTGATTTTTATTTGTTCCGGTTGAGTAATAATCAGGGTTGTATCGATGTTCAGGAGGCAATTATTTTTGTCTTTTATAAAAACCTCATATTCACCTGCCGGCAGGTTACGTATTTCTGTACCCTGGAAAAAAACATCCTGTTGATTGAATGAAACCGAATATGGAGGTGTACCACCGCCTGGCAAGGTAGATATCCTGCCGGTAGAATCACCAAAACAGGTATTTACATCTTGTTTCCATATTGAATCCAATCGAAGGACAGGAGGTTCCTGAAGGTAAACAGTATCCTTTTCTGATAAACAGTTGTTTGAGTCTTTTGAAAATACCAGGTATGTATTTTCTTCCAGGTTGCTAAACAGGCCATTTTCTTTACGGAAGTTTTCCCCATTGTTTATTGTATAAAAATATGGAGGTATCCCTCCTTTTGAACTCAACTGTATATATCCGTCTGAAAAACCGGAACAGGAAGGATTAAAGTATTCTGATATTTCCAGTTTTAGTTGTTCAGGTTGGTTAATAAAGATGGTATCTTGTTCTGATAGACATCCGTTTATATCCCGGGCCATAACGATATAATTGCCATTTTTCAGGTTTGTAAATATATGATTGTTAGAAAAAGATGTTCCATTGTTGATGGAAATACTCAATAATCCTGTACCACCAAAAGCGCTGACATTTATTCTGCCGTCTTTGCCGGCATAACATGATACATCTTTTTTAGTAATGGCATCTATGGCAACCCGGTCAGGTTCTGTAATAGTAAAATCCGACTGAGCTGAGCAATTGTTATCATCTTTTATTGTTAAACTGTATTGTCCTGCTGATATATTTATGAACTGACCATGATTGTCATAAAAGTGAACAGAGTCTATTGAATAGGTATGCGTTCCGGTTCCGCCGGCAGATATAACTGAAAACTTTCCTGTGCTGTCTCCGTGGCAGGATTCTACATCCTGTATTGTGAGAGATTCAATGGTAAGCTTCTCAGGCTCGTTTATTGATATTTTTTCTCCAATAATTTTACAATCATTTGTGTCCTGAACAGCAGGAATATATTCTCCCGGGGGTAGATCAGTAAAAATACCATTAGATTTTGAATAATGACCTTCTCCTGAGAGCATATACTGATATCCGCCAACACCACCTGTAGCTTTTAGTCTTATTTCTCCGTCATCATATCCAAAACATGTGATATTTCCACTATTTTCCAGATTATAAGACAAAGGAGCCGGCTGTAAAATAGTGATTTTTTTTGTTTGTATACATCCTTTTGAATCCCTGGCAACAACATTATATTCCGACGCTTTAAGACCGGAGAAAAATCCGGTCTGGTTTGCAGAATCTGGCGTTTCAGACAGGTAATAACGAAAATTATTATACCCTCCACTTGCCTGAACAGAGAAATGCCCGATTGCCTCTTGGTGACATAAGTTGTGCTGAATATCTTTTAGTTCGATAGTGATTGATTCAGGAGCCGAAATCCGGATTGTATCACTCTGTATTACGCATCCACCTATATCTTTGATAAAAACAACATAAGCACCTCTGCCAAGTCTTTTAAAATGACCATCGTTCTGAACAAATTTTCCCGTATCATTCAATGCATACATGTAACCACCATGTCCTCCGGAAACGGAAATATTTATATATCCATCTGTATCATAAGGGCATACAAGATTCTTTTTGTAATCCAATGAATGGATTTTCATTTCAGGAGGCTCAATAATAGTCAGGGCTTCCAGCTCCCGGAAACAACCATTTGCATCTCTGACAGCTGGTTGATAATTCCCTGCCGACAATGAATCAAAAGTTGCTTGGCCGAACGATGTTATGGTTTGGTTATTCAGGTAGAATTCATAAGGAGGAATTCCGCCATTTGCTCTGAGTTTAATTGTTCCGTCATTATTACTAAAGCAACTTACCTGATTTAATGATTCCAGGTATAAACTAAGTTTTGGAGGATCTGATATTCTTATTGTGTCTCCATAATAAATACATCCTTTTGTATCTTTCATTTTCGGGACATAAGTTCCGGCAGACAAATTTTCAAATAAACCACCGTTTGCTTTGAATTTTACTTCGTCATTTAAGGCATACCATGTCCATCTTGCATCTCCTACTACATGGAGCTGAACCTGAGCATCACTATCCCCGTGACAGGTTGGTGTCTTAATAATTTCATGGCCTGAAATGTATAACGCCGGAGGAGACTGTATTTCAACAGTTTCGGCAAAAACGGAGCACCCTTTCGAATCTTTGATGTAAACATCGTAATTTCCTTTGTCAAGATGATGAAATGTATTATCTGACTGATAAGTGTTCCCTCCGTCAATTGAATAAGAATAAGGAGGATTGCCTCTTCGTGCGTATATTTTTATCTCTCCCGACCAATCCCCATAGCATTCAATATCTTTTGTAATAATTGAATCAACCAGGATTTTTGGTGCATTATCAATTTTTACATCATCTGTTTTACTCCTGCATTTATTCTTGTCTTGAACAATTACCTCATACCAGCCACTGTAAAGGTTCTCAAATGTATTATCCTGCTGAAAAAATTTGCCTCCATCGTTGGAGTAAGACAGGGGAGGTGTACCTCCTGAAGCAATTATGCCGATACTTCCGGTATTATCCCCATAACAGGTATTGACATCTCCAACAATAATATCATCTATGATTAGTTTCTCAGGTTGATAGATAGTTATTCTGTCACCTGTAACAGTGCAACCTAATGTATCCTTTACTTTAATGAGATATTCTCCCGGTCTGACGTGATTAAATATTCCAAGATGAAACCAGTCTGTTCCTCCGTCAATAGAATAAAGCAAAGGCCCTGTTCCTCCTTCTGCATAAATCCTGATAAACCCGTTATCCTGACCATAACACCTGACTGAATCAGAGTATGAGTATGTTGAAATTTTCAGCGCTCCCGGTTGATCAATAACAACCGTTTGAGAAGCAGTGCATTTATATATATCCTCTACAACAATGTTATAAGTGCCGGCAGACAAATTTCTAAACTGGTTGTTTCCTGAAAATGATTCTCCGTTATCAATTGAGTATTTATATGGTCCCTGTCCGTTTTCCGCATCAATGGTAATACTCCCTTTTTTTTGACCATAACATCCGGTTACATCTGTTGTTTCTATATCAAGGATAATTGGTTGCGGGGCATCGATGGTTATATCAGGATAAAATTCAATACAATTATTTGCATCTTTGACAGCAATTTGATAAGTTCCGGCTCCCAGACTTCTGAAGTACCCGTCGTTTTTCAGATACGTTATCCCACCGTCAATACTATAATTTAGTGTCCCCGTTCCGCCATTGGCAAATATTGTTATTGCCCCATTTTCAAAGGTTGAACAGCTTGTGACATCTTTGACCTGGATATTGCTTATATTAATCTCAGAAGGCCCTTCGAGTTTAACAGTTTCTCCCTTTTTTATGCAGCCAAACTGGTTTTTTACAACAATTTGATAGATACCTGCCGGTAAATCTTCAAAATATCCATTGTTATTTTCGTATGTTTTACCCCCGTCTATTGAATAAAGGTGTTTCCCGTTTACAGAAGAAGCCATAATCATTATCCATCCATTTGCATCACCTGCACAGGTAGAGGGACTTTTTTTGATGATTTCTGTTATTTCGATGCCTTCAACAATCATATCGAGATAACTATAAACAGAGTAATTATTGCAGGCATCATAAACTGTTCCGCTAAGGTACACCTTATATTCTGCAACCTGGAAATCTTCCCGGGTCTCAATGGTAAACTCATTGGCATATCCGGCTCCGGCCTGACATGTTTCGGAATAAACATTGGTGATTGCATAGTATCCATCCGGCCCGGAGACAACAAAATCAGAAGCGCTTACCGAACTACATTTGACACGTTCTGACAATTTGACTTTCAGGCTGTTTGCCCCACAGGAAGGATATCCGGATATTTCCTCAAGATGGGGATGTAAATTATCAGCAATTTCAACATCAGACATGCTAAAATCTATTGTGTAGCCGTTGAGTTCAATATCAGGATAAATCACACCCATATAATTTGAAACATAAATGAGATAAGTATGACCTTCAAAGACCTCAATATCATCATTCCAGGGAGGGCCGTTATCTTCATAAGGGCCGTTGCAGTTACCTGCATTGCCGCCGGAATAATCTGAATTGGCTCCGGTTGTATTATCTCCAAATACGCTACCATAGGTGTTGGTACTAACAATATACGGAGCCGGATCGACTTGAAGGTCCTCACATGATCCGTTGGTCATATCAAAAACGGTCCAGTCATAATCATCCTCAATGACTTCAGGAGTAATCACAAACCTGAGGAATCCGTCAGATTGTGCTGTAAATACGTACCATACACCACTTCCCTCTTCTGTGATACAGGTAACTGTATCTGACGGGTCTTGTATCTCGCCGGGATAATTGCCTTCACCTCTGTATTGATAGGGACTTGATTCAATATAAATATTCTGACAAATAGGGATTGCGCCAAGACAATCCTGGACAGTTGGCTCCTGGCCAATTAATCTGGCGGATTGAATAAGGAACCCGATAAAAAGCAGAAAATTGACAGTAGGTTTTCGACACATAGAAAAAAAAATTGATTGAATATTATCGCATCAAATGTACATAACCTTTTTCAATTTTTTGGGTTCCGTCTTTA
>CAZVTW010000064.1:0-17766 GCA_964629805.1 uncultured Bacteroidales bacterium | reverse complement strand
GTTGAAATTCAGTTAGCACCTGAATTGCTTCCTAATAATCCTGGTTATTAATTATCAACAATAAATGGATATATTCCCATCAAAACCTGGCAAGTTTTCTCCCTCAACCTTCGAAATTTGTCAGGTTTTTTCTCTCATTATAAAACATCATAAAAGCAGATTTAAGACATTATAATACAAGATCAACAATTTCACTCACTATGTTAAATAATTTCAAAAAGAAAAAAATCACAAGGATTCCTCTTATTGTTGATATCATTCTTATTTTTGTTCTTATAATTATTATTCTTTTACCTTTAATTATTTCAAAACTTGAGAAATTTTTAATCAGTAATTTTTAAGTCTACAGCAAATAGCATACATTCTTTTCAGCATAAGATTTAATTCATAAAACTTTGTAAATACCTGTATTCTTAAGTTTGTAGGTGTTTTTGGTTTTGATTCCCCATAAATTTCTAATGTTTGTTTCAATAAAACTAACATAAATCTGGCATTTTTCATTTTCAACTACAAGTAGTTGACACTTTTCAAAAGCCTTATATTTCTTTTTTACCTCTAAGATTTATCAATTACTTAATGAAAAATGCCAAAAATAGGGTGATTTCTTGACATTTGTTTTCAAAGCCTGATAGTCATTCGAAATATGATTCTCGACACCCCATCTATTGTCCAACATAGGTTCTACAAATAAAGGAAATCTTCTGCAACCCCAATGCTTTATTTTCGTTTAATGAAATACAGAACTCATTATTTTTCAAATCAAATGCGTTACAGGCTGTCGTTTAACTATTCATTTACAATTAGTTAACTCCGGAATTAAACGATGCCTTGCACATTTTATATGATAGTTTACTGAGTTCAGAAATACAATTTATTTAACCTTTTAGTGATGAAAAATTTATTACTTATTTTATTACCATTCATTTGTCTGCATTTATCCGGCCAACCTGTAAAGCCCCGGTTCTCTCACATATCAAATCCCACTAAGTCTGAAGCTGTCGGTATCTCAACTATTTGCCAGGATAGCTATGGTTATATGTGGTTTGGGACAACCGAAGGATTATACAAATACAATGGCTATGAATTTATAGCTTACAAATATAATCCGTTGGATAGTTTCAGTATAATAAATTCTGATATAAGTGATATTGCCGCTGATCAATCAGGTCATGTTTTTGCTTGCACAAAAGGGGGATTTAGTGTTTATCAAAGAGATATGGACAGATTTAAAAATTACCGGCATGATCCTGGTAATGAAAACAGTATTATTGCAGATTATGTTAAATCAGTGTATATAGATACAGAGGAGCGTATATGGGTCGGTACAGAATTGGGCCTTGATGAATTTCTTATTGAAGAAGAAAAATTTGCTCATGTACCAATAGAAACGGATACAAGCCTCCACCTGAACGGAAAATCAATCTCAGTTATTGAAGAAGATAGTAAAGGAACATTATGGTTGGGCACATGGGAAGGCGGCCTGTTGTCTCTTGATAGAGAGACTCATTCATGTGTGCGTTATGTTCATGATCCTGATAATCCTAAAAGTATCCCTTTTAATATTATTGAGGATATTGAAGCAACGCCAGATTACGGCCTCTGGATTGGTTTACGTGGTGCAGGATTGTGTTATTTTGATTTACAGACAAATACATTTACACATTACAAATCTGATCCAAATGACAGAAATACACTCCGAAATAATAATATCAGATCGCTTTGTCTGGATAGTAAAGGGAATCTGTGGGTAGGGAATGAAACCACTTTAAGCATATTTGACGAAAACAAGAATACTTTCAGTCATTATGCTTATAATCCTTTGGACAAAAAAAGCCTGAAAAAAGGGCTGGTTG
The DNA here is from genome assembly GCA_964629805.1 of uncultured Bacteroidales bacterium. Taxonomy (GTDB): domain Bacteria; phylum Bacteroidota; class Bacteroidia; order Bacteroidales; family CAZVTW01; genus CAZVTW01. The sequence goes on along the minus strand of CAZVTW010000064.1, from coordinate 15,913 downwards.
TGTCAATATATGAGGATAAGACCGGTAATATTTGGGTTGGCAATCATGCAATTAACCTGTTCTCCCCACTCCAGGATAAGTTTTCTCCCTATTACCATGAACCGGATAATCCTGAAATGCAGGATTATGCAAAGGATATACTTGTTGATGATACAAAGATTTGGATAGCAACATTCGGTCAGGGAATAAAAATCTATGATAAAAATCTGCAAAATTACCGGCGAATTCATAACCGAAAAAATGCTAAGTCCGGAAAAATATTGTCTAATATTTGTACTGCCTTTTTAAAAGATAGTAATAACAGGATTTGGGTTGGTACTCAGGAAGGGATTAGTATTTTCGATGCTCATTCAACACGCTTTATTAAGCATTTTTCTTATAATGACAAGCTCATTCATCCGAACATTTATTACCTGTACCAGGATGCCCGCGGAATTATTTGGATTTGTACACAGGAGGGAATAAATACCTTTGATCCTGTTAATGATCAATTTAATGAAGTCTTTTACGAGAGAAACGGGTTCAATTTTAAAATCAACTCAATGGTGGAGGACACAAGAGGAAATCTCTGGCTCGGTTCACAAAACGGTTTAATATATCATGATATTTCAACAGGTCATTTTATTTCTTATTATCATCAGAAAATGCAGCCAAACTCGCTTAGTAATAATCATATAGAAAGTCTTTTTAAAGATTCTGAAGGACAACTGTGGATTGCAACAAAAAGCGGCTTAAATCTATATGATGCGGAAAGCGATAATTTTAAGGTTTATAATGAAAACAATGGTTTTGAAAATCCTCATATATGGAGTATTCTTGAGGATAATCATCAAAATATGTGGTTGACTACACCAATGGGAATCACTGAATTTAATCCTTCAACAGGTAAAGTTCAAAATTATGATGCTGAGAACGGAGCTAAATTTAATTCTACTGCGTCTAAAATGCTGTCAGACAGTAGGTTTGTTGTTGGAGGACTTCACAGGGGATTTTATCTGTTTCATCCGGATAGTATCAAAGATAATCCAAAAATTCCGCCTGTAGAAATTACAAATTTTCAATTATTTAATAAGGACATTAAACCCGGGCCTGAATCCCCTTTGAGTAATGATATATCAATGACAAATGAGATAACCCTGAACATATAAGCAGTCTGTTTTTTCTTTTGAGTTTACTGCCCTGAATTATATCCTGCCTGAAAAAAATCAATTTGCTTATATGATGGAAGGTTTTGAGGAAGACTGGCTTTATACAAATGCTGATAAAAGATATGTGTCATATACAAATCTTGACCCCGGAGAATACATGTTCAGGGTTAAAGCTTGTAACAATGATGGTGTCTGGAATAATGACGGGACTTCCTTAAAAATTACAATCACCCCGCCCTGGTGGCAAACATGGTGGTTCCGTATTTCGCTGTTCGTTTTCATCACAGCAGGCGTCCTCGGTTTTTACTTTTGGCGGGTCTCTGCTCTTAAAGCAAGGCAAAGAGAACTGGAGCGTAAAGTTGATGAAAGAACTTCGGAATTGAAGGAGGCAAATATCGAACTTGAAGAAAAACAGGAAGAGATTCAACAACAAAATGATGAGATTTTATCTGTAAACGAGGAATTAAAATCCAGGAACGAAGAAATATCTTCAATAAACGAAGAGCTAAAATATAAAAACGAGGAAATTGTGAGTCAAAAGGAGGAAATCCTGACCTCCCGTGACCAACTGGAGAAGGCTTTTGACAACATTAAAGTGTTAAGTGAATTTGGGCAAAAACTCACGGCAACCTTCGATTTTGATGATATCAATAAAATGATATACAATTATGTGTGTTCTCTTATGGACACTTCGGCATTTGGAATTGGGCTATTTAACGAAAAAAAAGGGATTATTGACTTCTCCTATTTTATTGTAGACGGGAAACCTGTTCCGTACTTTTTCAAAACTTTAAATAATGACAAAAGTTTGACTGTTAAATGTTTCAAAAATAAACAAGAAATATGGATACATCACCTTTCCGAAAACTATAAAAAATACCTGAATGAATTGCCGGAAGCGGGAAACCAAAAATTGCCGGAATCAATGATTCATCTTCCTTTGATTGCTGAAGATAAAAGCATTGGAACATTGACAGTAAACAGTTCGAAAAAAAACGCTTACAATGAAACTGATATTAATAATCTCCGGACACTTGCTTCATATATATCGATAGCCCTGGATAACTCCCGTGCTTACCGGTTGGTCAACAGACAAAAAGAACAAATCACAGGCAGCATCAAATACGGACAGACCATTCAGCAGGCAATTCTTCCTTCACAGGAAATGCTGAATAAATATCATGATTTTTTTGTCCTGTACAGGCCTAAGGATATTGTAAGCGGGGATTTTTACTGGTTTGCAACTGTAGAGACGCACGGACGTGCGTCTCTACAGGACAGACCAATGACATTCTACGCTGTGGTAGACTGCACCGGTCATGGGGTCCCGGGGGCATTTATGAGCATGATCGGAAGCAGGCTCATGAACGAGATCGTCAACGAAATGCATGTCACCGAACCAAATGCTGTACTGGAAAAACTGGACAGGATGGTAGTTAAAGCGCTCAGGCAGGAGCAAACTGAGAATTTCGACGGTATGGATATTTCTCTTGTAAAAATAACACCGCTTAACAAAACCGAAACACATTTCCAGGTTGTTTATGCAGGTGCAAAAAGACCTCTTTATTACTACACTGATAAAATTCTTACAATTGAAGGAACAAGGAGATCAATTGGAGGCTTCAGGTCAAAAACAAAGCCTGTTCCTTTCACAAACAATGAATTGGAGCTGCAAAAAGGAAACATTCTGTATCTTAGTTCCGACGGACTTACAGACCAGTGCAACCCGAAACGTCAAAAACTGGGTACGAAGCGTCTGTTTGAATACCTCAGTGAAATATCAAATTTGAGTGTGTCCGAACAAAAGAAGATTTTAGAAAAGTATCTCAATAATTTCCAGGGGAAATACATACAAAGGGATGATATTACCTTCATGGGTATTAAATTATGATTTTTTTTGTAGATACACTGTTGTTAATGCGTTTTCAAAAATGCCGGACAACGAAGAGTTTGTCAATAAAGGAATTTCTGTGAGCAGACTTATACAAAACCGCCATCAAGTTGATGAATATTAACTTGATGACTTGGCTGAGTTAATACCGACCGACTATCAATCATAATAAATGAACAAAGTGAAATTTATTAAACTAGTACCCTGTCCCAAAAGTTTTGTATAGGTTATTGACAATTTCTAATTATAAGTATTAATGACACACAAATTGCTATTTAAATGTTGATAAGTATATGTTTGAGAATATTTAACGTGTCATGTGATTCTTTTAGATTCTTCGCTTCGCTCAGAATGACAAGTTGTTATGACAGAAATGGGAGTGAGGGAGTAGAAGCAGGCTCCGCCTGCTTCTACTCCCTCACTCCTTAAACTCAAATAAGGGATAGTCATTTCGAACGAAGTGAGACCACGAAGTAGCAGCGAAGCTAAATCTTTAAAAATGTTTTAATTTGCCATAATCTTTAATGAAATTTAAGGAACAGAGTACTAGTTGATAGCGGATCGGTATTATGAATCAATCTGACAATATTTTTTGTTATAGTTCCTGGGGGTCATTTCAAATTTTTCCCTGAACATTTTGATGAAATAACTTGGTTCTGAAAATCCGACAATATAAGCTAATTCAGCAATATGAATATTTTTTTTACTTCTGAGTATTTCTGCTGCTTTTTTTAACCGTACATTCCTGATAAATTCATTGACTGATTGATTCGTTAATCCTTTTAGTTTTCTGTAAAGTTGTGTCCTGCTTAAACCAATTTCCCTGCAAATAGTTTCCTGGTTGAAAGAAGTATCTGAAAGATTGGCCTCAATAATGCATACTATCTTATTCAATAATTGGTCATCATTTTTAGATAATTTTAATCCCTCTGGCATTATTTTAGTATCTGCTGCAATCTTTTCCCATATTTTTTTTCTGTTTTCGATAATATTTTTTACTCTGACCAAAAGCATTTCAGGATTAAAAGGTTTTGAAATATAGTCATCGGCTCCTATCTCAAAACCCTGAATTTCATGTTCTTCTGAACTCCTCGCTGTCAGTAATATGACCGGAATATGACTTGTGTTTATATCTGACTTTATTAATCTGCACAGTTCCAGCCCATCCATAACCGGCATCATAATATCGGAGATAATGAGATCAAGCCTATTGTTCATCGCCTTTTTATGCGCTACTTCTCCATTTTCTGCGAAAATGATGGTATTGTTGTTATCTTGCAAGATACTGTTCATATATTCTAATAATTCGGGATTATCATCAACAACAAGAATGTTTACGCCATCATTTGACACTTGATTCTTTTCTGCTTCTGAGATGATCTGTTCTTTCTGAGAAATAGCTGGTAGATGTTCACGTATTGCAAATTTTTCATGCTGAACGGTTTTATCAAGATTATAATCCTGATAGGCTGTTTCACTTACTGGAAACAATAATAGAAAAGTAGTCCCTTTATCCGGAACACTATCAATATAAATACTTCCGCGAAGTACTTCAACTAAATCTTTTGCCAGGGACAGACCTATTCCAAATCCAGTCTGTAGATTTCCTTTTTTTTGTTGTGGTTGATAAAATCGTTCAAAAATCATCTCTAATTCAGATTTATCCATACCAGTACCCGAGTCTTGAATTATTATTTGTATATATCGACAATTCGCAATAAACTCAGTTTTTTTTGACACAAGGGTCATCTTTGCCGGGAGATTTTCTGATGTTGCTTTTGCCTTTTCATTTTCCATGTCTTCACAGCATACTGAGATATGTCCCTTTTTTGGAGTGTATTTAAAGGCATTGACAAGCAGGTTTGATATGATTTTCTCATAACTGTCAGGCGAAAACCAATAAAAATGATGATTCAGATTGACATCAACGTTAAATTTTATATCAGAATTCTCGCCAAATGAGTAAAATGAACGGAATACTTCGTCCAGAAATTTTTTTAGATTACCTTTAATAATTTCCGGCCTAAATTTACCGACTTCCAATTTCCTAATATCCAGGATTTGATTGATAATCGTTTCCATCCGCCGGACATTGCGGGAAATCAAAGATAATTTATCCTTGATTTCAGACCGGTTTTCCTGGCTCATAATTTGACAAAGTGGTCCACCAATAAGTGTTAAAGGCGTACGTATTTCATGCGAAATATTGAAGAAAAAACTTAGTTTCATCTGATCCAGTTCATGAGCTTTCTCAGCTTTTATTCTTTCAAGCTCATGACGATTTTTTTCTCTCTCGCGCGAAAGTGTAATATAACGATAAATAAGCAGGATTATAACAATAAATAATGCATATATAATATAACCCCAGACACTTAACCAAAAGGGGGGATGAATCATGATTTCAATTTGAGCTGGTACCTGGTTCCAGTTGTTAGACCCCCCAGTTCCTTTTATCTGGAATGTATATTTTCCGGGATACAGGTTTTGAAATGTGACTTCATTTCTTGATCCCAAATAAATCCAGCTCGTATCGATTCCCACTAATCTATATGCATACCTGTTTTTTTCGGGTGAGGAATAATTTAAATGACTGAACTCAAATCCGAATGTATTTTGGTTGTAATCCAGTTCTATCCGATTTTTATATTGAATTTTTTCTCCGTTAAGAGGAGATGTATTTATTCCAATTTCTCTGCCTGACAGCTTGAATGTATGGATATAAATTGGTGCCTCCACATTTTTTTCCTGGAGGCTGTCGGGATGAAAATAATAAAAACTCCCTTCTCCTGACAGGTAAAAATAACCGCCGGTGCCAAAAAAAATATGGTCAGACTTATCAGATAAGCCATCTTCCCTATCGTATCTTGTAAAAGACTGATATTCAGGATTGTATTTTGATAGTCCATTGTTTACAACTATCCAGATATTATAATTGTCATCTTCTATGATTTCATGAACCATATTAGAGGCCAGACCTTCACTCTGATAAAAATTTTTAAACTTATGTGAATCTTTGTCATATACACTCAATCCTGAATTTGTTCCTATCCAATAGTTTTTTTTAATGTCCTGATAGATACATTGTACTGTGTTGCCTATTAAACTATTAGGATTATTGGGGTTTGAGTGATAAATTGCAGAAGTATCCTCATGGATATCATAAAACATCAATCCCTCATCAAATGCAAACCAATAGTTATCATCCAAATCAGTATAAAGTCCGAATAGTTTTCTGCTATTAGCCAGTTTAACCAATTTATTATTAATAAACTCTTTCTGTAGAGGGTCCAACTTGTGTGTTCCCTCCTGAGTTATTATCCAAATTGTTCCATCCTCATTATTATACATTTTAAATATAGCACGGTGCGAAAGTACAAGACCACTCGTTGTATCATCAGTATAGACGTTCATAACAGAATTATTCTCCGGATCATAATGTATTAACCCATCATCTGTACCAAGCCAAAAATGGCCCAAAATATCCTTACAAATATTTGTAATAATATCATGCCTGTCTGAACCGGTAAATTCTGAAAATATGACACGTCTTAAAATATGACCATTTCTGTCTGATTTTATCAGACCGTCACCCCAGGTGGTTATCCATAGTGTTTGATTACCTTCAATCATCCTGGTGATATAATCCCTCGTCGGAAGTTTACTTTTCAGAGGTACATGAAAGGCATCAAATTTATTAATGTTCGGATCATATTTTTCTATCCCTTTATCGTGAAAAGAAACCCAGATAATTCCCTGGTTATCTTCAAGTGAAGTATAGGCCTGATCCTTATAGATTTCCGTATATGAGTTTCCATGTCGATATATGTCTGTTGAATAAAGAAGTTTGAGATTGCCAGGATCAATGATATAAAGCCCCCCAGCCGAACATAGCCACAAATTATTGAAACGGTCCTTCATGATAGAATATTTAAGAGTATTATCAATTTTTTTATCATGAATAAACTGAGCGAATTTTGGCTTTTGAATAAATTTTTTTTTATTGGTGTCAAATAGCAAAAACTGCCCATTATAGTTCGACATTATGAGCAGTCCCGGTTCAAATTCCTCAATAGAGGTTATTACGTTATCATTTGCATCAGGGGCAGGAGAAGTATACCTGAAGGATTCGAATGTGCCCTTTTTTTTGTTGAATAGGCATAATCCATGCCACCATGTACCTATATATATTTCTCCTTGCTTTGTTTCAAAAAGCGATTCTATGGAAAAACTTTTCTTTTTTTTATAATAACTAATATCCGGAAAATATGCAGTGAAGCTTATATTTCCCTTATTATCAGTTTCAAGCTTATTTAAACCATTACTTGTACCAACCCAGAAATCTCCACCTTGATCGCAAAAGAGTTCTTTTATGGTGTTATCAGTTATGCTATAAGCAGTGGTGTCAAGGAAAAATGATTTAAATTTACCACTTTTGCGGTTAAATAGGTTCAATCCATTCTCAGTTCCAATCCATAAATTATTGTGACTATCTTCTGCTATCGAAGTAATAATATTATTGCTAATCGTATTTTTATCGCCTGGTACATGTGTATAGATCTTATGTGAGTTTCCAAGATATTTTATCAGACCCTCTGAGCTTCCAAACCAGATATATCCTTCGCTGTCTTTATAAATAACATTTATACTCTCTGAAGGCATTTCTACTTCCTGGAAGTTATACTCCTTTGCACATAAACCTATTTCAACAAAATAAAGGATGAGAAAATATGTAAACAATAAAATCCTATAAATCATATTATTATAAATATACTTTTAAATGGTCTGAATCTCATTCAACAGTTTTTTCCGGCTTTGTTTTTATGTGGTTTAATATGTTTGTGTAAACACATATCCAGAACCTTATAGCACCTTAATTATTACTAAACGTTTTAAATTTCGAAAAACATATTTTAAATAGGATTAATTTTGGCAGGTCACTGAAAATACATACAATATATGATTCCGCTCCAAAAAGTACTATTTTTGTTTCGATGTAGTCAAGACAAACAACGAAAAGTTTGGTAACAAACAGGCTTTTTGGAGTAGACTCATATAGATGAACATATAAATATAATTTATCATTATTAATAATCTTTAATGTAAGTGAATAATTTTAAAGTAAATTTCAGCAAACAATACAAATATATGTTAAATATTCGGTAAATACGAAGAATAGTATGAGAATATGGGAAATCAAAAGAGATTATATACATATATAATTTGTTTTTCCTGATAGTACTATTTTTGTCTTGACTAAATCGGGACAAATGATGTATAATTTGCGACAAATGGATTTTTAGAGATGGACTCGCTTATAATATTAATATAATACAATAGCATTTATCAAAACACAGTAAACTATGATTTAATGGTTATATGATGAATCAGATTCTAAACATAATTAGTTTCTTTTCGTATAAAAAGCATTTCAGTTGTATAAGGTTAAGGTTTGATGTGAAATAACCTGTACCAAATAAACGAAGTTATGCCAAAGATTATTCAAATTTCTAAAAGTGAATTGGTTCAGATTATCTCGTTTCAAGCCCTTAGCAATTCTATAATGAGTGCACTACTATAAGGATGATTTTTGTCAAAATCAAAGCGAATGTCTCGACTCAGTCGAGATGAACCATCCATAATGAGTCGGGACTCAATAACAAAGAATTTGACAATAAATGGATTTTTATGTGTTAATTCATTTTATTAAGAAGAATAACAAAAATAGTATCGGTAATGGTATTAATCATGTTTATTATGAACATGATAGATATAGAAAGTTGCAACACAGATTGCTTGACTCATTAATATCCCCTGTAAATCAAACAATTACAATAACAATGTCATTTATTTCCCAAATAATAGTACTATAGTTCCATTCCTGTTTACTATTCATTTTTTTGTTTTTTTGATTTGCCACAGTTGAAGGATGTAATAAAACTCATATAATTTGAACAAATAATAATACATTCTTTTGTTTGAAAATGAGATATTTGTTATGCTTAAAACTGAGAAATCAAATAAAGATTATTAAATATTTAATAAGGTACAATAATGGTTTTTAGTTAGTTAGTAAGTTAGTTAGTTTTTGTTTTAGTTAGTATACAGGTCATCTGCAATAGATGGCCTGTATTTGTCTAAATGTAATCAATTATGTTTAAAATAAAAAAAAAAGCCAAAAACAATACCCATAATAGTAGATATTATCCTGCTAATCTTATGTATCTTGATACTAATGTTTCCTTTAATTTATGCAAAAATAGAAAAAATCATATACAGTTTTTTTTAATCAAATAAAACAAAAAAATAAAAATTACAGATACTATGAAAAATGTTCTCATACTTCTTATCGCTTTTATACTTACAATTAATTATTCGATTGGTCAGGAAATTAATGTTCAGGGGAAAGTCACTTCCTCAGAAGATAATTATCCCCTACCGGGTGTTAATATCGTTATAAAAGGAACAACTGACGGAACAATCACTGATCTTGACGGTAGTTACGAATTAACAGTATCTTCTGATGCTTCCTTGGTATACTCTTTTATAGGTTATGAAGATAAAGAGATCCAGGTAAAGGGCCGAACTGAAATTAATGTTAAACTTGATGTAAAGGCCCAGGAACTTGAGGAAACTGTCGTTATCGGTTATGGGGTTGTCAAGAAAAAGGATTTAACTGGCTCTATTGAAGTAGTTGAATCCGAAGATATCGAGAGTATACCAATTATGACTTCGGAGCAAGTTTTACAGGGAAAAGCTTCCGGGGTATTTGTTGCAACCAGTAATGGTTCACCTGGTTCTCCTATATCAGTTAGAATCAGGGGGGTTGGTACACCTAATAATACTGACCCACTTTATATCGTTGATGGTATGCCAATTAAGGATGCATCATTCGGTAAAAATGATAACCCAAGTGGGATTAATTTTCTTAATCCTTCGGACATTGAATCAATACAAGTTTTGAAAGACGCCTCTGCTACTGCTATTTATGGTACTCGCGGTGCAAACGGTGTTGTCATCATCACCACGAAAAAAGGAAAATCCGGCGATATGAGGATTAAATTTAACGGTTATTATGGTCTTCAGAAGATACCCAAGAAACTTGATTTGCTTAACGCCCAACAGTTTGCAACTTTGTATAATGAAGCGAACGGTGTTGTTTTCAAGGAAGATACTATTCCTCTATTACAGACAACAGACTGGCAGGATGAGATATTTACCCTTGCTCCTACCTATAATGCACAGGTTAGTGTTTCAGGTGGTAATGAAAAAAGCAACTTTTATCTGAGCGCCAATCATAATAATCAGGATGGTATTATAAAAAATTCCAGTTTTATGCGTAATTCACTTAGATTAAACAGTGAGCATAAAGTCAATAAGTGGCTGAGAATCGGTGAATTTTTAACTTTGTCAAATTATACAAACGAAAGACAAAAGGAGCAGGGACTTGGTGCTAATGGGACCACCGGCAGTTGTATTGCCGGTGCATTAATGGCAGACCCTACAGTTCCTGTATATGATTCTGACGGCCACTGGAATTATCTCAGTAGAACCATTAAGGCGGCTAATCCTGTTGGGATCAACGAAAGACATAATTACACCTATGACATGAACAGGATTCAGGGGTCAGCATATGCTGAAATTTCTTTTCTGCAGAATTTTATGTACAAACTCAATGCTGGTCTGGACCGTTCATGGGGATTTCGTAAAGAGGTCTGGCCCAAATATTATGTTGGCCCAACCGATGCCAGTGACCGGACCACCTTAATCACTGAACACGAGGATTGGTATAATTACCTGCTTGAAAATACTATCACATACAATAATACTTTTCTTGGCAATCATACAGTGAATATCTTAGCGGGGTATACCATTCAGGAAGAAATCAGGAACAGGGAAATTGCCAGCTCAAAATTAGATACAGACAACGAAGACATGTATTACCACTCCGCACGAGCCTCAATAACTGATGTTAGTGATCTGGGTGGTTCTCCAATTGAATGGGCAATTATGTCCTGGCTTGGTCGAATTAATTATAACTACAAAGACAAATACCTAATCACCGCCAGTCTGAGAAGAGACGGCTCCTCAAGATTTGGAAGCAATAATAGGTGGGGTAATTTTCCTTCTCTTGCCTTAGCCTGGAAAATTAATGAAGAACCATTTATGGAAAAATATGATATGATTTCTTCTTTAAAATTCAGGGCAGGATGGGGAAGAGTTGGTAATCAAAATATTAATCCTTATGCCTATACTGCTACCGCCACCTTTAAACCTGATGCGGGACTACCGGGACCAAATGCTTTTTTCGGTACTCCTGTCAGGCCGGCGCCTGCATTATTTATTATCGGTGTTGCCAATCAAAATATCGGATGGGAAACAACTGAAACGACAAATCTGGGACTTGATATATCTCTTTGGAATGATAAATTAAACGCTTCTATTGATGTCTATAACAAAACAACCAAAGATTTACTCTTGTCTAAACCGGTGCCTGCTTATGCTGCTGTGACATATGGCAGTTTTATTACAAATGCAGGTGAAATTAATAATAAAGGACTGGATTTTACTACCACCTATAAAGGCTCGACCGGCAGTTTTACATATGATATTAGTGGGAACTTTTCGACATTTATTAACAAGGTTGTTGAACTTGAAGGAGGTGCACCTTTAACATCTCAAACAGATTTTCCGGTCAGGATGATTGAAGACAGACCAATTGGGGCTTTCTATGGTTATGTCCACGAAGGGATTTTCGAAAGTGATGAAGAAATTGCACAGCATGCATACCAGGAAAAAGGAACTGATGTTGGGGACCTGAAATTTAAAGACCTCAACCAGGACGGACTTATTACTGATCAGGATCAGACAATCATTGGTTATGCACTCCCGGACTTTACCTATGGTGTTACCCTGGGATTATCTTATAAGAGTTTTGATCTTAATGTCTTTAGCCAGGGTGTGTATGGCAATTCGGTGGCAAATAACGTTAAACGGCAAGCCCTGCATAATCTTGATTTGACAACGAACGTCAGCACTGACTTGCTAGATTATTATGGCCGCGAATTACCGGACGGTACAATTGTTAAAAGCGATATCCCTAGAATTGGCCGAGATTACAACAACAATACACGTGTTTCTAACTACTATCTTGAGGATGGTTCTTATTTCCGGATAAAAACACTTACTCTTTCTTACAATGTTCCTTCTGCTGCATCCAAAAAACTATTTATGTCAGGTATCAGAATTTATGGGACGATACAAAATCTACACACTTTTACTAAATATTCCGGATATAACCCTGAAATTGGCGTATCATCTGCTTTTAATGCCAATCCACTTGCTTTTGGTATTGATAATGCAGTTTATCCATTGCCACGAACTTACATGCTTGGTGTAGATATTTCTTTTTAGAATCAATGAGTTAATAAAATAATAAAAATAATTTAAACAATCAGATAATAAAAATTACTATGGATACAAACAAAAAATACAGTGTTCTTCTTTTGATTGTCTTTCTGCTGAGTTTAACAAATTGTTCAGAGGAGATACTGGAAAAACCCAGCCCACCTGGACTGGAAACTGATGTTACATATTATCAGTCTACTGATGGTATAAAGTATTATCTTAATCAGGTTTATCACTCTCTTGGAGAATATATTATGACAAGTCACCTGCGATCATACGTCTCAATAGGCAGTATTACAAGTGATGACGCCTGGGCTGGTGGTGAAAACTATGGAGATAGTCCGCGCAATCACGACTTGAACGAATTTCGTATTCAATCCGATAATCGTGAGATTTTAAGATATTGGACGCACCTGTATCAATCTGTCAGATATTGTAACATTGTTATTGACTATGCATCAATGGCAATAGAAAATAATCCTGGAGACGAAGCGATAATTAACAATTATAAAGCACAGGCTTATACCATCAGGGCATATGACTATTTTTGCCTGGTAAGGGCTTTTGGTGGAGTGCCCCTTGTCTTAAGTTCAAGCATTGAGGTAGTACCCAGAAATACTGTTTCCGAAGTGTATAATCAGGTGCTTAAGGACCTCGATGTTGCTATTAATTCAGGTGACCTGATAAGAGCTGATGAAATGCCAGCCGAAGATAAAGGGCGACTGGGAATTGGTGCTGCTAAAGCTATACTGGCTAAAGTGCATATGTTTATGGCTGCTGTCGAACCCAACAAAGCAAGTGACCATTTCAGTAAAGCCTATGAAAATGCCAGGGAGGTTATTAATTCAGCTGAATTTGCTTTGGTGAAGGATTATAGTCAACTATGGGGATATAATACGCAATTTAATTCTGAATCAATATTTGAAATCGGTTTTCCACATCCGGAAGATAATCTTGGTACACATCATTGGTATTCTACCTGGCAAAGACCCAGATATAACTATAAAATCGGCACACGTGAAAAGAACGGTAATGATAACAATACAGGTTGGGGATTTAATACTCCTACCCAGGATTTTGTAAACGCATTTGAAGAAGGGGACCCAAGATTACATTGGACTGTTTGGTTTCCTGGCGACTCAACCAGGGGACTTACCTCAGACGGACTTTTGCATGAAATCTGTTTTGCTCACAGTCAGTCTGGATACTATTATCGGAAAACAACTTCTGAAGAGTTTTATGCAAATATGGATGCATCCGTTAGCAAAAAATTATATCGATATGCTGATCTTCTTTTACTGGGCGCCGAAGCAGCTAATGAAATCGGACAAACAGCTGATGCCCTTGATTGGCTTAATATGGTCAGAGAGAGAGCACGGAACACCGTAGCTGCCCCATATCATGAAAATGATAAAATTGAGGGTATTCCTGCTGATGTGACAACAAACGATCAGGCTGAACTTAGAAATATCATCAGACATGAGAGAAGAGTTGAACTTGGTTGTGAGGGAGAAAGGTTTTTTGATCTGATTCGCTGGCATGGTACCCATGGTTATGATGTAGAAGAAATTATTAAGAAAGCAGGACAGGTAGTAGGTCCGGATTACCTGGTCACTTACGAAGATCAGGAAGATGGGATACTGCACCATTATTCAGGACAAAAAAGAAGTCCTAAGGAAATCCTGATTGAATTGCCAAAGCATTTGTTATTGCCCATTCCTAAATCTGAAATAGAGGCAACAAACGGCATTCTGAGCCAAAATGAAGGATATTAATAAAAACATATATTAGAAATTTTATTATTTAAATACAAAAATGACGGGTGTTAAGTTAGTTGTAAAAAAGACGCAAAGTGTAGTAATAACACCCGGCTTTTAAAACATTGATAACATCATGAAAAAAAATATAAATATTTTATCACTGGTTTTACTTGTCTTTGCCCTCATATACGGATGTGAGGAAGAAATAAAAAGTCCCACTGCTGATTTCAGGATTGAAGTATCAGATTCATTACTGGGAACCGTTACCCTGGAAGAACCTTATGAAGTCTCCTTAAATGAAGAATTCACAATTGTTGTTGAGAACGATGCCGAATTCAATTCTTTTTGGCCGGGTGATACACTAATCGGAAGAAGAGATACTATTATCCAGGTGTACCCCAGTCAACCCTCAATCAACCACAGAGGAATTGCCTTGGGTGAATCTGGAATTCTTCCATATTCATATGACAAAAAAGGTACTTATGAATATACTTTTGTGTCTGTTAATGTGAATAACCTGGGTGAGGAATTAAAAACTGACATCAGGAAAGGGACAATAAAGGTCTCGGATTAATCTGAAATGAAAATGAATCAAAGAAAATTTATTCTTGATTTTGCTACTAATTATATGTCAACTAATTAAAATTTTGTTATTATGAGAAAATGTAAACTTTTGAGATTTTTATTTTTGTCTTTGTTTCTTGGAGGCTTAATTGCACCATTTGGTCTGTTAGCCCAAAACAGGACAGTTATTGATCAAAAAACAATAACTGTTGACGGAGATATTTCTGACTGGAGCGGTATCACTGCAAACAGTGTGGGTGAGGCTAATGCTCCGGACCTTGAAGCTACCTACAAATTAGCCTGGGACAACGATAACATTTATGTTATGGTTGAAATTCAGGATGATACAGCAGCCGTTTATCAGGAGGGCGATTACGCAGACGAGGCTTCTTGGGCTGTTGATAATGTTGAGTTGTCTTTTGATATGGACAACTCGAAAGATGCCAGTGTTGATAACAGCAATGCCTTGGACGGTAAAAATGATTTCCAGCTTCGTGTTCACCGGGGTATGACTGTTGTTATTGGTGAAGAAGGCTGGCCTAATCAGATTGGTACAATACCTGGTTTAGACAATTCCCCGGGTACAGATTCTGACGTGTGGGGAACCACCTACCAGGATGGTTTTGCCGGTTTGGGCATAACTGTTGAAATGCAGGAAACAGAAACCGGTTATACCCAGGAAATAGCTATTCCTTTTAGCTTTCTGACCAAAGCTGATGATGCTATTGAACCTGCTGATTTTGTTGCAGGAACCGAAATTGGTTTCCGCATTCAGGTAAGAGATATGGATGCTGTTGGCGAACACATGTCTGTTGATTACCCTGCCGGTACTGCATGGAAAGACCCC
Organism: uncultured Bacteroidales bacterium; assembly: GCA_964629805.1. Lineage (GTDB taxonomy): Bacteria > Bacteroidota > Bacteroidia > Bacteroidales > CAZVTW01 > CAZVTW01. The sequence goes on along the minus strand of CAZVTW010000064.1, from coordinate 298 downwards.
AGTGGATGGGCTACTTTAAAACTTGTTGGTAAACCTGTCATCGTGAATGCCCAAATAGCAGTTGATGGCAATCAGGCAGACTGGGCATCAATTGAAGCCTTCCCTGTTGGAGGAGATGATTCTCCTGATTTTGCCGTTAACATGAAACTCGCACGCGATGCCGAATACATATATGCTTTGGTAGAAGTAAAAGATGACGAAGCAGCAATCTATAAAACAGGTGATTATGCTGACGAAGCTGCCTGGAAGGTTGATAACATTGAATTGTTCTTTGATATGGACAATTCAAAGGATGGCG
>CAZVTW010000063.1:0-17910 GCA_964629805.1 uncultured Bacteroidales bacterium | reverse complement strand
TCCAGTAAAAATCACCGGAAACAATATCACGTGGTTTGTTCAGGACAAAATAGTCAGGCAGAGCCTTATCAAGAGTTTCAGGCGGTGGTAACAGAGCGCGTTGGATTCGGCTGGCGTATTGTATACTGTCGGTAATTTCCTGCTTTTGCTTGACCACAATGTCACGCTGACGTTCAATTTCATCACGTTGTGCTTCAATTTCCTCTTTTTGCTGCATAATTTGTGCATTCTTCAGGGTCAGCTCTTCATTCGCACGCTTTTTAATGAGGTATTGCCTGTACACAAAGATAACCACCACAACAACAAAAAAGATGATGATAGCCCCAATGATGATCGAATTTCGGCGTTTTGCCTGTTCCTGGTCTATCCTGGCCTGTTTCAGCTTATTTTCGCTGTTTAACCGCGCAATTTCTTTTTCTTTCAGCTCCGATTCATACTTTTCTTCCATTTCAGCAATGGCTTCTTGTTGTTTTTCGGTGAAAGTAGAATCTTTTAAATCTGAATATTCCTGAAAATTATCAAGCGCTTTTTTGTAATTACCGAGCTGGGCATAAATATCTGAAATATTTTTATAATTGTCAATAATAAGCTGGTTCAAATCCATTTCAACAGCTATTTTAAGGCTTTGCTGAAAATAATTTAGAGCTTTCCCCGAACGATCCATATTTTTATAAACAATTGCCAGCGTTTTCAGAATATTAGCAAGTGATTGTTTGTTACCAAGTTCTTTGGTTTTTTCTAGGGCATCATTTCCAAAACGTAGCGCTTCTTTAAAATCTCCGGTTGCGGTGTATATTTCAGCAAGATTTGATTCTGAATCTGCAATCATGGCTTTATTACCGATTTCTTCAAACAGGTTAAGGGCCTGTGTAAATTTAGCTAAAGCCTTTTCGTAATCTTTTTGTTGAATATAAATCAAACCCATTGCATTTAAAGAATATCCCATACCTATTTTAATGTCAAGCTTCTCAAAATTATCGTATGACTTTTGATAATAATCCAGCGCTTTATTTTTATTGTCACCAAAAAAGAAATAAACATTTCCAATATTATAATTTGTCCGCGCCACATCAAAAGTCTGATTGAGTTCTTCAAGTATTTTCAGGGCGCTTAAATAGGTCTCAATGGCTTTTTGATAATCCCCCTTGTTTTTATATATGACGCCGATGTCTGATAAAGTTCTTGCCACAGCATCTTCCCTATTGAGACTATCATTAAGCTCAAGTTTTTTTTGATAATAATATAAAGCTGTATCCGGGCTGATTTTTTTATATGCAGTTCCTAAAATATCGAACGCGGCAATTTTGCGACTGAGATTATCTGTAATCTCTGCAATTTTAAGCCCCCGGCCTGCAAACATGATGGCGCTATCTAAAGAAGCCGTTTCAACATACAAACTTGCCAGTATTATTAATATCTCAGATTCAATGTTTTGGTAATCTTCAATTTTTGCCGATTTTAAACATGCGTCAGCATATTTTATGCTTTTTTCTTTATTGGTGTCAAAATAAGCAAGAGCAAGTGATCGTAAAGCCTTCGCTTTTTCTTTATCCATCTTCGTTTCCCGGGCTAATCGAAGCGCTTCACTGGCATATACAAGAGTGCTCTGCGAACCTGTATCAACGTTTGTATATAAATATGCCAAATCGTTTAGTACTTTAACTTTTTCCTCTTCTTCTTCCTCAATAGCATCTAATAAATTTGTTAGACTATCAATTTCATTTTTGAGTATATCCTGCTTCTCCTGGCCATGCACATGAAATATGCAGAGACTAAGGAAAAAAATAAGAATTAAATATGTCTTAAAACTATTCATGATAAAATTTTTAATATCACATTTCATATGAAAGGAATATTCTTCTAAAATACAAAAAAATGGTTGATATGGAAACATTTTTAGTAATTTTCTATCATCAATATACAACTCATTTATTATCTATTTTATTACTATACTAATATCATACCAATTATTGTTGCAGACAGTAAAGAAGCCAGTGTGCCACCAATAAGCGCCATCAATCCGTATTTTGCCAGAATACTTTTTTTGTTTGGAGCCAGGGCCCCAATTCCACCTATCTGAATGCCTATGGAAGCAACATTCGCAAATCCGCATAACATATATGTGGACATCAAAATTGATTTTTGAAACGCAAAATGACCGGCTTCCTGTATTTGTGACAAGCTGATATAAGCAATAAATTCACTTATGATAATTTTTTCTCCCAATAATTGACCTGCCAGCGCCATATCTTCAGCAGGCACACCAATAATCCACATCAGCGGGGCAAAGAGGTAACCCAGCAGAAATTGTAATGATAAAGCACTATATTGATCTCCGGTTATTTCGCTGATAAAACTACTATATAACAAATTTGTATTAGTCATAAAATCAATTTGTTATCTGTATCGGTGTTTGATGCCAAAATTCATGAGGACTATTAAGTGTAGATATCTCTCCTATTTTCAGGAAAATATAGTTTATCATGGCTATAAAAGCCACAAAAACCAGCAACATACCTCCTACATTCACTGCCATTTTAATTCCTTCACTCGTCCCGCTTGTCAAAGCTTCAAGAATATTGTTATCGGATTTTTCCTGTGAAATTTTTGTTGCAGTATTTATTTCAATTGTTTGCGGTAATAGAATTTTCGAAACAACAATGGCTCCCGGGGCAGCCATAACAGAGGCAGTGAGTAGGTGTTTTGCAAAGAACAATCGTTGTTGCGGGTCCTCACCGCCCAGGAAACTGATGTAAGCAGCCATCACACCGCCGGCAATAGTAGCCATCCCGCCAATCATCACAAGAAGGATTTCGGAATCCGTCATTTTTGGAATATATTTTTTTATCATCAATGGCGATTCTGTCTGTCCCAAAAAAATGTTACCGGAAACGGACAGAGCTTCAGCGCCCGATATTTTGAAAGCCTTAACGAATAACCAGGCCTGACCTTTTACAAAAAGCTGAATTACGCCAAGATAAAAAAGCACGCTGGTGAGTGCTGAAAAAAAAATAATTGTTGGCAAAACCTGGAAAAGGAAGATGAAACCATAGGTATTCACATCCATCAAATCACCCAGGACAAATTCACTGCCTTCCCTGGTAAAATCAAGCACTTTTATGAATATTTTTCCGACAATGTCAAAAATATCACGAATAAAAGGTACTTTTAAAATAGCAATAGCCAGGACTACCTGAATGAATAATCCGACAATAACAGTCCGCCACTGGATATTTTTTCTGTTCCGGCTTACCAGAAAAGTTAAAAAGATAAGGGCTGATATACCGATTATGCCTCTAAGTATACTCATGAAAAATTAATTCTGAATAATCTCAATGGAAGATTCAACTGTTTATCATAATTTCTTTGAAATTCTCATTATTTTTAAATATTTTAAATTACTCTACCTGTCAAATATAAAATAAAAATGGATATCAAATAGAATTTCATTTTTGTTATTCACGTTTAACAGAAAACGAATACTTTAAAATGAACAACAAAATTATTATTTACCTCATTATATCTTAAAAAACATGGGAAAAGAAATTGAACGTAAATACCTGGTTACCGATGACGAATATAAAAATCTGGCTAACGGGGTTTTGATAAGGCAGGGTTTTTTATCAAAAAACAAAAATCGGGTTGTAAGAGTCAGGTTGTATGATGATAAAGGTTTTTTAACAATCAAAGGGAAAACAGTGGGGGCAACAAGGATTGAATTTGAGTATGAAATCCCCGCTGATGATGCCATTCATATGCTGGAAGAGTTGTGTGAAAGACCATTAATTGAGAAATACAGATATAAAATTAAACATAAAGGCTTTTTATGGGAAGTAGATGATTTCATTGGGGAAAATCAGGGTCTTGAGATTGCAGAAATTGAATTGAATGCTGAAGAACAAATATTCGAGAAACCTTCCTGGATTGGAGAAGAGGTGACTGGACAACCTCAATATTACAATGCCAATTTGGTAAACAATCCATACTCGGAATGGGAAAAATGATTTTCCTGGTTAACTTAAAAGCATGATAAGAGAAAGGTCTCACCCAGGTAAAAGACCTATATTCACGATGATGTGAATGTCATTTTTTGCTGGTTATCAATTATTATGACACCTCAAAAGTTGAGTTGAAAATGCATTGTGACCGTTAATTAAATGTTAATTTTTCATTTTCACTATGTTTTGACTGAATGAATGATATACACAATTAAATAAGCCATTTGTTTATTATTCGTTATTTAAGTAAATATTTCTTTACAAAGGAAAGGACATTTTCACGTATTTTTATCTTTAGGTGTAAAAAAATTCATTAGAATTATTTTACAAAAGATTAAAATAATGTTAATAAAAATATATTTTTTATGGCAAATAAAAAATCAACAGCTTTAATAGATTAAATATCTGATATTTAATTGCTTTTTTAGGTATAAATGTTAATAAGTAGATTGGTATTTCAGGAAATCTCGCTGTAAATTGCATACACTTTTTCAAAAAAATAGATCATTCATTAAAAAATTTAAACCCATGTATTTAGAAGGAACGGCTGTGGAACAAAAAACAAAAGACAGGACATTCTCCTTTGAGGAGGCCTTTGAAAAATCCCGGGAATATTTTAAAGGCGACGAGCTTGCTGCAAAAGTATGGGTGAATAAATATTCACTCAAAGATTCTTTTGGCAACCTCTTCGAATTGACTCCGGAGGATATGCATAAAAGACTGGCCAGAGAAATAGTCAGAATTGAAAAAAAATATTCTAATCCGCTGGCATACAAAACAGTCTTTGAGTTATTCAAAGATTTTAAATACATTATTCCACAAGGCAGCCCCATGGCTGGTATTGGGAATGACTACCAGGTTTCTTCATTGTCGAATTGTTTTGTCATTGGACATGCCGGTGAATCAGATTCATATGGCGCTATTTTAAAAACTGACCAGGAACAGGTACAGCTTATGAAAAGAAGAGGGGGTGTTGGTCATGATTTGTCCCACATCAGGCCAAAAGGAAGCCCTGTTTTAAACAGCGCTCTGACCTCTACCGGTGTTGTACCCTTCATGGAGAGGTATTCAAACTCTACCCGCGAAGTTGCACAGGATGGCAGAAGAGGCGCATTAATGCTTTCGATTTCAATTAAGCATCCTGATTCGGAATCATTTATTGATGCCAAGATGGAACAGGGAAAAGTTACAGGCGCAAATGTCTCAGTCAGGATTGATGATGAATTTATGAAGGCGGTTACAGAAAATAAAAAGTACGAGCAAACCTTTCCTATTGATACAAAAGAAGCTAAATACAAAAAAGAAATACAAGCCAGGGATTTGTGGAAAAAAATCGTTCACAATGCCTGGACTTCAGCTGAGCCGGGTGTTTTGTTCTGGGATACTGTTTCAAGAGAATCGGTTGCTGACAGTTACGCTGACATTGGGTTTAAAACTGTTTCAACAAATCCCTGCGGGGAAATCCCGTTATGTCCTTATGATAGTTGCAGATTACTGGCCATTAATCTATACAGTTATGTTGACAATCCTTTTACTCCGGAAGCAAAATTTGACTTTGAAAAATTTAGAAAACATGTTTCTTATGCTCAGCGGATTATGGATGATGTGATTGATCTTGAACTTGAAAAAATAGACGGAATACTTAAAAAGATTGAATCTGATCCAGAAGATGAAGAAATAAAACAGATCGAAAGAAATTTATGGTTAAAAATACGAGACAAGGCCATTAAAGGAAGACGTACAGGCATCGGAATCACTGCAGAGGGGGATATGCTTGCAGCGCTTGGATTGCGCTATGGCTCTGCGAATGCTACTGATTTTTCTGTGGAGGTACACAAAACACTGGCAATTGAAGCTTACAGGTCTTCTGTCCATTTGGCAAAAGAACGAGGAGCGTTTCCGGTTTATGACGCTAAAAGAGAAGAAAATAATCCGTTTGTCAAACGTTTGGCAAAGGCTGATCCGAAACTTTATGATGAAATGACAGAGCATGGACGTCGAAATATAGCGCTTCTGACCATTGCTCCTACCGGAACGACAAGTCTCATGAGCCAGACAACATCAGGTATTGAACCGGTTTTTATGCCTGTGTATAAAAGGCGAAGAAAAGTTAATCCAAATGATCCGGATGTTAATATTACATTCATTGACGAGATTGGTGATTCCTGGGAAGAATATAATGTTTTTCATCATCATTTTGTCACCTGGTTGAAAGCGAATGATTATGATGTTGATGAAGTAAAAAACATGGATGATGAAAATATTCAAAAAATCATCAAAAAATCTCCTTACTATAAAGCTACATCAAATGATGTTGACTGGGTAAGTAAGGTAAAAATGCAAGGCAGAATTCAGGAATGGGTCGATCATTCTATCAGCGTGACAATTAATCTTCCTTCTGACGTATCTGAAGAGTTGGTGTGGGATTTATATGTGACTGCCTGGAAAAGCGGATGTAAAGGTGTTACAGTTTATCGCGACGGTTCGCGCTCTGGTGTTTTGATATCCAATAAGAAAGAAACTGCTAAAAAGCGTCCAAAGGCGCTCAAAGCTGACGTTGTCCGGTTTAATAATAACAAAGAAAAATGGATAGCCTTTATTGGCCTGAAAGATGATAAACCATATGAAATATTTACAGGGCTCGCAGACAATGAAGTCTTACCTATTCCTGATTCGGTGACAAAAGGAAAAATCATCAAACATAAAGATGAACATGGATACAAACGCTATGATTTTCAATATGTCAACAGAATTGGTTATCATGTAACCATTGAAGGGCTTTCTTATAAATTTGATCCGGAATTTTGGAATTACGCAAAATTAATCTCCGGTGTTCTCCGCCAGGGGATGCCCATTGTCAATGTTGTGGCGCTGATCTCCAGCCTTCATCTTGACTCCGAAACAATTAATACCTGGAAAAATGGGGTAGAAAGAGCACTGAAGAGATATATACCGGATGGGACAAAACCAAAAAGCGGACAAAAATGCCATTCATGTGGTTCGGAAAATCTTGTTTACCAGGAAGGATGCCTGATATGTAAAGATTGTGGCAATTCTAAATGTGGATAGAAAACAACATCGAAATGGAGCATTTTTCAAAAAATAAAAAAAGCAGTTAACAATTTTACAAATCTTATTTTCTGATTTATGTTAAATCAAAATTTTAGTTTTTAAATTATTTGTATCCGGTAAAAATTTTGAGATTTCACCCCCGAGTAACTCGAGGGTGAAATCTTATTTAAATTACTCTGTTAAATCCATTTTACCGGCCAACACTGATAATAATTGTTTGCTGCTTAATGAAAAATGCTCAAAATAGAATAATTAACCCTTATTCATATATAAAATGTTTGAACAAGTCTTTACTTTTGATATTGGGACAAAAATTTTTGTTCCTTATCAAGTGGTTGTTTCGGGATGTAACGGATTACAAATTCTGAATCCCGGAACTTATTATATTTGTAATGTGCGTGGTAACTTTATTGAAATAAAGGATGTTAATAGCACGTATCCAATTTTCATCCTGGCCACGGAACTTGAAAAACTGGAGATGGAAGCACCTGAAAATCAATTCTCATAAAAAAGAGTTTTTAATATTGACTGATTTCAGAATTTCAATGAACATCCATGAGTTCACTTCTAATAAACGTTATAACTCCTTCGGAGGTTATTTTAACAAACTTTCGAAACAGAAAGCTTTTTCTTTCATTGGCAGTAAGATTTTCGTCTTAACTGGGTCGAGACATATCTCACCCCGGTCAAGATTCAGCAACGCAGAGTTTGGCGATAAAAGGACATTTCGGAGTAGACTCATTCATAATCTTTACAAATATAAAAAAAGAGAGCCTCAATGTAGGCTCTCTTTCTTTTGGCCGGAAAATGAAAAGTACATCATCTCTCTTTAAATGGGACTAATCAGGAGCATGTGCCTCAATATTCATTTCTATATGATTTACTGTTTAGAATCGGATTCGGTTTCACAATTTTATTATTTTTAAATTCAGTTATTATTTAATCAAAGGATAAAACGCATCTTCAATGTGATCAATCAGAGGCTTTTTTTCCCATATTAAAACTGATATTACATCAAACCGGGTCTCCAAATCAATTTCGTTTGCTTCGATATAGGCATTTGCAGCTTCAACCAGGAAACGTTGCTTTTTTTTTGTTACAACCTCATGTGGCGAATCAAGGTAATCATTCATCCTGGTTTTTACTTCAACAATAACAAGATAATTGTCGATTGTAGCTATAATGTCTATTTCTTTCTTTTTAAAATGCCAGTTCTTTTCTATGATGCTGAAACCTTTTGATATGAGGTATTCCATAGCTATTTGTTCCCCGTAATCACCAAATTCTTTTTGATGTGACATGAAAAAATATTTTTTTCGAACTTTTTGGTATGTTTTTCGTATCAAATATAAGACATTAAGTTTTTTGAAAAGAAGGAAGATGAAAACTTTTACGCATCACAAAATATATTATTTGTTGTTGTTTGTATTCTGTCTGTCCTTTCAATCACCAATTTCTCCTCAACAATTTGAGGGGACAATCACATTTCAAAAGGAATCTGAAGCTGATACAGTCTATTATGGCTATCATGTAAAAAATCACATCGTTAGGATTGATGAATATGATAACAGTAAAAATCTCTTAAAATATTATCTTGTCGATCTTACCAGCGAATCAGTCAAAGTGATTCATCCGGAAAAGAAGATGTATCGCTCTTTGCCGGTTCGTGACTATATTGAGCCAAGTGATGATACCTTCCAAATAATAAAATCAAAAAACAGTAAAACAATAAATGGTTACAAATGCTACCAGTGGCGTGTACGAAATACAGTTCAAAATACTGAAGTTGCCTACTGGGTTGCAAACGAAGATTTTCGTTTTTTTGATGAGGTACTCAAAATACTCAACAGGGCGGATAAGCATACCTATTTTTACCTGCAGATACCCGAAAAGGATGGCTTTTTTCCTATTCTAACCGTCGAAAGGTCTTTATTAAGAATAGAACGTGTCAGTTTAAAAGTCACTGATATCGAAAAAAAACTTTTAGATTCTTCCATGTTTGAAATTCCCAATAATTATTTTGGAATAGACCTTTAGGCTAAAAACCACAAATTACTATACTGATTATCAAGTCAATAAGCCCTTTCATGACGTTTTTCAATATAATTAATAAATGATTTATTAACAACCTTATTACCGCCTGGAGTAGGATAATCTCCTGTAAAGTACCAGTCTCCCAAATTGTCAGGACAAGCTAAATGGAGATTTTCAATTGACTGATAAACAATTTCTATCTCAGCCTTAACAGAGGATGGTTTTAATAGCTGTGTAATTTTAGCTGATATATCAGCATCAGTAAACGGTTCATATATTTTTTTCACATGATTTACGATTTTTTCTTTCGGAATATTTTCCTGTGCTTTGCAAAGACGGTATACGTCGCTGATAATGGATTCCTGTTTAATATCTTTGAGTAGTTCAATGGCAGCTTTAAAAGCAATAAGTTTTTCAAGCCTGGCCATATCAATACCATAGCAATCAGGATATCGAATCTGGGGTGATGAAGAAAGAATGATAATTTTTTTTGGTTTAAGCCTGTCAAGAATTTTCAGGATACTTTCTTTAAGCGTTGTTCCCCTGACAATAGAGTCATCGATGATGACAAGTGTGTCAACATCATTCCTGACGACTCCATAGGAAACATCATACACATGTCCGACAAGATCAGTACGTCCTTCTTCCTGAGATATAAATGTTCTCAACTTAACATCCTTGATAGCAACTTTCTCTACGCGCGGACGTAATGAAATAATTTTTTTTATGTTTTCCGGGGTACTATTACTGCCAATTTCAAGAATCTTTTTAACTTTCAGGTCATTCAGATAGTCTTCGATCCCTTTGACCATGCCATAGAAAGCAACTTCTGCCGTATTTGGAATAAAGGAAAAGACCGTATTCTCCAAATCATAATCAATTGACTTGAGGATTTCCGTGACTAGCAGCTTCCCGAGTTTTTTTCGTTCCTTATAAATATCCCTGTCCCCACCTCTTGAAAAATAAATTCTTTCAAAAGAGCAAGCTTTTCTTTCCAGGGGTTCATGTATCTTTCTTTCAGATATTTCACCATTCTTTTTAATGATGACTGCATACCCTGGTGATACTTCTTTAACATCCCTGTAATTGACATTCAACACGGTTTGAATTACTGGCCTTTCAGATGTAACAACAGCTATTTCATCATCATGATAATAGTATGCAGGTCTGATTCCCGAGGGATCACGTAAAACAAAACAATCGCCATGTCCGATAATTCCAGTGATTACATAACCGCCATCCCACTTTTTACTTGATGAAGTAAGTATTTTGCCAATCTCTAAGTCTCTGGCTATAAGGGGAGATATTTCTTTTTTCGAATATCCCATTGCCTTAAATTTCTCAAACTGTCGCTGGTTTTCTTCGTCCAGGAAATGTCCGACATTCTCGAGCATTGTCACTGTGTCATTAAAATCTTTTGGATGCTGACCAAGTTCAATGAGCGAATTAAATTGGTCTTTGACATTAGTGAGATTAAAATTACCGGCAAGAAGCAGATTCCGTGATTCCCAGTTATTTTGCCTTAAAACAGGATGAACATTCTCCAGTTTATTTTTGCCATATGTTCCGTACCGCAAATGTCCCAGGTATATTTCACCGGCCACAGCAATATGTTCTTTTGCCCATAAAGGGTCCCTCATCCGATCGGGATGTTTATTCTTTCTTTTTTTTATCTCTTTATTTGCTTCTTTGAATATATCTCTTATTGGTTCGGGTTTTGTCGAGCGAAATCGTTGGATATATTTATTACCCGGCTCCATATTAAGTTTCAGGCAGGCCAACCCGGCTCCGTCCTGACCACGATTGTGCTGTTTTTCCATCAACAGGTATAGTTTATTAAAACCATACAACCAGGTACCATATTTTGCCTGAAAATACTCCAGTGGCTTCAGCAGCCTGATGAGCGCGATTCCACATTCATGTTTTAAGAGTTCACTCATGTCTGTTAAAATTTATTCCGGTTCAAAGCTTTATTTCTCGTCTAAAGGAGGAAGTTCAATGTTATCATCAACAATCCAACACGAATTTGAAAATCGTCCGTAAAGTTCCTGTTTTAATTTCAGCGCTTTCGATTTCTCATTCTTTCTGAAATCACCTACGACTACCCTAAAATGTGGATATTGAAACTTCAGATAAGCACCGGTATCCGGATATTTCTTTTTGAATGTTTCTATAAGCTTTTTTGCTTCATTCTGAGCGCCATAACCTGAATTCAGATAGATAAGAACCCGCCACCCGGGAATTTCTTTTTCCCGGTTAATCTCTATATGTTTATTAATAAATTTACTGATATTACTATGTTCATAGAAAGTCACATTTCCCGAAATATTTGAAGTATCTTTAGGTGTATCGTACATATTTTGTGCTACACTTTTATGCTTTGTCTGACCCGATAATTTCAAAGTAAGCAGCACCAAAGTTGATATGAATAAAAACATTGAAAATTTCATTTTACTAAAATTTAATTGCCATAATTTGAATCTAAGCTATCTAATATTACAGAATTTAACTATACAAGAAATATTAATAATGTTTTACAACAAAAAAATAAGTCTTAATTATTCAAAATAAGCTTTTTGTATTTTTGTCAGCCTATTCATATCTAATAAATATGCTGTAAGTACAAAAGATATTTCTTTTATATTCTCTATTATATCATTTATTTCTCTTCCTGAAAATTTTCCCGACAAGCAAATAAAAAAATCAATTGATGAAAAACGGGGTAACAGAAACCCATTTTCAGTCCGGTTTGATACTAATTTGAGAATTTGTTCTTTCGCGGGTTCTTCGAAACTAAAAACAGAAAATTGCAACCTCCTGTTATGTCTTTTTTCAGATATTGTAAGTGGTGAATCAATATTAAGGGTTATATCCAGTGCATTATTTAAGGCCCAGGACAATCTGTAGTCATTTTGATGTGAAGAGAGTCCAATTAGCCAACACTTTTTTGAATTATTCTTTTTTAGCTTATGTGTCTTTCTATTCAAGATTTAAATGAATTCAATGATTAAGATAAAGTATAGATAAAAAAATTGTTATAGATGAGTCAAATTCAAAAGTACCATTTTGTCTCGACTGAGCCGATACAAATAACAAAGAGTTTGGCGATAAGGAGGCTTTAGGATTTGACTCATAAATAATTAACAACACATCCAATCAATTCAAATCAAATTTTTCATCTGGTTGTTCTTCATTACTTACCATTTCAAGTGTTTCTTTAGCTGCTTTTTGTTCAGCGCTTTTCTTTGAGCTTCCGTGTCCTGTCCCGTATTTTTCATTATTAATACAAATATATGAAGAAAAATATTTAGAATTGCTTTCATCTAAGTCTGTGTAAAAAACAACTTCTTTTTTGTATTTCTGGGACCATTCAATAAGTTGACTTTTGAAATTGGTATCAATATCTTTTAATTCTTTTATATCGACAAAATTCTTAAATATTCTGTCCAGGATAAATGATTTCGTAGTTTTATAGCCTTTATCAAGATAGATGGCACCAATAAATGCTTCAAAAGCATCTTCGTATATTTTGCAAAGACCTTTGGAATTATTTATCTGTGAAACAATAAACTTATTAATACCAATTTTTTGGGCGAGATCGCACAGGTTCTCCCCATTGACAATTTTTGCCCTCATTTGGGTAAGAAAACCTTCATTTTCTTTTGGAAACTTATGATAAAGAAAATCACCGACTATCGCATCAAGGATAGCATCTCCGAGGTACTCCAGACGTTCGTTGTTTACATTTGTGCCATCAGGCTCTATGTGAGATGCTGATTTATGAATGAGAGCAAGCTCATAATATTCAAATTTTCCGGGATAAAAACCTAAAATTTCGATTAGAGACCTATAGAATTCTTTTTTCTCAGAAAAAATGATTTGTAGGGATTTAATAATAGAGTTAAACACTATTATCAGTCTATTTTTTTTAATAAAATTGTTGCATTTTGTCCACCAAAACCAAAACTATTATTAAGCGCTATTGAAATATCCCTTTTCTTAGCTTTATTAAACGTGAAATCTAAATTTGGGTCTATTTCCGGATCAAGATTAAATTGGTTAATTGTCGGAGGAATGACACCATTAATAAGAGCCAGAATGGATGCGACTGATTCAATAGCTCCGGCAGCGCCCAATAAATGACCAGTCATTGATTTTGTGGCGCTCATTGAAAGCTTATAAGCGTGGTCATCAAATACTTTTTTCACAGCTTTTGGTTCTGCCAAATCGCCTAGTCCTGTTGATGTACCATGAAGATTAATATAATCAACAGCAGTTGGTTCAATACCGGCATCCTTTAGAGCTTTTTGAATGACCAGGGCAGCTCCTTCCCCTTCCGGATGAGGAGCAGTGATATGATGAGCATCTGCGGAAATGCCGCCACCGATAAGTTCAGCGTAGATTTTAGCGCCTCTGTTTTTCGCATGCTCATATTCTTCAAGCAGAAGAGCAGCTCCACCTTCACCAATAACAAATCCATCCCTGTCAACATCAAATGGACGAGAAGCTGTTTTCGGATCATCATTACGGGTTGAAATAGCATGCATGGCATTGAAACCGGCAACACCGGGCTCATTAATAGAAGCTTCGGAACCGCCTGTTAAAATAATTTCTGCACTCCCATTCCTGATGTAGTTGAAGGCATCAATAATAGCATGCAAAGCAGAGGCACAGGCAGATACAGTGGTATAATTCGGACCCATAAATCCATATCTGATTGATAAGTGGCCGGGTACGATATTGCTAATCATTTTGGTTATAAAAAACGGACTAAACCGTGGTTGTTCTCCTGGCCCTTTATATTTCATTACTTCCTCGGCAAAGGTTGTAATTCCGCCTATACCGGATCCCCAAATAACACCGGAATTAACTTTGTCAATTTTTTCCAGATCCAGCTGAGAGTCTTTTATGGCTTCATCAGCAGGAACCATAGCGAATATCGCATACGGATCAAGTCTTCGTACTTCTTTTCTGTCAATATAATCAGTGGGATTAAAATTTTTAACCTCACATGCAAACTTCGATTTAAAATTGCTTGCGTCAAAATTGGTTATATTTGCAGCACCACTAACGCCATTGATTAATCCATTCCAATATTCCTGAACATTGTTCCCGATAGGAGTTAAAGCGCCTAATCCTGTAACAACAACTCGTTTGTATTTCATATAAGTCAATTTAAAAATAAGGGGGGGGATGTAATAGTAAAAGCAAATATCAGCGATTAAATATATACTTATGTAGGATAGAATTTGTTTTTTGCTACCCCACCCCTAAAAAAACAATTAACTACTTTACGTTGTCCTCAATATATTTAATCGCTTCGCCAACAGTGGCAATCTTTTCAGCCTGGTCATCAGGAATAGCCAGGTTAAATTCCTTTTCAAATTCCATGATGAGTTCAACTGTATCAAGGGAATCTGCTCCCAGGTCATTTGTAAAACTTGCTTCTGCAGTCACTTCACTTTCTTCTACTCCAAGTTTATCAACAATAATTGCCTTTACTCTAGATTCGATATCTGACATAGCCTTAAGATTTAATTAATAAATAAAAAGAATTGTTAATTTTTAAAAAGACTTTGCAAAGAAAATTATTTACCAAAAAAAAACAAAAAAATACTTCGTTTTATTATCTTATTTAATTTATCTGTTTTTCTAAATTTAAACCATATTTGCATTTTAAATAATTATTGGGAATCCAATTGCAATATAAATCAATTTATTTGAAAAATGAAAAACATTGCGATATTTGCATCCGGGTCTGGTACAAATGCTGAAAACATAGCAAAGTATTTTAAAAATGATGCTAAAATTACAATAAAAATTGTATTTACAAATAATAAAGATGCATTTGTTATTAAGAGATGTCAGAAGATGGGACTTCACTGCGTCATTTTTTCCAGGCATGAATTTTATCGAACAAATATAATTATAGATACACTGAAAGAAAAAAAGATTGATTTAATAGTACTGGCAGGATTTTTATGGCTGGTTCCTGAATCGCTGATAAAGCAATTCAGAAACAGAATTATCAATATTCATCCTGCTCTTTTGCCATGCTATGGGGGTAAAGGTATGTACGGCAACAAAGTTCATGAGGCAGTTATTAAGAATAGGGATTCTGAAAGCGGGATAACCATTCATTATGTGAATGAAAAATATGATGAGGGAACAATCATCTTCCAGGCAAAGTGTAAAGTTGATCCCCATGATACACCGGAAACCCTGGCAGAAAAAGTCCATGCACTGGAATATAAATATTATCCTGTTGTCATTAAAAAAGTCATTAATCATTTATCATAAAATAATCTATTATGGAACAAAACAAAAAGTTTTATTTACAATGCAAATATTGTGGTTTTAAAATCAAAGATTTCTCAGAATGGTTTTCATATAAACAAAAATGCCCTGAATGTGGAAGCCCTGAGGCTCTTGTTTGGTATTACAGGGACATCAAAGAACTTGTAGACCTTATCAGAAAACCTGCTTTTACACCTGACAGCTTATGGGGGTATTTTGATTTCCTGCCAATGTTACAACCTGATAATATTAATTCACTTGGTGGTGAAGGTGTTGTGCCAATAGACCGCTGGGATTTTCTTGAAGAGTTCGCAAAAGAGAAGTATAACATACATATTAAGGTATATGCCCATCGCCATGATAGAAATCACGCTACCGGCACATTTAAAGATTTGGCAGGCACTGTAGTTTCAAGCGTTTTAAAAGAAAACGGGGTAGAGAATTTTGTTGGCGCGAGTACCGGAAACATTGGTGTAGCTTATTCATGTTACCTGGCAGCAGCAGATATAAACCTCTATTTATTTATCCCGAAAATATCAATACCATCCCAGGAAAGTGCAATTAGTTCTTTTGGACAAAATGTTATGCGTGTTGAAGGGGATTATGCCGGGGCTAAAAAAATGGCTAAAGAGTTTGCTCATAAAAATGACTTTGTCCTGACAGGAGGTAATTTTGATCCGATGAGGATAGAGGCAAAAAAGACAATGGTGTATGAATGGATGCGGTTATTGCCTGAATTTCCGACTGTTTTTATGCAAGCCATTAGCGGTGGCTCCGGGCCTATCGGTGTTGCCAAAGCATGTGAAGAACTGAAAGATACAGGTAGTTTTGAACGAATGCCCAGGATGATATTACCACAACCCCACAGATGTTCACCAATGGCAGCTGCCTGGGAAAAAGCCAAAGCTGATGATTTTCCTGAGGGTTGGGAAAATAATTATCCTGTATACGAAAATCCTGAAACAACCATACAAACACTGTCGACAGGAAATCCGACCGCTTATCCAAGCCTGGCAAGACTCGTCAGGGAAAGCAAAGGGGAAATCATTTCATCAACAGAAGAATATGCTATAGATGTTACCCGGCTGGTTGCTTATAAAACAACCATGAGAATGGGGCCGGCAGCTGCTATTACTGTAGTAGGTTTTTTTCAGTCGCTTCGGGAAGGGACAATACGGGACGGGGATGTTGTTATGCTCAATATTGGTGAAGGGACAGCCCGTTCTCCGGAATATATGCAGAAAGTATCTTATTCTGCAAAAAATATTCAATCTCTGGATGATTGCACCCTGCAGGACAGAAAAGTTTTCCTGGATAAACTGTGGGAAGCAGTTGATAAAATATAGTATCAGATTTATACTCCTGATTTATTACTTTCATTCCGGAAGGATATTTCAATTGAGTTGAGTTCTTCTAATAATATATCGACTTCTTTGAAATATTCTTCTCTTAAACCCTCTTTTACAGGTTCAACAGGAGGAGATTCAATATGAAGGGGATTAATGTTTCTGCCGTTTTTCCAACACCTGAAGTCAAGATGGGGGCCTGTTGATAAGCCAGTGCTGCCAACATATCCAATAACCTGTCCCTGTTTGACAAAAGCGCCGGGGGTAATTCCTTTGGCAAAGCCGGACAAGTGAAGATATGCTGTAGTATAGACACTGTTATGTTTAATTTTGATCATGCGGCCCGCACCTCCGCTCCATGCTGCTTTTATGATTTTGCCATCACCTAAGGCTACAACTGGTGTTCCACGCGGTGCAGCATAGTCAACCCCGAGGTGCGGGCGCCGGATTTTAAGGATTGGATGAAGCCGGCTGTAGGAAAATCCTGAACTTATCCTTGAAAATTTAAGTGGCGCTTTCAAAAAAGCTCTTCTCAGGCTATTTCCTTCTTCATCAAAAAAATCATAAATACTATCCTGGGTGAATCCAAAAGCGTAAAATTCATTCCCTTCCTGTGAAAAAAGAGCAGCATGGACAGTATCAATGCCAATACTTATACTATCTACATATTGTTCGGTATAGACCACCTTGAAATAATCTCCTTTTTGCAGACCAAAAAAGTCTACGGTCCAGGCAAAAATATCTGATAACTCATTAACAAGGAATATATTCAAATCGTTATCGCGAATGGTGTTCCATAGTGAAGATTCTATGACACCGGAAACATGTTTTAATTTTCGGGTTATCTTTTTCTTAAAGGGATGAACATGGATGCTATCTCCAAGTTCAAAAATAGTGTAATGAACAGGTGTATGCTGGTAAATAAAATATGCCGGGGTTTTCAGACTGTCTTTCCTGAAGAAAAATTTATAAGGATTGCCATATTTTATCTTTGTCAGGTCAACAATTCCTTTTGATTTTTTAACTATTTCATCAATTTTCTGATATGATACTCCGTGAGATGACAATAAGGAAGAAATAAACTGATTTCTTTTAATTTTTCCCGGTTGTATCTCAAAAGAATCCACAGGGATGCCAAATTCTTTTTTAATTTCCGGCAGTTG
>CAZVTW010000062.1:0-18092 GCA_964629805.1 uncultured Bacteroidales bacterium | reverse complement strand
TCCTAAGGCACATACAAATGAAATAATGTTTGGATTGCTTTTATTCTTTCATCAATTTATAGTGTATATCCGAAAAAATCCGATGTCCTGCTGTTTCGGAATGACATGAATTACAATTCATTTTGCCGGAAACATCTTTAATTTTTCCTGACTTCCCGTGACAGGAAACACATGAGTTAACTGTTTCATTACTGTGAACATTGGTTATGTATTTGTTTGAGAAAAAATCATTAAGAACCCCGGTTACATATAATGCAACATCACTTGTTAATCGGCGGCATCTTTCTTTTCTCTCATTGCTATTAATATTGTACCCGGAGTTATTACACCAATTAGTGTTTGACGCATGGCACAAAACCGAATTGGAGGCAAATGAAGGTAAATTAAAATCGAACTTTGAATTTTCAGGCTTAAAAACAGGTAAAGGCGTTTTTTCGTACCACTGAAAAACATCAGCTATCATGCTATCTTGTACTTTTTTATCAGTTATTATTAGACCAATGATTGCTGCAACCCCGTTCATTGCTCCACACAATGTACCATAACCCCCAACACCACCATGTCCGTATTTAAACATTTGAAGGGGCAAAGATGTATAAGGCTCTCCAATTTTTTCAGCTAATTGAGTCACAATACTACATACTATGGCATACATACAACCTCCGTTGCTATAATGATTATATGCCAGTTGAGCAGTTGCCTCAGGATGCAAAAGAACATATCTGCTTTTACCTGCCTGGTCAGGTTTCGGGTTGCCGGGCTTTTCAATTGGTATGTTTTTATTCCTGAAGGCATTTGAAAGTGTAAACAAACCAATGCCGGTTCCTGTCATGGCTCCAATGCCAATTTTTATTGCATTCCGTCTTTTCATTTGTTCTATGGCTTTATTTTATTAAAAAGTCCCTTCAATTTCGTACTTAGTATTTCTTTTATATCGGCTTCTCTATCACCAATAGGTTTTACAGGTATCAGATCAATAACTTTTTCATAACTTAAATTTGAATTATACATTATTTCCAAAGCTGCTTTTAAAGTTTCATAAATAGTTTCATGGCTTTCACTTGGGGTTAAGCCCATTTCCATTGATATACGTTCCATTTCATTCCACTGAAACCAAAAATAGGTTGGAAGCATTGCCGAAACAACAGCATAAGCCTCAAGTTTGCTTTCCTCTGTTTCAAAGGTGTGCCCTAATACATTTAAAACTTTAAGAATTGTTTGTTTCTCAGAAACTGCAATAATATCTGAAAAGCAAACCGGATTGTACCCCTGGTTGATAAATGATGATGCATTTGGTATCATCCGTATAATTCGATTAATACCTGTTAACACAGATAATTTTTCGATGCTGAATTTAGGTGCAAGAGAGATAATCAGGCTATCTTCGCCAAAAGCACCTTTTAACTGTCCTGCAATCTCAGCAATCACAGGCGGATGGAGAGCAATGAAAACAATTTCCTGTTTTGGCAAATCATTTATTGAAATTGATGTTTCAATTTTCGGGAATTGTTGTTTCAACGCTGATAATACATCCTGGTTACTATCAAAAACATAAATTGAGGGGAATTCAATTCCCTTGTTTTTAAATCCCTGAAGGAAAATTTTCGTAATCCTGCCTCCTCCGATAAAGCTTAATGATTTTGTTTTCATGATGATTAAATTTAAATGAATACTAAATAATTAAAGATGAACCCCACAACCACAATCCCAACAGCAACCACACCAACAAATACGGCAATTAGCTGCCATTTCAGGACTTTTTTCAGTATGATAATTTCAGGTAACGAAAGGCCAATTACAGACATCATAAAAGCCAGTGCAGTACCGGGAGAAACCCCTTTTTCGATGAGAACACTTACAATAGGTATAATTCCGGCTGCATTTGAATAGAGCGGAACACCAACAACTATGGCAAGCGGAACAGAATACCAGTTTTGTGCTCCGAGAGATTTTGCAAGAAAATCATCAGGCACAAAGCCGTTTGCTCCTGCTCCAATAGCAATACCTGCCAGTATGTAAACCCATATTTTGCCAATTATTTCTTTTACTGATTCCAGTCCTGCATCTATCCGCTGACTAAATTTTAATTTTTCCTCAACTATTTCCTGTTGATTTGATTTGACCTGAAATACCCAGTCGGCAACATATTTTTGAAGTTGTAATTTTTCCAGCACAAAACCGGAAATAATAGCTACCGACAATCCTGTGAAAATATAAATCAGGGCAACTTTCCAGCCAAACAACCCAACAAGTAAGACCAAAGCGACTTCATTAATCATCGGGGCGGTAATCAGGAACGAAAAAGTAACCCCAATCGGAATCCCTGCCTCGACAAATCCCAGAAACAAAGGTATGGCAGAGCATGAACAAAAAGGAGTTACAATGCCTAATACAGAAGCCATAACATTACCTGCAAACAATGGTTTGCCCTCAAGTGCTTTACGGGTTTTTTCTGCTGAAAAATATGAACGAACAATCCCGACCAGAAAAATAATGAGTAGAAGTAAAAGCATTACTTTTGGCACTTCATAAATAAAAAAACGTATTGATTCGGTCAGGTGCCTGCCTTTTTCCAGTCCAAATAATTCATTGACTATAAAGTCAGAAATTGTTTGCAGGTTTAAATATAACAGCGCCCACCCTCCAATAATAAATAAGAGCGATATGATTCTTTTAATGTTCATCATTCTGTTTTTAAATCCAGACAACAACAGTATAATAAATACCTACAACCAAAAAGAGTATTGCAACCATTCGACGAAACCATAACTCAAATGTTTTGATTCGGTTATATAATTTCCCGACACCTGAAATGGTATATGCCAATAACCATGCAAATATGATGACGGGGATTCCTGTTGCTACGGCAAAAACGACCGGCAGGAACAAGCCCGATGAGCTCTGTATTGTCAAAGGTATCAGCATACCAAAATACAGCACCCCGCTATAGGTACAAAATGCCAAAGCAAAAAGAAATCCGATGAGAAAGACATCCCAATAATTATGTTTTTCTTTATTATGAAACCGATTGGTCAACTTATCAAGCCCCAAAAAATGAAGATTGATAATCCCAAGCATAAATAACCCGATTACAATTAAAAGCGGACCAAGAAATTTCTCCCCATATTGCTGAAAAACCGATGAAATTTTGAATTGGTCGGCTCCCGTATACAATATAAAAGCCAACAAGGTGTAAGATACTGCCCGCTCAATGGTATAGATAATGCCATTATAAAAAACCTTGTTTCGGTTTTTAAGGTCTTTGCTTATGAAGCCCATTGCTGTAATGTTCGAAGCAAGCGGACAAGGACTGACAGCCGTCATGAGCCCGAGTATCAGGGCAGACCAGACAGGAATTGTACTAATGGAATATAAATTATGAAGAAACTCCTCCATTACAAAAGCGGGTCAATTTTTTCTTTGATTATGGCTTTTAATTTATCAGGATTACTGCGTGCATGCATAAATCCTTCATTGGTAATGTTGATTTTTGTATCATCCGCCACAATTAATAATGTTTGTCCGGATACTTCAAGTTCTTTCCCTTTGATTTCTCCGGCTTCTTCATCAAGATTATAATCTGCAAATGTTACTTTATCGCCATACAGTTCTGACACAGCTTGTTTCGAAACACTTTCAACTGCATTACAGGTGGCACACCGACGTGTATAATGGAAGTAATACACGTCAATTTTGTCTGCTTTTGATATACTGATTGCTTTGTCATCACGGCTGGTTTGGGATGAACATGAAATATTTATTACAATAGCTGCAACGACCAATAATATTAATTTTATGCTTTTCATATCTGTTATTGATTTTGAGTGAGTATTTTTTTTAATTCTTCGTTTTTGGGAAGTCTGCCCGATAAAACAACCTTTCCATTAATCACTAAACCTGGTGTTTTCATGATTCCATACGCCATTATTTTTTGAATATCTTCAATTTTTTCAATTGATGCCTTTAGGGTA
Source organism: uncultured Bacteroidales bacterium (assembly GCA_964629805.1). Lineage (GTDB taxonomy): Bacteria > Bacteroidota > Bacteroidia > Bacteroidales > CAZVTW01 > CAZVTW01. The sequence continues at coordinate 14,121 of CAZVTW010000062.1, read as the reverse complement.
AGGTCTTCAACGGCCTGTTTGGTAAACTTTACTAAAGACTTGCATTTAGCGCATCCTGTACCTAAAATTTTAATGTCCATATCTGCTGATTTTTTTGTTATTAATCACACTTCAATTGTTCGGTGTTCGCAAAATAACGAACCATCATGATAAAATTTTTTATATTTGTAAAAACGCTTTGAACAGATTTTGAGCTTCTTTCCAGTTTTCCCTGTTAATACAATACTTAATTTTAGGCGCTTCAATTTCACCCTGAATGAGTCCTGCATCTTTTAACTCTTTTAAATGTCCTGAAAGTGTAGACTTTACAATCGGAAGTTCTTCTGTCAAATCACCGCTGTAACAGCAGTTTTGCTTTGAGAGCAGTTCCAAAACATACATGCGTATGGGATGTCCCATTGCTTTTGCATACCGGGCAATTTTCTTTTGTCTTTCGGTTAAAACTTCCTTATTCATTTATCTGTTCGTTAAATACCGAACAAAGATAAAAACTATTTTTTTAAAAACAAAAGCTTCAAAAGCTTTGACCAAAAAAAACCGGAATGATAATATAACTCCTTTATGATAAGTTATTGCATTTTAACATCCAATTGTCATTATATTATTGCAAATTTGTACTTGATTTTTTGTACAAAACAGACGACCATGGAAAGAGAGTTCAACATCACTGGTTCCTGCAATCCCCAAATACATTATATGGCGGATATAACCTCAAAAGTAGATGAAATTTATCAATTGGTCAAAAAAGGGAAATACTTTACCATAAACCGTCCCCATCAGTATGGCAAAACCACCATTCAGTCTATTTTGGCAAAAAGGGTTAATGCAAGTCCGGACAGTCTAGCCCTGCTCATGAGTTTTGAAGCCATAGATTATGAGATATACCAATCCAAAGAAAGATTCATCCATACATTTTTTAATATGCTTATTGAAGGCTTTGGTGATTCTGCTCATGATGATCTCACAAAAATACTATCTGAAAATATAAAGAAGATTGACAGCTTTTATGCTCTATCAACATTTATCGGGGAATTGGTCAAAAAAGCCAATAAAAAGATTGTGTTGATCATTGACGAAGTTGACCGGTCATCTAACAACCAACTATTCCTTGATTTTCTGGCCATGTTAAGAAGCCGTTTTTTAAAAAGAAATCAGGATATTCATTACCCAACCTTCCATTCAGTTGTCCTTTCCGGCATTCATGATGTAAAAACACTAAAGTACAGGATAGACCCGAAGGCGACTTTAAAATATAACAGTCCCTGGAATATTGCCGTTGATTTCACTATTGACTTGAGCCTGAACCCCGGAGAGATAAAATCAATGATTGATGACTATTGTCTCGAAAAAAATAGCCAGTTCGATACTGATAAAATAGCAGAAAGACTTCATTATTATACATCCGGCCATCCTTTCCTTGTCAGTTACCTGTGTAAAATAATTGATGAAGAGCTGATTGTGAACAGAAATAATAAAAACTGGCAAACCGGGGATGTTGATGAAGCTTTTAAAATGATTTTGGAACGCCGTAACACAAACTTTGAAAGCCTGATTAAGAACCTTGAAAACAGACCGGATTTATACAAGCTTGTTTTCGACATCATTATCAATGGAAATGTTATCACTTTTAATCAACACAATCCCATAATAGAATTTGGGGTGACATATGGTGTTATTGGTAGAGAAAACAACAGGATAAAAGTACATAACCGTATTTATGAGCAATTATTGTATGATTATATGGTTTCAAAGACTGAAACTTCGATTACTTTTCCGTCTTATGAAGGTACATATGTCAAAGACAATATCTTGGATGTAAAACATTTACTGCTGGGATTCCAAACTTTTATGCAGGAAAACCACAGCGGTAAAAACAAAGAATTTCTTGAAAAACAGGGCACGCTCCTTTTCCTTGCGTTTACAAAACCGGTCATCAACGGCAAAGGGTTTGATTTTAAAGAAGTACAAGTTAGTGAGGAACGCCGGTTAGATGTTGTGTTAACCTTCCTTGACCAAAAATACATCATCGAGCTCAAAATCTGGCGAGGTGAAGAAGCCCACCAGAATGGCTTAAATCAATTGTCAGACTACCTTGACAGGCAAAACCTCAAAACTGGTTACCTGTTGATCTATGATTTCCGCATCAACGAAAAAGAATACAAGCATCAGCAGATAAAGCATAAAGATAAGGACATTTTTGCGGTGTGGGTTTAGGAGGAGTGAAATGCCTGCCTTATTGAATTTAGTTATTCAAGGGTAAATCTTCTTGCCAATAAAATATTGTCAGATGAATTCCCTATCAAAATTTCAAATTCCCCGGGCTCAACCACTTTTTCGTAATCAATACCAGTGAAGGATAAATCTTGTTCAGGATAGAGTTTAAAAACAACTGGTTGCTCTTCTCCCGGGTTAAGAAATATTTTTTTGAACCTCACCAACAGCTTTTCAGGCCGGGTAACAGTGGCTACTAAATCTGAAAAATACACCTGTACAACTTCTGCTCCGGAGTAATTACCTGTATTTTTTACATGTATTGAGATTTCAATCTTATCATGTATAGAAACGGTATCCTTTTTCATTTTTAAACCGGAAAATTCAAACGTGGTATATGATAGTCCATGACCAAATGGGTATAAAGGCCTTGAAGTCCCTTCGAGGTAATCCTAATAAAAAGCTGTTGCTTTTTGGGAATAATACACTGGCAATTGCCCAACAGATCGGGGAAAGCTCACGCATAACTTTCCACTTGGGTTGACTTTACCAAACAAAATTTGACTGGCGGATATCCCGGTTTGTTCGCCACCATAAAATGTACTAAGAATTGCACCTGCCTTATCATCAATCTCTGGAATTGCATAAGGCTTTCCACCCATTAATACAACAATTAGAGGTTTCCCGGTTTTTGCAAGCTGATTAATAAGCTCACCCTGATTACCAAATAAGTCCAGGGTATTTCTGTCACCTTTATGATCTTTGAGGAAAATGGCTTCCCGGCTTGTCCACATCATGCCCCCAACACAAGCAATGACAACATCTGACTTACGGGCAGCCCTGACAGCTTCATTGATTGAATTTTGCTCTTCTTCAAGGGATAATAATTGCATTTGAGTGTTGCTGTATTCTTTTTTCTGGAATTTTGCAATTTCACACCCCCTGGCGTAGTTGATGGTTATATCCCTACCTGCAGCTTGCTTTATTCCTTCCAAAATGGAAACAACACGATCACTTTTCACAGAATAAACACCGGTTTCAGTTGATGTTGCATTAGGGCCAACCACAGCAATGGATTTGAGTTCATCTATGTTCAGGGGAAGGATATCATTATCATTTTTGAGCAAAACCATGGATTCATTGGCAATCTTAAGTGCAAGCTTCCTGTTTTCATCCGAACCAACATACTTTTCACATGCTTCAGTATCAACATATGGATTTTCAAACAAACCAAGTTTGAACTTCAAGGCCAGAATACGTTTCACACTTTCGTCAAGATATTTTTCAAGTTCAGGTTCCTTTAGGATAACTTCCTTCAGGTTTTTGTAAGCAAAACCAACAGGTAAGTCCAAATCCATACCTGCCATGAGTGCAATTTTTGCTGCGTCATTTAAATTTTCAGCAACATGATGAAATACGAATAGCCGCTGGATATCCATGTAATCTGATACCACCATTCCTTTGAAGCCCCATTGTTTTTTCAACAAGTCTGTCAACAGCCAATAGTTGCCATGTGCCGGAATCCCATCAATATCGCAATGTGAGGCCATAATCCCAAGTACATTTGCTTTTTTTACCGCTATTTCAAAAGGTGGCAAAATTTCATCAAATAAAGTCCTTGTGCTCAATGCTGTAGGTGCAAAATTCCGTCCTCCGGCAACCTGGCCAAAGCCAGCAAAATGTTTTGGTGATGAAATAATGTGGTCTCTTCCGGGGTATCCGCTTGAACCTCCCTGTAAGCCGGTAATTGCAGCATACCCGATTTGTGAAACAAGATAGGTGTCTTCACCATATGTTTCCTCAATACGGCCCCAGCGTGGATCACGGCCTATATCCAAAACAGGGCTGAGTGCTTCCGTATTTCCACGCAATCTAGCCTCCCTGGCAATAACATCATAGACTTTGTTGACCAGGTCAGGGTTCCAACTGCAGGCCATGGCAATTGGTGCCGGAAAAATGGTGGAGCCATACCCTGCATGGCCATGAAGGCATTCACTGCCAATTAAAGCAGGAATTTTTAGACGGGTGCTGTCAATCAGGTATTTTTGTAGTTTATTGATGAGCCTGGCACTTTCAACAGGTGGACGTTGATCAAAAGTATTGTCAAGTTGACCGATACCATGTTTTATTGCGCTCAAAAGATTTTCATCTGAACTTGTAAATCCCTCTTCAATTCCTGTTTCATCACGTATTGACTGAGAGCATACCTGTGCTATTTTTTCTTCGAGTGTCATACGTGAAATGAAAGAGAGGACTTTCGGTTCTATAATCCCTCTATTATCATTTTCTACTTTTTTATTGATTTCTTTACAAGACACCAAACAACTCACTATAATTGCAACCAGGAAAATTCTCATAGGAAAAAATTGAATGTATGTATTAATAAAATGAAAGTGTTTTTGTTTTGTATTGAACAGTTCCCACAAAAATATATATTTTTATCAAAAAATATAAAAATTTGGTTTTGAAACTGTTCTGTATGCCTTGATAATCATTGCAAAAGTTTTAACCCACATATTTTTAATCGGCATCCAAAATTGCTCCAGAACCACAGATGTTAGCAGGACATCAAATATTTAACAAGTTGTGTTTGGTTTAGAGTATAATGAATTGTTTCAATAATATAACATTCTTAAAAAGTTCAGATAGATTACTTGGAAAAGCCATAGAACCTGGGCAGGCTATCGTTTAAGACGGGACAGTTGTAAAACCATACAGTGTTAATAAAAATTATCTAACTGGCTTTATTGTTTTGGCATATCCAAATTGTCAGGAAAAATTCAGAAATTATCTCAATTTGATATCCATATATCATTTTATTATTGCAAATTTGTACTTGATTTTTTGCACAAAACAGTCGACCATGGAAAGAGAGTTCAACATCACTGGTTCCTGCAATCCCCAAATACATTATATGGCTGATATTTCATCCAAAGTAGATGAAATTTATCAAATGGTCAAAAAAGGGAAATACTTTACCATAAACCGTCCTCATCAGTATGGCAAAACCACCATTCAATCTATTTTGGCAAAAAGGGTTAATGAAAACCCGGACAGTTTAGCCCTGCTTATGAGTTTTGAAGCCATAGATTATGAGATATACCAATCCAAAACCAGGTTTATTGATGCATTTTTACTCAGGCTTTCAGAAGGTTTTGAGATGATTGCATATGATGAAATTGCTGAATATACATCAGGCCATGTCAAGTTGATTGATAGTTTTGACATGTTGTCTACTTTCATTAGTAAACTTGTGAAAAAAGCAAACAAAAAAATCATCCTCATCATTGACGAAGTTGACCGATCATCTAATAACCAACTTTTCCTGGATTTTCTGGCTATGTTAAGAAGCCGTTTTCTAAAAAGAAATCAGGATATTCATTACCCAACCTTTCATTCAGTCATCCTTTCCGGCATTCATGATGTAAAAACATTGAAGTACAGGATAGACCCGAAGGCTACCTTAAAATATAACAGTCCCTGGAATATAGCTGTTGATTTCACCATTGACCTGAGCCTGAACCCCGGAGAGATAAAATCAATGATTGATGATTATTGTCTCGAAAAAAATAGCCAGTTTGATACTGATAAAATAGCAGAAAGACTTCATTATTATACATCCGGTCATCCTTTCCTTGTCAGTTACCTGTGTAAAATAATTGATGAAGAGCTGATTGTGAACAGAAATAATAAAAACTGGCAAACCGGGGATGTTGATGAAGCTTTTAAAATGATTTTGGAACGCCGTAACACAAACTTTGAAAGCCTGATTAAGAACCTTGAAAATAATCCGGAATTATACAATGTTATTTTTGATATCATTGTTCGGGCTAAAGTAATTAGTTTTAACCTTGATAACCCAATTGTTGAGTTGGGAATAACCTATGGTTTTTTTGCAAGAAACAACCAACGGCTTCAAATACATAATGTCATTTATGAACAACGGATATATAACTATATGATTTCTAAGTTGGAAACTCTTGATAATTTACCTGGCCTGGAGAATAAATACGTAAAAAATGATATTCTGGATGTTAAACACTTACTTTTAGGCTTTCAAACCTTTATGCAGGAAAATCACAGCGGTAAAAACAAAGAATTTCTTGAAAAACAGGGCACGCTCCTTTTCCTTGCGTTTACAAAACCGGTCATCAACGGCAAAGGGTTTGATTTTAAAGAAGTACAAGTTAGTGAGGAACGCCGGTTAGATGTTGTGTTAACCTTCCTTGACCAAAAATACATCATCGAGCTCAAAATTTGGCGAGGTGAAGAAGCCCACCAGAATGGCTTAAACCAATTGTCAGATTACCTTGACAGGCAAAACCTCAAAACCGGTTACCTGTTGATTTATGATTTCCGCATCAACGAAAAAGAGTACAAGCACCAGCAGATAAAGCATAAAGATAAGGATATTTTTGCGGTGTGGGTGTAGGATCTGAACCTTGTTTTGTACGACAAGCGTGGTTTGCACTTTTTAATATCGAAGCGTCATAATTATTGTTAATAATCAACTCTAAATCCCTGGCTAATAATTCATTTTATGCAAATCTTCTAACATATTCTATAATTATACGTGCAAAAAAAGAAATTATTTTTCACATAAAAATATTTGAATAATAACTCATGAACAATTTATTTACATCCTGTTAGGCAATGATGACAAAAAAAGTAGTTACCGCAATTAGTCGGTTTGCTTCATCTCATCTTCTTCCAGGTCATCCTGTAGGGTTTTATGCCATTTCGGGATTTTCATGATATGTGCTACCTTGCCTATGATATGCGTTGCAATCGGAACTGTCATAAAGATAAAGACAACAGACAACATGGCCTTTATCCAAATTCCGGGTTCGGCAAATACCAGGCTTGCGCCCACAAAAATAAACAGAATTCCCAGGCTGGTGGATTTTGTTGTAGTATGCATGCGTATATAAATATCGGGCATCCTGATAATCCCGATTGAAGCGATAAGCATTAACAGCGCTCCCAGCATCACAAAAATAATTGACAGAATATCAAACACCATCTTTTTCCTTTTTTTTTAAATAAATTGCAATAATGACGGTACCTAAAAACAAGAGAAGAGAAATGATCATGACAATATCAATATAAACCGAATTTCCACTTATCATGCTATATGTCAGGATAATTCCCATCACCAGCGATGCCATCAAATCCAGAGAAACAACCCTGTCCGGCAATCTCGGGCCGCGTAACAACCTGATAAAAGCCAGAAAAAAGGCGATTATAATAATAACAAATGCTATTGTTGCTCCTGTTTGTACCATAGTATTCATTAAAATGCTTTTTGTATCATTTTCTCCAGGGATTTGATATCTTTATAAAGAGATTCCAGGTTTTTTGCGTACATCGCATGTATGTATAATGTTTTCCTGTCATCCGACAGGTCAAGAGATAAAGTCCCGGGTGTCATTGTCACCAGGTTCACCAAAGCCAGTATCTGGTTATCTGTTTTCACATCAACCGGTATCCTGATAATTCCCGGTGTCATATGAAATTTTGGGGATAAAATATCATACGCAACAGTAATATTTGATTTTATCAACCTGATGAGATACATCATAACAAAAGGTATCATGTACCATATTTTTTTGAAAATCACCATAGACTATTAATTTAACACACTGTTTATATAAAGAGAATTGTCCATTAGTTGTTCCGCTGCATCAATACATAAATCAACAAAATAACCGGCACCTATTCCCATAATAACAGACATGAAAGCAAGGAATATCACAGGGAAAAGCATAAAGAAACCAAACTTCACACCTGATTTTTCATCTTCCCTGTTATCTGTTTTGTCCTTTAAAAATACGGCGTTCCATATCTTGACCATGGAAAATAAAGTCAGCATACTCACCAGGAGTGAAATTCCTGCAATGAGATACTGTTCAGCCTGAAAGCCTGCCTTTATGAGCATATATTTCCCAAAGAACCCGGATATAGGAGGTACACCCGCCAGGGCAAAGGCCGGTATCAGAAAAAGGAAGGCTGTTAAGGGTGATTCCCTGTACAGGTTTCCTAGTTCTTTCAGTTGATAGGTTCCGTATCTTTTGTTTATCAGTCCGGAAACTAAAAATGCATTGGTTTTTGAAAAGATGTTATGCGCTGTAAAATAAATACTTCCTGCAATAGACAGGGTGGTGAAAATTCCCAGTCCCATAATGATGTACCCTATTTGGCTGATGATATGAAATGAAAGTATCCTTCTCATTTCCATCTGCGAAGCAGCAGTTAAAACCCCGATAACCATTGTAAATCCCGCAAAAACAAGCAGAATTATATTAAATAACTCCTTGTCGTACAAGGAAAAGAGGGTGTGAAATCTCATGAGAATATATACTCCGACTTTTGTCATGAGACCTGCAAAAAATGCAGTAACAGCCACTGGCGGCGTATGGTACGAAGCCGGCAACCAGTAAAAAAACGGGAATAAGGCGGCCTTGATACCCAAAGCAATAAAGAAAAGGATGACTGCTACGTTAAAAAATGGGAAAGTGACCTTTTCTTCCAGTATAAAGGCCAGTTCTGCCATGTTCAGTGTGCCGGTCTGACCGTACAGAACACCAACCGCTGCCAAAAAAATGATGGATGCTATCACATTCATGGCGATGTACTTTATCCCGCCTTCAAGTTGCAGTCTTTCGCTTCCCAGCAATAACATGCCGTAAGAGGCCATGAGTAAAACTTCTATCCAGACATACAGGTTAAATATATCTCCGGTAATAAATGAGCCGTTCACACCCATGAGGATGCCGTGAAAGAAGATAAAATACCGGTAGCTATGCCTGTTGGCATCAATGCCGGTGTATGAATAGGAGGCTGCACAAATTCCGATAATTCCTGAGATAACCAGCATGATGGCGCTGAACAGATCAATAACAAGCACTATCCCGAAAGGGGCGCTCCAGTCTCCTGCTTCCATGACCATAACACCCTCTTTTTGCACTTTACCGAGAATAATCACGGAAAAGATGAATAGCAGGATGGTTCCGGCTAATCCCGAAATCTTCTGTACCCTGGCCTTTCCATGAAAAAACAATGAAAAGATAATGGTCGCAAGCGGTATTAAAATTGGCAATGTTATCATATATTCTCTGTCTCAGTTACTTTATCAAGATCATTTGTCCCGGTTTCCTGGAAATATTTAAATTTTAAAACAAGAATCAGGGCAGATATTCCAAAACCAATGACCACTGATGTTAATACCAGTGCCTGTGGTAAAGAATCAGCATATTGAGCGTGAACAATTTTTTCGCCCTCCCGAATAAAATCGGGACTGGCACCTGAGAGCCCACCGGAGATAAACACCAGTAAATTGGTAGCATTACTCAGAAAAATGATTCCCAGTATAAGTTTTACCAGGCTTCTCCTGAGCAATAAATAAATACCTGCTGCATACAATATCCCTATAAGAGCTGAAAGCATTATTTCCATTCCAGTTCCTCCATAATTGTAAAGATGATTAACAAAAAACTACCTGTTACCACCAGGTATATGCCGATATCAAAAAGTAAAGGAGTTCCGGCCTTGATTATCCCGATAACCGGGAGATTAATCTGAGTCCATAAACCGGCAAGTATGGCTTTTGCAAAGATATACCCTGCTAAAGCCGCTGTAAAACAGAGCAATAATCCTATTCCAATGAGTTTAAAAGGTTTAATCAACAGACGTTTATGAACTTTGTCAACGCCATTAGCCAGCGCATCAAAGAGAATTCCCGAACCTGCAATGATACCGCCGATAAACCCGCCACCAGGAGCATTGTGCCCCCTGAAAAGGATAAATACTGAAAAGACAATCATTATCCATTTCAGATAATTAGAAGCAATTTTTAATATGGCTGAACTCATTTCTTCAATGGTTTTAGTTTTAACAATGCAAAAATACTTACGGCAGCAATCAGCACCACTGTAATTTCTCCCAGGGTGTCCAGCGCCCTGAAATCAACCAGGATAACATTCACCACATTTTTGCCAAAGCCTTCAGGCAGGCTCTTGTCAAGATAAAAATCAGCGAGTTTCCCGGAAGCTCCCGGCAGTGAAGCGACCAGCGCAACCAGAAACATACATGCACCTACAGCCAGGGCAACAATGCCATCCCTTATTCTTGTAGGTGTATTGGAAAATCTGACAAACTCCGGCAGTTTAAGGGTCACCATCACAAAAAGCGCCAGGGTCAGGGTATCAATAATGATAAAGGTGATAGCTAAGTCAACAGCGCCATTAATCAAAAAAAATATACCAAGGGAATATCCGACAACACCCATTGTGATGATGGCTGTTATTTTTGACCTGGTAATAATAGTAATAAACGTTGCTATTATTGCTATCAACACAATTCCCATGACCGGCACTGAAACCGGTGTCGGGGAGTTGCCAAAATCCCATACATCATTCATTATAAAAAATAACCACAGGAAAATACCACTAACCAAAAATACAATCATAAGATAAAAACGATGATAGCCATGTTGAATGGTGCCGGTAACTTTTTTGGTAAATTTCAACAACCAGTCAATAAATAGTAAAAAGATATTGGACAATTCGAGATAAAAGAGGTAATTATTGAGCCGTTGGAAAAAAGAGAATATTTTATTTCTGTAAGCAAATAATAAAGTTCCCAGGAACATGGAAATGAAGCTTAGCCAAAAAACATCTGTCAGACCGCTCCAAAGTTTCAGGTCAACCTGAAAGTTTGTTGTTTTCACTGCACCCGCAGCAAATTCAATAAAAGTTTCAAACTGTTCCGGGAAAATTGTGATGACAAAACCCAAAACAGAGAGGATGACAGGCCCGAGGAGAAACATAAATCCGGCTTCCGTGGTGTTATTTTTGATCAAGCTTTGTTTTCTGAAAAAAACCTGGTAGGTAATTAACACAGATACAGCAAAAAGGAAAATGAAAGCGATAAATCCTAAAACAAGCAGGTAAGGAGATTTATCCAGGAATTCGACTTTGGCTTCAAAAATCAGTTTTTTGCTGATACATCCCATCATGGGGGGAACACTTGCCATAGAGGCCAATGCCAAAACAGAACAAACCATGGTTACGGGCATCTTCTTCCACAGATTGCCAAGTTCATAAATATTCCTCGTCCCTGTTTTTTTATCAATAGCTCCGGTCACCATGAACAGGGTGGCTTTATAAAAAGCATGCACAACAAGATAGAGTAAGGCAGCTTTTACAGACAATACACTTCCAACACCCAGTAACAACACGAGTATGCCCTGTGCGCTTATGGTGGCATAAGCGAGAATTCGTTTCATGTCTTTCTGGGTTAATGAAAAATAGGCGCCAGTAAACATCGTGACCACACCAAAAATGATGATGATGGTTTGCCAAACAACGGTATTGCCAAGTACAGGACTCATTCTGGCAATCAGGTAAATACCGGCATTTACCATTGCTGCCGAATGCAGATAGGCGCTCACAGGGGTTGGTGCTGCCATTGCCGAAGGTAGCCAGAAATGAAAAGGAAATTGTGCCGATTTGGTAAAGGCGCCAAGTAATATCAGTATGATGACAGGCAGGTATAAAGGATGCGATGAGATGGCATCTCCATTTTTAAGTAATTCTGACAGTTCAAAGCTTCCGGTTATGTTTCCAATTAAAATGAATCCGGACAAGATAGCCAATCCTCCAAAATTGGTAATCAACAGAGCCTGCAAACCGGCAGCCCGTGATTTTTCTGTGTGATGATGAAGGTTAATCAATAAAAATGAAGTCACGCTGGTTAATTCCCAAAATATATACAGGCTGATGAGATTACCGGAAGTCACCAGCCCCAGCATCGACCCCATGAAAAGAAGCATATAACTGTAGTACCTGCCGGTAAGTTTTTCCCCTTTCATGTATCCGTTTGAGTAAACAAATACCAGGAAGCCTATTCCAATGATTAAAAGTGTAAACAAGAGGGAAAGCCCGTCAAGATAGAAGGATAAATGTATATTCAGTTCATCAATCCAGGGGTAAAAAGACTGGATAATATTTCCGTCAATGACTTTATTAATGAATGAAAAAAAAAGAAAAAAATTACCAGGGGGATCAATGAAAGGATTATTCCTGTCCATTTTTTCAGGAATTTATCAATTACAGGCGCCACAAGAGCTCCCATGAATATGATTAAAATAAAAATACCACTCATTGTCTGCGGAATATATTTTCGTAACTGACTTTTTGCAAGTATTTTTTTTACATTATTCGATTTCTATGCCAGTGCAAAATAGTCTCTGCACTCTATCCTTAATATGGTATTGAAACACAACAATAACATTTTTTGTTCACATTTCCAATTTTACTTTGTAAATACTTTATAGGAGTGAATATTTTTTTTGAAATGGCGGATTGCATCCCTGTATATTTTTTATATTTTTAGTTAGACTGTGGGTTTCAAACCGGCGGTTACCCTTTTGATATTTTAACAATGAACGCCATTCGGTGTATAGAGAGGTGTTGCCAACAAAGCTTAAAAAAACAACTGTTGAAATTGTAAAACCTGATAAAATGAATTTCACCATTGTTTCATTTGTTCATGCTCAGTGATTACATTCCAAAAATGAGAAATGTTTTATTTATTCTTACCCGTCTTGATTGAAATATTTGGATGATGCGGGATATTTCAGATAAGTCAGGAGAACACCGGTAAACACAAGAGCTAATCCAGCTATATCTATATTCTGTACTTTATCGCCAAAGGCTGTCCAAGCCATGAGCATTGTAACCGGCGGCCCCAGGTAAAACAGAGAAGCGACCTTTGTGGCATCAATACGGTCAATCAAAACCCACATCAGGGTATAAGCACCAAGTGAAACGCCTAAGACCAGCCAAATCAGCGCCGAAATGAAAACAGGGTTCCATTTAACGGATAACTTCTCAACCAAAACAGCCGGAACAAGCAAAACTAAAGTAGTTGCGAGGCTTTGGTAAAAAAGTGATAAACCTTTTGACATTTTCAGATAGTCTTTCTTCAGGCTGATTTTACGTTGAAAAAGACTGGCAATTGTTATGGCAATGACAGACCCCAGAGGGATAAACCAGGCAAAAACCTCGGAAGGATTCTGAAAATTTACCCGGGTAACTACAGGAAGAGCCACGCCAGAAAAACCAATAAACAAACCCAGCCAGCGGTTCCAGGGTGTTGGCTCGTTTACCACTAAACCTGACAATGCTCCGGTTGCTAATGGCTGCAGCGCAACAACAAGGGCCACAATTCCAACAGGAACGCCATAATCAATGGCCATGAGCACACAGGAAAGCCAAACTCCGTGCGCAAGAATTCCTATCAACATTTGATGCCAGCCATAACGCCATCCAACCCAATAGAATTGATTTGTTAGATATAAGTAAAAGAAAATCAGAAATGTTAAAACAAGGTAACGATATGTCAACAAAGTAAATGTTCCGGCATAGGGCAATCCATACTCAGCTCCGATAAATCCGGAGTTCCACAAGATAACAAATCCTGTTATTAACCAAAAGTTTTTTTGTTTATTATCTAATTGCATATAACAAAAGCCTTTTTGAATGAATTTTCCAGTCACAGCCCGGTTCAGTTTAACAACGAATATAATGAACCGATTGCAGGTCGGATGGCTTGATTTTGAGGTGGGTTTGGGTGAGAGGGTAATTATATTCTAAATGTTATACGCTGGACTTTTTCATCATTCTATTACATTAATATCTTCAGGATCAATCTCCAATAGGAAATGTTCTCTAATTGAAAATCCAGCTATAGATGTTATGTTATTTGAAAAAATAATGTGTAAAGCGGTATTTGAAATACTTTCCAAATTTTTTTTAATCAATTTTTTAGGAGACTGTTTTACTAAAAAAAAAATTCTAAAATCTGAATCCTTTGTAATTACCTCATAATCATTTTAATCTGCATATT
>CAZVTW010000061.1:0-18300 GCA_964629805.1 uncultured Bacteroidales bacterium | reverse complement strand
CGGTGCATGGTTTCCACAAATTGCATGAATTCTTCCGGCGTACCAAAACGACTTGTAGGGGCAAAAAAACCAACTACCTGGTATCCCCATGACCCTGAGAATGGATGCTCCGTAATTGGCATCAGTTCCACATGTGTATAGCCCATTCCCGAAAGATATTCGGCAAGCTGATCCGCTAATTCCGGGTATGAAAGCGGTCTGTTGTTTTCTTCCGGTACACGCCTCCATGATTCTGCATGAAGCTCGTAAACAGATATGGGACTCTCCAGCGAGTTAAACTTATTCCTGTTCTGCATCCATTCACCATCCTTCCATTTGTGGTTGAGCTCCCACACAACAGAAGCAGTTTTGGGTGGTTTCTCAAAATACTTTGCATACGGATCAGTTTTTTCAACTGTGTAACCATCATTCATGGAAACAATATGATATTTGTATCTCTCTCCCTGTAATAAATCAGGTATAAAGCCCTGCCAAATACCTGAGCCGTCATGTCGTGGTTCCAGCGGGTGCCTGCCGGGTGTCCAGTAGTTTGAGTTACATATCACAGAAACCTGTTTGGCATTTGGAGCCCAAACAGCAAAAAATGTTCCCTGCATACCTTTATGAGTGATAATATGGGAGCCAAGTTTTTCATAAAGCGAATAATGATTTCCCTCTTTATATAAATGAATATCATAATCTGATATAAACTCAACATCATAAAAAACATCAGTGTTTTTTTTGCCGGCAGCCATATCTTTTGTTTTGTTTTCAGTTGTTTCCTTTACGTTACTTAATGTGTTATTTTTTCCACGTTTCTCTGAAATATTTTTTTTCATAATTATGTTGTATTTTTAAACTATTCAGGTGCGTTTATTCACAGAAAATTAAAATTGATACACAATGTTTTCCCGGTCATTTTATGTGTTATAGGTTTTATCGCTACACTATTTTTGTTTCACGGAGGAGTCACTGAGATACACGGAGTTTTTATCTTTCAGTGATTCTCTCTCACTTGCTCCGATACAAGTTGTGTCAATATCTTTTTGTTGCTTCACTTATTTTTCTGTTTTTCGTCACAATGCTATTCCCTGGCCGTGACATGCCCCCTTTCTCTCCTCTGCCTCACTCCCTGACCAGATCATCAATTATCCTGTTCAGTCCGTTGAGCGGTACAACAAGCCAGTCAGGACGGTTGTTTATTTCATAACTTGCCTCATAGACTGCTTTTTCTATTAAAAACAGATTCAGCAGACTTTCAACCTGTGACTCTTTTTCCGGGACAAAAGCAGCATCACCTGCGGCATCAAGATATCCTTTCAGGAAATGATAGCTAACGATATGATACCAATGTTCTATCCAGGGTTCAAGTATATCCCGGTTTTCAGCGCTACGATTTACAAATTTGAACCAGGCCATATAGATAGCATAGTGAAAAGAGCGAAGCATGCCTGCTACATCTTTAAACGGACAATATTTTAATTTCCTGGCGCTTAAAGTACGTGCAGGTTCACCTTCAAAATCAATAATAATAAAATCCTTACCGGTAAAAAGAACCTGTCCGAGATGATAATCACCATGAACGCGTGTTTTTTGTGATCTAAGCTTTTCTGATTCAAGCAGCCCTTTAATGACACCAAGCAATTCCTTTTCGTTGTCAAGCACCTTCTCGCATAATTCCTTTGTGCTTCCTTCCAGACCTTGTTTTTGAGCCCGAAGTTCTGAAATGGTTTTTTTAATGAGTGTCCTGAAACTCTGATTGACAGATTTTTGATACAGAAGGGAAAAAGCTTCCGGATTAAATGCCTTATCATCCTTTATCGATGCCAGACCCAAATGCATTTCAGCTGTTCTCTGCCCGAGTTTTTCCACCATTTCGGTAAAAAAATACCCGGTTAAATCCCTGATTAGTTTCCCTTCAGATTCTTTATAATCTTCCAGCATGTCAGGAATGTAATCCGGCGGTCCGGTTAGTTCATGTCGCTGGGTGAGTATATTTTCAAAATATTGTTCTGTAAATGTTTCCGTGAGTTCCCAGGCATTGCCTTCATTCGGTATAAAACCAACAAGAACAGCAAGTGAGAAATCGTCCTTTTGAGGACGTTGATAGTCAATTGTACCTGCATATGGCGGGAGATTTTCAAACCTGGTTTTTTCTGTGAGGTTACGTATAATCTCCAGTTCAGGGTTGCTTCCTTCGTCAGGACTGCGGTAAATTTTCAGGAACAACCTGTGGTCATAAAGTATAGATGTATTGGATTGTTCTGCTGCAAGCAGATTTGACGATAGTGGGAGTTCGCTTTTTTTCAAATTCTTACGAAGATATTTTCCGGGTGAGGCCACTAATTCGCCATATCTTCCTTTCACTTTGGTCCTTGAAAATATATTATTTAATAAAAGATCATGTACTTCCTGACTAAACATGGCATCATAGAGTATACCATTATCTCCTTCTACATCTGTCTCTGCGATAATAGCCTGTGGATAATCATCACGTATTTCATGTTCTTCCTCATCAAAAGCTAATCTGCCGGCAAGCAGGTAGTTTTCAGAGCTGCTGGCAACATAGCTTATTTCAACAAAGAATAAATACGTATTACATTCATTCTTTTTCAAAGTGAATACATCCTCTATTGACAAGCCTTTCATTTTCTTTGCCTTTCCCCTGAACCAACGGCTGCTCTTCATATATTTCATACATGCTTTTTTAACTTTTTGACCCATATCCGTCGAAAAAGTATTCCATTCCTTTTTGGAAAAAGCCATTTGGTGGAAAGCGCCCTCACCCAGGTAATCCATTTCTTCTTCCTGTTTGGTCAGCTCCAGCCAGAAATGGTCACGGTACTGGAGTGTAAAAGTATACCCATCATCTTCAATGACAGGAAAATGATTCTGGCTGAACACTTCTACCGGTGTATGTCCGGCGTATTCATCAAGTTCGAATTCAACTGCCTGTGAATACCTCGAAAGGTTAATGATGACCAGAATAGCTTCATCTTCATATTTTCTAATGAAAGAGAGGACTTTAGGATTATTGGAATTTACAAATTCAATAGACCCCTTGTTAAATGCTTTATATTTTTTTCGAACAGCAATAACCCTTCTCATCCACCATAAAAGAGACGATGGATTTTTTTCCTGGCTTTCTACATTCGTAGCTTCATAGTGGTACTCATGATCAATAATCACCGGAAGGAATAAACGCTGCGGACCTGTATGCGAGAATCCGGCATTCTTATCAGCGGTCCACTGCATTGGCGTTCGGACACCATAACGGTCGCCAAGATAGAAATTATCACCCATTCCGATTTCATCACCATAATACACAATAGGCGTCCCGGGCAATGAAAACAACAGTATATTCATCATTTCAATTTTTCGCCTGTCATTGTCCATGAGGGGTGCCAGCCTGCGTCTGATACCCAGGTTGATTCGCTGTTGTGGTTCCTTAACGAAACTTTTATACATATAGTCACGCTCCTCGTCAGTTACCATTTCCAGGGTCAATTCATCATGATTACGAAGGAAGATGGCCCATTGACAATTGTCAGGAATTTCGGGTGTTTGCTCCAGGATGTCGATGATCGGAAAACGGTCTTCCATTCGCATGGCCATGTAGAGTCTCGGCATCAGCGGAAAATGAAAGGCCATATGGCATTCATCGCCATCACCAAAATATTCACGTGCATCGTCGGGCCATTGATTGGCTTCGGCGAGTAACATCTTGTCAGCATAATTATTATCAACATACTCCCTGAGTTTTTTCAAAAATGCATGTGTTTCAGGCAAATTTTCGCAGTTTGTTTCTTCTCGTTCAAATAAATACGGAACAGCATCGAGACGCAAACCATCAACACCTATTTTGAACCAAAAGTCAATAAGTCTGAACATTTCTTTCTGAACTGCCGGATTATCAAAATTCAAATCAGGCTGATGAGAATAAAAACGGTGCCAGTAATATGCTTTAGCCTCAGGGTCCCAGGACCAGTTTGAGGTTTCAAAATCCTGGAATATAATCCTGGCATCCTGGTATTTGTCCGGGGTGTCATTCCAGACATAATAGTTACGGTAACTCGTTCCTGGCTTTGACTCCCTGGCACGTTGAAACCATTTGTGCTGACTTGAAGTGTGATTAAGCACCAATTCGGTGACTACGCGTAAATCTTTTTTATGGGCCTCTCGTACAAATTTCTTAAATTCACTGAGTTTTCCATATGAAGGATGAATTGATGTAAAATCTGATATATCATATCCACCGTCTTTTAATGGAGAAGGGTAAAATGGCAATAGCCATAACGTATTAATACCCAGCGATTTTAAATATGGTAACTTTTTCGTCAAACCGGTAAAATCACCTGTTCCGTCATCATTGCTGTCATAAAATGATTGTACGTGAAGTTGATAAATAATAGCATCTTTAAACCAATTATTATGTTTTGAAGTACTCATAATTATTTTTATCTTTTTCTGCCCGTGAAATCAATATCGCAGCATATTTATTACATCCTTGTAATTCATATTCAGGCGATATATTCCGGGTCCGGAAATCTACATAAAATAATCAAAATCGTGTTCAGTCCGCACCTTCCGACGAACCCTGAAAATGTGTGCAGGCATAACGCCCGGGTCAAGTTCAACATAATACGCAGGCCCGCTCCACAGATAATATGCTCCTCCAAGCATGTCGTGTACCTGATATGAATCATGCTCCTTCATTCCAAATTCAGAAACCGGAAAATGAAGCCATCCCGAATGTGTATGCCAGGGATCAAGGTTAACCACCACAAGAATAATGTTAGACATATCATCTGTGTATTTACTGTAAGCGATGAGACTTTCATTTTCTGTTTCATGGAATTGCAGGGAATGATTGTTATGAAGAGCCGGATTTTCTTTCCTGATTCGGTTCACTTGCCTGATGACCGGTTTAAGGCTTTTCCTGTTATCCAGGTCCCAATGCTTTAGTTCGTATTTTTCAGAATCATTATACTCTTCTTTTCCATACTGCGTGGGATGGTTTTCCATAAGTTCAAAAGCCGGTCCGTATATTCCATATGTTGAACTGAGGGTGGCTGCTAATATATACCTGATGATGAATCCGGGCCTGCCTGAAACCTGCAGAAATTCAGGAAGTATATCAGGTGTGTTAGGCCAGAGATTTGGACGGAAAAATTCCCCGGCTTCGGTTTGTGTCAGTTCCCTGAAATATCTTGTCAGTTCCCATTTTGTATTCCGCCAGGTAAAATAAGTATACGATTGTGTGAATCCAAGTTTTGCAAGCTGATACATCACTTTTGGCCTGGTAAAAGCCTCTGAAAGAAATACCGTATCCGGGTGTTGTTTTTGAATTTCCGGAATCAACCAAGCCCAAAAAGCAAGTGATTTGGTGTGCGGATTGTCTACACGAAAAATTTTCACACCCTGTTCAATCCAAAAATCAAATATACTTTTCATCTCTTCCCACAAAGATTTCCAGTCTTTTGTCTCAAAATCAAAAGGATAAATATCTTCATATTTTTTCGGCGGATTTTCTGCAAACTGGATTGTTCCGTCCGGCCTGTGCCTGAACCATTCCGGGTGTTCCTTAATGTAGGAATGATCAGGTGAACACTGCAAGGCAATGTCAAGCGCTACTTCGAGGTTTCTGTTGTTTGCTTCTTTAACAAATGCACGAAAATCTTTCAGTGTACCAAGTTGTTTATGAATTGACTTATGTCCTCCATCTTCCGAACCAATTGCCCAGGGTGACCCCGGATCGCCCGGGCCTGCAACCGGGGTGTTATTTTTGCCTTTTCGTTTTGTAGCTCCTATTGGGTGAACAGGTGGCAGATAGACAACATCAAATCCCATATCTGCAATATAATCCAGGTGATCAATACAATCCCCGAAAGTGCCATGCTGGCCCTCTTCTTTTGCAACTGAACGTGGAAAAAATTCATACCAGGCACTGAATCCTGCCCTGGGGCGTTCAGTCATCACCCTCAATTCATGCTGATAACGGGAGACATGGTTTCGAAGCGGATATTTTGACATGACTTTATACAATCCTTCACTTACAATTGGTCGAATTATCTCACTCTCAACATCTTCTGATGAGAATAATGATGCTGTCTCCGTAAGATATTTTCTGTCTTCAGGGTCAATGGCGCCGTTCCTGGTAATCACTTCCTCGATAAGCTGCAAACCAACAGCAATATCACTTCTGATATCCACCTTCGCATCTATCTTCTTCATTATATCTTTTTGCCAGGTTGTCACTCTGTCAACCCAACCACGGAGTGTATAAAAATATGTACCCTGTTTTTTCACAGTAAATGAACCACACCATCTGTCATTGATTTTATATTTCATGTCAGCAACCAGCCAGTCATTATCTCCTTCATGCTTATATAGTAATTCTGCACGTATCGAATCGTGTCCATCACAGAAAATATCAGCCTGTACTTTTACTTTGTCATTTATCACACGTTTTATGGGAAATCTCCCCTGATCTATTTCCGGGGTTACATGCTCAATGATAACCCTGTTTCTTCCTTCCATATGTCTATAATTTTTTAATGAATGAGTCCACTCCTAACCCGGACAAACCGGAATAGATAAACTTATCTTTTAACCTTTTAGGATTAAAGCGTTAAACCTGCCGGTGTGCCTGCACCCAGGAGTGTTGCAAAATAATTTAACCTACCGGCGTGCCTGCACCCAGTAGTGTTGTAAACAGAGGCGCTAACTACATCGTCGTAACATCAGATATTGAAAACACCAGCATTGTCTCCGGTGGAATGATGCAATCCTGGTTAATAAATACATGACTGTCAACCTGATGGTCAGGGCCTCCCCAGCTTTTCTCCGCAGAATTTAACACCAGCTTAGCTGTTCTGTCAAAACCCTCCGGCAAATGTCTTTTAGCTGATTTATTGCTAAAGTTCAGCCAGGCAGCAATACGATTTTCCCTGTTCCATCGCTCTATAGAAAATACATTATCCCGGTATTCAACCTCCAGTTGTTGTCTGTCTGCTCTTTTTAAAACCTGATGTGTCTTTTTGAGATTTATAAGGGATTGATAATACAGAAATAATGCTTTTGATTGTTTATCTGACAATGGATTATCCTTCAGCCGGCTTTTCCTGAAAGTTTCCGGGTCAGAAGGATCAGGCGCCAATGTTTCGTCACCTGGATAGAAAGATTTAAATTCTTCCTGGCGGCCTTTTCTAACCAGTTCATTCAGCTTCTTGTCATTATGATCAACAAAATAGAGAAACGGATTTGTTTCCCCATATTCCTCGCCCATGAACAACATAGGCAGGTATGGACTGACAAAAACAGCGCCTGCTATGACCTTTAAAACCTCAAATGTTACAAGACTGCTTAATCGATCGCCATTTTTACGGTTTCCTACCTGATCATGATTTTGCGAAAATACAACAAACTGGCGGGCTGTATTTAACACTGTTGTATTACCAAAATGACGTTTCCTGAATTCGGAATACTGCCCGTCATAGACAAATGCATTTGTATAGGCTTTAGAAAGCATTGCCGGATCAGTAAAATCAATGTAGTATCCGTTATTTTCACCGGTGACCAATGAATGTAGTGCATGATGAAAATCGTCGCTCCATTGGCAATCGAGCCCGTAACCACCATTGTCGCGTGAATTAATATATCTGCTGTCATTCAGGGCGGATTCTGCTATCAGGTAATGTCTTTTTCCTGTTCGCTCATTCAGCTTCTTAACCTGTTCGGCAAGCTCGTGCATAATATGTTTGGCGCTGAAATCGTATATTGCATGAATTGCATCCAGTCGTAAACCGTCAATGTGATAATTTTGTAACCACATCAGGGCATTTTGCACCACATAATTGATAACTCCATCTGCGTAACTGTCATCATAATTTATAGCCTGTCCCCAGGGCGTCTTATAGCGATCTGTGAAATAGGGGCCAAACTCGCCAAGGTAATTTCCCTCAGGACCAAGATGATTGTAAATGACATCCAAAACCACTGCGAAACCTCTTTCATGACAAGAATTAACAAGTCTCATCAGCGCTTCCGGTCCGCCATATGAATTTTGAACAGCAAATGGATAAACACCATCATACCCCCAGTTTCTTTTTCCCGGAAACTGACCGACAGGCATTAATTCAATGGTATTTATGCCAAGTTCTGTCAAATAATCAAGTTTTTGTTCAACACCCCTGAAATTGCCGTCTTCAGAAAAAGTTCCCGTATGCAGTTCATAAAAAATCATTTCTTCCAGGGGAATGTTTTGCCAGGATTTATCTGTCCATGGAAAGTTAGACAGGTCTATCACTTCAGAAGGCGCATGTACACCTTCCGGCTGACTTAAAGAAGCCGGATCAGGCAGAGGCTTATTATTATCAACCTGCAATAAATATCTTGTGCCGGATTGGCAATTATCCAGGTTAACATGCCAATAACCATATTCTTCCCTGTTCATATTAATTATCTTCTCCCCTGGTGATTTCAGACATAGCAGTACTTTCTCAGCGAAGGGAGCCCATACCCTGAAAGCACAACTTTCTTCTTTTCCTTTCAGAGCTCCGATTTTTTTAAACATTTCTGTTTGTTGCATGTATATGTCTTAGTTTGAATGAATGAGTCCATTCCTAAAAATGTTCAGGTTATTTCGTTTCAAGCCCTAAGGAGTAGACCTATTAATTTGAGACAAACATCCCGTCTATGACAAAATTATCCGTTAAGTCATGGACTCATCAATATGATGTAAAGATTATACCAAAATATCCCGCAAAAGACATTTCTAATAATGATTCCTGATATCCAAAAGCTTAGAATTATTTATATATTTTGAAATACAAAAAAGCGTGGATATATTTCATCACGTGTGGAAGAATTACACAGTCTCTCTTACCGAAATTGGAATTATTTTTGGTTATTTAAAGTATAAGTCAATACAAAGTAACTATTCTGTTCGGCTTAGTGACAAGTTCTTCCTTCATCGTTTTTGATTGGATTACTGAGATGAGTCCTACAGAAAACTGGCAGGATTTTTTCATAGCTATGTAAGATTATAGTAAAATTCGTAAATTAAAGATGTCTTTTTATGGAGAAATACGCAGGCCAGGTTTGGCCGGGCAGGCCATATCCTCTTGGGGCAACGTATGACGGGAAAGGTGTCAATTTTGCCGTGTTCAGCGAACATGCCACAGGAGTGAAACTTTGTTTGTTTCATTCCTGTGAAGACACAAAAGAATATACACAAGTCAGCCTGACAGAAGTAACTGATCATATCTGGCATATTTATCTCCCTGGAATTGAGCCCGGGCAGTATTATGGTTACAGGGTTTTCGGGAGATATATGCCAAAAAAAGGATATCGTTTTAATCCGCACAAATTGCTTATCGATCCTTATGCCAGGGCCATATGCGGACGAACAGAAGTTTCTGCCAAAATGTTTGGTTACCCTGTTGAATCAGACCATAAAGATGCAGACCTCAAAAAAGATACGCAAAACAGCTCCGGTAAAATAAATAAGTGTGTTGTTGTTGACACAAGCTTTGACTGGGAAGGAACAAAAAGTCCGGACATACAAATGCATAACAGCATCATCTATGAATTGCATGTGAAAGGTTTCACAGCGCTTCATCCTGATATACCGGAAAATGAACGCGGGACATATAAAGCTTTAGCATCACCTGTCATCATAGACTATTTTAAAAAACTGGGCATAACAGCCATTGAACTGATGCCGGTACACCATTTTGTTCATGACAAGATATTAATTGATAAAGGCCTTTCTAATTACTGGGGGTACAATTCTATTGGATTTTTTGCTCCACATGCCGAATACAGCGCTTCAGGCAGTCAGGGAGAACAGGTCACAGAGTTTAAAGAAATGGTAAAAGCATATCATAAGGCTGGTATTGAAGTGATCCTTGATGTGGTTTACAACCATACAGGCGAAGGAAATCACCTGGGACCAACCATCAGCCTGCGGGGTATCGACAATCTCAATTATTACCGGCTGGAAAAAAGTAAGCGATACTATACAGATTATACCGGTACAGGTAATACACTGAATATGCTTAATGCCCACACACTGCAAATGGTTATGGACAGTTTGAGGTACTGGGTCAATGAGATGCATATTGACGGGTTCCGTTTTGATTTGGCCTCAGCTCTGGCAAGAGGCCTTTTTGATGTGGGAAAACTTTCGACATTCCTTGATACCATACACCAGGACCCGGTCATTTCGCAATGTAAACTGATAGCAGAACCCTGGGACATCGGTGAAGGTGGTTACCAGGTAGGGAATTTCCCGGTTTTATGGGCAGAATGGAACGGAAAATACCGTGATACTGTCCGCAAATACTGGCGGGGCGATGAAAGTCAGGTGATGGAACTTGCTCACAGACTGAGTGGTAGCAGTGACCTGTATGAAGACAGTGGAAAACTACCCTCTGCAAGTATTAATTTTTTTTCATGCCATGATGGTTTTACCCTGCATGACCTGGTCAGCTATAATCATAAACATAATGAAGCAAACCTGGAGGAAAACCAGGACGGAGAGGATAATAATCTGAGCTGGAATTCAGGAATTGAGGGACCGACAGATGACGAAAGTATTTTGGGAATCAGGGAGCGGCGTAAACGAAATTTCATCGCTACACTCATGTTCAGCCAGGGAGTGCCGATGATTAGTCATGGAGATGAATACGGTCGCACACAGCAGGGAAATAATAATACCTATTGCCAGGATAATGAATTGACATGGATGAACTGGGACTGGAATGAGTCACAAAAAAAGTTGTTTGAATTTACACGGCAAGTCATTGCTCTCAGGCAGAGCCAGCCGGTAACACATAAAAGAAGATATTTTAAAGGCCGAAAAATATTCGGGAAAGAAATTCGTGATGTCAGATGGCTGAATACTGACGGGACAGATATGACAGAAGAGGAATGGAACACCAGTTTTATCAGGTGTATGGGAATGCTCCTGAACGGTAAATTAATGAAAGAAGTGAATGAATTCGGACAACCTATAAAAGATGATATTTTACTTCTTATTGTTAACAGTTTCTGGGAATCACTTTCATTCACCCTTCCTTTTGAGGAAGTCAGTAATGACTGGGAAATACTTGTTGACACATCAAAAGATGATGCCGGCGAAAACGGAAGAATCATTAATTCTTTTTATGAGATCGAATCCAGGTCATTGGTCTTGTTACGGAACCTGACAGAGTAAGGATTTTTAAAACAATTAAATAAATACAGTTATGGAAAGAGAAAAATTTAAAACAAAAGCAAAAAAAAGTATTGATGACATTTTTGCTAAAATTAACGAACTTGAGTCAAAAAGAGACAAAGTAAGGGAAGATGCTAAAGGTGAATATGATGAGCGTATTTCAAACCTTAAAACCCGCAGAGAAGAACTTCAAAAAAAATACGAATCATTAAAAAAAGCCGGCGATGATAAATGGGAAGAGGCAAAAAAGACTTTTTCATCGAGCGCTGATTCATTCAAAGAGGGTTTTTCAAAATTATCGGGGTTGTTCAGGTAAAAAATAACTCCTCTATTTCTTGCCGGTTGAGGATTTCCAGTTTTATTCGGCTTTCAGCCAATTTATTGAGAATATGACGCTTTTCGGTGAGTATTTGTTTTGCCGATTCAAAACATTGAATGATGATGACTTTCATTTCTTCATCTATTATTTGTTCCAGTTGCTCTGATCTTTGTTCCAACCCGGCGGATTGTCCCGGATATCCCGGCGGAAGAACTTGATGACTATGTAAGCCAGGTTGAACAATATTCCATACACGATCTTTATTTTACGGAGGACGAAAACAACTTTATTGACAACCTGACTATAAAATTCAACCAGGAAGAAATCCATAATTTGATAGGGAAAGAAGTTACAAAACTTCCGGTTAAAAGTAGAACAATAATGGATTTATTCCTGGTGAATCAGATGACAGTGAATGAAATCGCTTCTGTCAAAAAAATTCCTGAACAGGAAGTTGAATGCATTATCGAACAAGTCAGTAAAGATTTGAAAAAGAAACTTATTTCGAAACTATAAAATAACATAATTGTACATGTTCTTGTTTGATGTTCATTTCCTTTTCAGAATTCTTTCTCTTTTTCATTTAATAAATGAATTTACATAAATGTTTTGGTGAAGTTTTTGACTTTCCAGGAAGTTATTCTATCAATGTGAGGTATTGGAGGGTAAAATCAGATAATATTCCTTTTTGGACAAAGCTTTCCCGACTTGTTCTGTATGGCAGAAAAATTGTGTTGATTGTATTCGCACAACCGGGTGAACGAACCCCGTGAAATAGTTATATCTACTTGTAATATATGCACCTTTTAATCCGGAAGGTATAATGGAAGCTACAAAATGTAAATTGAGTGATGTTTGTAGCTTAAAAGCCACTATATAAACTTTTTCATCACCCTAATCAAATCCTCAATAGAAAAAGGTTTGGCGAGGTAGGCATCATATCCTGAACTGATAATATCATTTTTATCTTCAGGCAGGGCATAGGCTGTCTGGGCAATGACCGGCACCTGTGTATCCATCTGCCTGATTTTGGAAATGGCCTGCATACCATTCATCTCAGGCATACGGATATCCATCAGGATAAGATCAATGTCTTTGTTGTTTTCATACAACTGTACCACTTCTTTTCCGTTTTTTGCCCATAAAAGATTGACACCTGTTATTTTAAGCCCTGATTCAAGAACTTTAAAATTTGCTATCTCGTCCTCGGCAATCAATACCAGTTTACTCGACCAGTCGACTTTTTCCTTTTCTTTGGGACTTGGTATTTCTTTTTCAGGTATAGAAAGGTCTGTTTTTGTTGAAGGTAAAGTGAAATAAAAAATAGAACCGGTGCCAGGTGATGATTCAAGCCAGATTTCACCGCCCAGCAACTCAATCAGACTTTTGGAAATGGCCAGTCCAAGTCCTGTTCCTCTCATGAGCCGGGCCGGATTTTTATCCAGCTTGACAAACCTGTCAAAAATAAGGTTTTGCTCATCTAAATCAAGACCAAATCCGGTATCTTTGATATGTATCTGAACAAAAGGTTTTTCTTCCTGTATTAATTCCTTAAATCCAATCTCTATTTCACCTTTTTCAGTAAATTTTAATGCGTTCTCGAGCAGATTTGTCAGGATTTGTCGCAATTTTGATATATCAGTCCTGATAAAATAATTTCTTTCTTTGCAATCATCAGAAATTGAAATGTCAATATTATCCTTATCCATCTTTTTCTTCCAGGATGTATACTTTTTGAGCATTTCATGTAGAATCTCCTTTAAATTACAGGTAGAGAAATGAAGTGTGATTTGTCCGGCTTCTATTTGAGATATTTCAATGATATCTTCTACAAGATCAAGTAAATATTTGTTATTCACAGTAATCTGACCAATAAATTCTTCCTTATCCTCATCCGGTACGTCAGGATTGATAATCAATTCTGAAAATCCTACAATAGCATGCAGGGGAGTACGGATTTCATGCGAAAGATTGGCCAAAAAAGCGCTTTTCAGCCTGTCCGATTCTTCCGCTTTTTCCTTGGCCTGCATTAAATCGACAGTTTTTTCTTCAACCATTTGAAGTAACCTGAATTTATAATTTTTTAATTCTTCTGACTGTTGATTGATTTTATCCTGTTTAATCCTGACTTCTTCTTTGAGACTGATAAGAAGATTTTCTTCTTCACTTCCTTTACCCTGAGCAAATGTATCTATTTTTTCGAGTGACCTGGATGTAACAGATTCAATAATACTTTTATTCGCTTTGATAATAGCTGCTTTGATAAATGCATCGTGTATTTTGGTTTTCCTGACATCTGCACTATCACCGGGTTTAATAACAATATATAACTGAGCCAAATCAAAATCATCCTGCTGAAAATTGCTATCTTTTAGATATTTGTTATATACATCCTCAATATCAGGAAAATAGCTCTTAAGTTCTGTTACCTGGTGTTCTGCTATGTCTCCGTCAAATAAAAAAAAGATACAATCATAGGCTTTTTTATTTAACAATCGCAGCATTTGAGTAAAATCGGCTGTGGTGTCAATGGTTGAAGCGGATTTTTCAGCCAGGATAATATTTTTTATTTCACCATTCTTTTCTTCTCCAAAAACAAGTACATGTATGTCTTCTGCTTTGCTCATGTATATATATAATTAGTCATTTTAAAGACGAACTACTTTTCTCTGGCCATATTTTCCTTATCTTTATATACAAATATACTTATATTTTTATATTTTACCTAAATTTATAAAATGAAATCGTAACGAAACACTGAAATGTGCTTTGAATTTGAGAAGCGCATCAAAAAATATCGCAAGCGTAGCTATTGTTACGGTGAGATATTTTGCAGAGAGCATTCTCAATAGCAATATACTGTTCCGTGTTGCTGTAGATTTTCGTTTTAGAATTTTAGGTTTTAAGTAATTTTGAACCTGAAATTGTAAGAATTGGCTTTAAAATCTACAAATTTAATCATTTGTAACGATAAAGAACTTAATGGGGTGATGGCGGTGGAACCGCCATCACACTACTCCCAAATGTTTTTCATTGACAACAACTTGAAATTTACTTAGACAGATTTAAGTTTCCATTTCCCCTTACGGAAAACATAAACTGCAAGTAATGCAAGGACAGACTCCGAGAGCACAATAGCATAATAAACACCATGTTCTTTAAAGTCCAGTGTGATAGCCAGGATATAGGCTAAAGGTATTTCAAGTATCCAGAAAGAAATAAAATTTAGCCACATCGGGGTGATGGTATCTCCCGCCCCGTTGAAAGATTGTATCACAACCATGCCCAGTGCATAAAACAAGGCGCCGTAACTGATAAATCTGAGACATTCAGCACCGGTTTGAATAATAAACTGATCATCAATAAAAAATCTCACAAATGTTTCGGGAATTGATATAAAAAATAATGCCGAAATTCCGAGTAGAAGCATGTTTAGATAACCTGTCATCCAAACACTTTTCTCTGCCCTGTCTGGTGATTGAGCTCCCAGATTCTGTCCAACAAGCGTTGAAGCTGCATTAGCAACTCCCAATGAGGGTAAGAGGCTAAAAATAAAAATCCGGATAGCGATGGTATATCCTGCAACTACCTCATTGCCAAATTTTGCGACTATCCTGACAAGAAACATCCAGCTTGAAGTTGCAATCAGTAGTTGCAAAATGCTCCATACCGATAATTTTAATAGCTGTTTCATGATTTTAAAATCCGGACGGAACATTTTTGTATTGATTTTTATCCTGCCTTTTCCCCACACCAGGTAATAAAACTGAATAAGGACTGCTGTACCTCTTCCGATGGTCGTTGCAATAGCAGCTCCTTTCATCCCGAGAGCTGGTATTGGCCCTAAACCAAAAATCAAAATAGGGTCCAGGATGATGTTTATTCCATTGGCAATCCATAAAATGCGCATTGAAATACTGGCATCACCTGCGCTTCTGAAAGCAGCATTGATTACAAACAACAACATGATAACGATATTACTTCCAAACATAATAGCTGTATACTGATAACCTGCCTGTATTGCCTCCTGGGTCAGCCCCATTATTTGCAATAAAGATGTTGCACCATAAAAACCACCAACTCCAATAAAGACAGAAATAATTGTTCCGGTGATAATGGCCTGAACAGCCGACACGGCTGCCATGCCTGTTCTTTTTTCACCTATTCTCCTGGAAACAAGCGCTGTGGTTCCATTTCCAAGACCAATGCAAATAGCATAAACAATGGTCATCATTGATTCAGTAACACCTACAACAGCAACTGCATCAGCACCAAGCTTTGATACAAAAAATATATCAACAACAGCAAATACCGATTCCATGACCATCTCGAGAACCATAGGAATCGATAATAACATAATAGCTTTTGCGAGAGACATTTGGGTGAAATCAAGATTCACACCTGTAAATGAATACCTTAAATCTTTCCAGAATGCGATTGTTTTTTCTTTGCCGATATTTCCAACTGTTCTGCTATTGGAAGAAACGGCAACAATCGACTTTTTTAAGTTTTTCATTTCGTTTCTTTTTATATAATATTAATAAACATAAATATCAACTCTTTACATTGTAAAAGATTGAGATACTTAAGGCTTGAAAAAAATGACAGTTAAGGAGAAAAATCCGGGGACTGATGTGAAGCTCCACGTATAAAAAAGGACAAGGAAGATAAGGGCTCCCCTGTCCCGTATTCTTTACTTACGCCCGAAAATTCATCTTTGTAAGGTGCGAGTTATAAAAGAAGTTAATATTTTTTTCATGATGCAGTAAAGATACGAATGGTTGCGTCAAATATCAAAAAAAAACTTCATGTTTTTAACCCGGGAACCATTTAATACCCAAATTGAGCGATTTTCGCTCACTGCCTGCCCCTTGCACGAAGTGTCGGGGACAAACAAATTGTAAGGTTTTCACCTTCACCTATTCGGTGAAAACCAACAATTTCTAAGTCGGGGTTATACCTAAGTAAAGCGCTTTTTCACTTCGTTCAAACCGCTCAACTTAGGTAATAAATAGATTTACCTGTTGCAAACCACATTGTCACTGAATAAGAGAAAATTGATCTGTTTTTAAGCAAAGTGATGATGCTGGTCTTTAAGGTTGCCGGTTGTTTCCATGTGTGTAATTTTTATATAACTCATCAAATGAACAAATTTTCGAATCATTTTGGCTATATCTTTTTTGGTAAAACCGTCAGGCGGTGTAACAATAAAGGATGCTTTTTTATAGAAAAAATCTCTTTTAGCCAGTAATTTGCCGATATAATCATCAAGCTCAATTTTTGATTTTCCTTTTACCAGGGGGCGCTCCGTTGATGAATAAAACAGTTTGTTTACCAAAAAATGGCGAGACCTGTTCAAATAAAAGCTTAAACCATGTTTATTGATTTGATCAATATTATCAAAAAAACACGGTGTCCCTCCCCCTGTTGCAATGACAATATCTTCAAGCTGGAAAGTATCTTCCAGCGCTGCTCTTTCAATCTTGCGAAAACCATCTTCGCCCTGTTCCCGGAAAATATCCGGTATCTTTTTTTTGCTTTTAACTTCAATCAGAGTGTCCAGGTCCAGGAAATTATATCCAAGTTTTTTAGCCAGCCGCTTGCCTATCGATGTTTTTCCGCAGCCCATAAAACCAATTAAATAAATCTTCATGCATCCACATTTTTATTGAAGGGTTAAATATATTTTAAAATTATTAACCCGCAAATTTGTAAGAGAAACTTTTTCACTCATTTTTGTACAATAAATTATCTTTTTTTTCATTTACTCTATACTGAAATAATACAGCTACATATTTAATGAAAAGTGAGACAAAATATTTCTTTGCTCTGTTGATTATTTTGCTGCCAAATCTCTCCCGGGGTCAAATTAAAAAGCAACAATATATATTTACTAAGACGGTTGAGGAAACCATTACGGAAATTGAAAAAATCAGGCGAAATATACATGAAAATATCACTTTTGCTTACAAACCGGTCAGGCATACTATTCAAAAGAAAGTGATCCTCGAAAGGACTCAAACCAGTATAGATACATTTGAAATATTTTATCCCGGGGAAAAAATTCTCATGGACCTGTTACTTTGTCAATTTTCTGAAATACTAGATGATGTTACCGAAAACAAGGATTTTCATAATGAAGCATATGTTCTTGATCAAAATTACAAATTTGCTTTCATACAATATGAGCAGGAAGATACGTTAAGCGAATATCTACTTGATGAAGTTATGCGGTTTCAAACCACAATCAGAGATTCAATTGATAAACTGGTTATTTCGGATGATCAAAAAGACTTTTTGAAACTCTATCTAAAATCAATTCTTTCATACAAAGATATCAACAATTTTAATCCGGACAGCATTAAAACTTCATCGTCTCAATATTTGTTTGAACACCCGGAATCTGAATATAGACAATATGTCAGGGAAGTGATTTATCCTGTTTATCACACATCAAAAATAGGCATCAGAGCAGCTGCTTTAGCAGGTCTGTCTGTTCCGGAGTCACCACTTGGAGATTATTTCTCTGCTCATCCGCATGTAGGTCTTGATCTGAATCTTACCTGGAAAATAATTGACCTGAAATTCAAATTTTCTGCCGGTTTCATGGGAAAAACCAAACAAGAATTCGACCATCGTGAGGTCTGGCCAAAAAACAATTCTGTTAACACCTTTTTTGGAGGAATCTTCCTTGGTGCTTCTCTCTATAATGGCAATAAACTCAAGATAAAACCCTATGCAGGCGTCTCAACCTATGACATTTCCACAACATTAAATCCGA
>CAZVTW010000060.1:0-19152 GCA_964629805.1 uncultured Bacteroidales bacterium | reverse complement strand
AAACATCACATTTTTTTGACGAATATCTTTTTGATTTTCGGAATTTTACATGTTTCTGGTCAGGATTTTGAAGTTTCGCCGGTAAACTTAGATTTTAATACTGAACCTGGTCAAACACAGACAAAATCAATTTCTATAAAAAACCATTCAAACACAAAAATTGGATTTAGCATTAATATAACTGATTTTCAACCTAAATCAGATGGTTCGAGAAAAATTCTCCCTCCTAATACTACTAAGAATACACTTACTGACTTTATAAATATAAATCCCACCTATTTCGAATTAAACCCAAATGAAAGCAAATCGGTAACTGTTAGCATGCAAATTCCGAGCAATGATTTTACTTCCAGATGGGGATTATTAACAGTTCAGACTGCGGCTGAAAGAACATCTTTTAAGGCAGATCAAAATTTAAGAACAGGCCTCGTTATTTCCCCAAGAATACTTGTGTATATATCCCAATCACCTGGATCAAATAAAAGTTTTAAAATTCAGATAAATAACCTTACAGAAATCTTTTCTGATAATGATTCTACAAGAATATTCAAGGCACGTATTGAAAATACCGGAGAAAAAATTACAGAATGTCAGGTATATCTTATCGCAGCAAATTTAAAATCAAAGGAAGAGACTTTTTTCTCCCCCTTTTCTGTCATATCATATCCTGGTTTAATTCGAGAGGTAAAACTTGAATTACCAAATACTTTAAAAAAAGGCAAATACGCACTTTCTGCCATTGTTGATTATGGCAGCAAAACAACCCTCGAAGGCACACAAATACTGATAGATGTGCCCAGGAAGGAATGATAAAAAGAGGCGCTTAAAGAATGAAGATTGTTGGTAGTTATTTTAAATAGTTGGCATTTTAAAAAAAATAAATAGTAGTTGGCATTTTTTAAAAATATGTAAAAGTAGTTAACATTTTTATCTCAATATGAATTCATTTTTCGTATGAGATTCCTCCTTGCGGTCGGAATGACTGAGGCTTTTTGATTTAGGGAGGAATCTTCCGGTTTAAATATGCACCTAAACAGTTACATAAATATCAAATATTTTGACAGAAAAAATCAAATACATCTTTTTTATCTTTATTTTAGGGGTTTACTCTTTAATGGGTTTCACGCAGAAAACGACTGTCCGGACCTGTCATCAAAACGAAAAACAAACCCTGAAAGAGCAATATGAAGCCATCATACAGGGAAGAGATACTGTCAGAGACGGGTATTATAAAATCTTTTATGAAAATGGAGTGTTGGAGCAGGAAGGGTTTTACAAAAACAACCTGTTTGACAGCATATGGAAGCTCTATTATCCCAACAAAAAACTCAAATCAGTTATTCATTTTGAAAACAACCAAAGAAACGGACCATACGTATATAATTATCCCAATGGTCAATTGCAGGCCGAAGGGACTTTTAAAGATGACAAGCTCAACGGAGAGTACAACACCTATCTTGAAAACGGACTGCCCGAAAGTATTTCTCATTTCAGGAACGGGATACTGCATGGCCTGAAAACCACTTTTAACGAACAAGGAATCAGACAATCCCGTGTGACTTATAAATTCGGTGTTGTCAATGGTTTGTATGAAAGTTTTCATGATGACGGTTCACTCAATTATCACGGGAAAAAATTATTGGACAATTTTGTTGATACCTTATATGTGTATCATAAAAACGGTGTATTACAAAGGAAGTGTTTTTATGAAAATGGTAAATTAAACGGGCCCTTTACAGGTTTTTATGACAACGGTTCAAAAATGATTGAATGCACCTATGTTGACGGCAGGATTGAAGGAACTTACAACTATTATCATTCAAATGGTGCTATACTTGAATCAGGCCTTTATGAACTTGGACAGCGAACCGGCAAGTGGAGGTCTTTTTATCAGGACAGTTCTCTCCATACCATTGGTTACTACAATGATGACAGGTATGAAGATGAATGGTTGGTGTATTATGCAAACGGAAATCTGAAACAGCAAGGCAACTACCACAAAGGAAAAGCCATTGGACAATGGCGATATTATCATGATAACGGCAGGCTGGAGAGTTTTGGCAGGTATATACATGACAATCGTGCAGGATTCTGGACTTTTTTTGACTTCAGCGGAAATTTAAAAAACAGGATATATTATATCAATGGTAAATCCTTTGGTCCGGTTTGGATAATGGAAAAGGGGAAATTGATGAAGATGATGAGTTTGGTGAATGAGAGATAGTGAGGGAGTGCATTGTAATGGTACAAATGAATATAGTAAACGCTCATGTGGCTGGCTGGATTTATTTTTACACAAGTTTCTTTCCTGCCTAAATGTTTTCAAGAGAATTTTGAATGACCTCCCTGGTTACTTCCCTGCTTATTTCAATAAGTCTGTTTTTTACTTTTCCTGTGAAATTGTCCATAATCCGGTTTGTTTCATATTCCATATCATCAACCATTTTGTTGATTTTGTATGTCACATGTTCATAGATCATGTCTGGCAAATCAGAGTTTTCTTCATCATCTTCAAAATCATCGTCTTCATTATCATTCTCGAGGTTTTTAATATCTTTCTCTGCGAAAAAGATTTTTACTGCTGCATAAGCTGATTTGTTCAGCTCTTCTTTGGCATTGATATAATATTCAGCGAGTGCCTCATCAAGGCAGTTTTCAATTTTTTCCTGAATGTCGTTTGTAAAACTCATATCCTCTTTTTTTTCCGTATATACGCTTGACCTGAAGAAAAGTTAACAAAAAAACTAAAATTTTTTCGAAAGTTACAAAAAATGAAAATACGAGACAGACTTCGTCAGTTTTAATTTTCAATTTTGGACATTAATGAAGTCTATAGAACTTCAAACTATTGTAATGAGATTCCTTAATAGTATGGCGTCCCAAAAATTCTTTATGAATTATCGGCAATTCCATTCTAATACCGAACCGCTATCAATGAGCATAATACATTTCACTTCGTTCATTTATTATGATTGATAGTCGGCCGGCATTAACTCAACCAGGCCATCAAGTTAATATTCATTAACCTGATGGCGGTTTCGTATAATACCGAACCGCTATCAATGAGCATAATACATTTCACTTCGTTCATTTATTATGATTGATAGTTGGCCGGCATTAACTCAATTAGGCCATCAAGTTAATATTCATTAACCTGATGGCGGTTTCGTATTATCGTGGTATTTGCTTTGTGGAGGGGATTGGTTGCAAAGCCACAAACCAATCCCCTCCACAAAGCTTCTTCAACAGTAACACCTTGTCATTCTGAGCGAAGCGAAGAATCTGTATGTAGTTTAAATTTTTTTTCGGACAGTAGTGGATTTAAATACATACTGAATTACCTGTAACATAAAATCACTTTTATTTTTATATTTGTAAATCAATAATAACCCTAAAAATACAATAACAAATGAAACCGATTAACCTTTTATTATTTTTATTCTGTCTGAGTCTTTTGTATTCTTCCTGTCAGAAGGAAACAGGCCAAACAAACTGGACATTGTCATCCCCTGATGGTCAGGTGAGGGTAAAAATTTCATCTGTCCATTCTCAGAATAACAATTCGAATATTTCTCTTGAATATTCGGTCTGGCTAAAAGGATCAAAAGAAGAAAAAGAAATTGTTAAGCCCTCTCCACTGGGTATAATACGTCAGGACCAGGATTTCTCTGACAACCTGAAATTTATAAAAGCCTCCCCTGTAAAAACGATAGATGAGGAATATGAGATGCTCAGCGGGAAGCAATTAAAAAACCGGAATCATGCCAATGAACTGGTTTTAAGTTTCAAAAATGATCAGGATAATAACATAGACCTCATTTTCAGAGCTTACAATGAAGGTATTGCTTTTTGTTACAGCTTTCCCGGGAAAACAGAATCTCCGGTGACTATTAAAAAGGAACTCACCGGATTTCAGATGCCCGGCCCTGGCGATACCTGGATACAGCCATATGATACAATAGGTACCTGGTCGCCAGCGTACGAATTCGGATATATCAAAGATGTAAAAATCGGCGACAGACCGCCAATGACCACCGGCTGGGGCTTTCCTGCCCTCTTCAGAACCGGCGGAAGCTGGGTGTTTTTGACAGAATCCGGTGTCTATGACTCCTTTTGTGGCTCTCATCTTGATGCAAATTGTGACAACGGGCTCTATAGAATTGAGTACCCGCATGAATGGGAAAATTATGGACTCGGGGATGCCCTTCCTTCCTGGCGTCTTCCATGGAAGTTGCCCTGGAGAGTGGTTTTGGTGAGTGACGAACTTCATACCATTGTTGAATCAAACATTGTCCATCACCTTGCAAAACCAAATCAGCTTGAAGATGTTTCCTGGATAGAACCCGGAAATGCTTCATGGAGCTGGTGGGGGGACCATGAAAGCGGTAAGAACTTTGCAAAACTCAGGGATTATGTTGATTTCGCGGCAGAGATGGGCTGGAGGTATTCACTTGTTGATGCAGACTGGCACATTATGGAAGGCGAAACACTGAAAGAACTGGCTGAATATGCCGAAACAAAAAATGTTGGCCTGCTGATATGGTACAACTCCGGCGGCCCGCATACAAAAGTAATGAATGCCGGACCCCGTGATTTGATGCATAAACCTGAAATCAGGAGAAAGGAATTTCAAAGAATCAGCGAGATGGGTATTAAAGGGATTAAAGTTGATTTTTTTCAAAGTGACAAACAGGACATTATTCAACTTTATCTTGATATAGCGCGCGATGCTGCCATGTATAAAATCCTTCTGAATACCCATGGCTGTACCATTCCTCGCGGATGGTCCAGGACATTTCCCAACTTCCTGGCTATGGAAGGTGTAAGAGGCGCTGAATTATATGGTTACCATAAATTTCCTCCTCGTGCGGTATGGCTCAATACTGTTTATCCGTTTACCCGCAATGTCATTGGCCCTATGGATTATACACCAGTAACTTTTACTGACTACAAAGAAGAGAGCGCACATATAACAACCTTCGCCCATGAACTGGCCCTTTCTGTTGTATTTGAGTGTGGTATTCAGCATTTTGCTGACCGGATTGAAGGATACAAAAGCCTGCCGGAAAAGCCATATGAATTTCTCAAGCAGGTTCCCAATACCTGGGATAACACCTGGTTTGTTACCGGTTTCCCGGGCAGGGATGTGGTCATTGCCAGAAAAAAAGATGACACCTACTTTGTTGCCGGCATAAACGGTGAAATGAAACCGAAGGAAATATCATTCAAACTTGATTTCCTTCCTGATGGTACATTTAGCTTCAATGCTATCAGGGACGGAGAAGATGACAGATCATTTAGTTATGAAAACACTGACATTGATAAAAGCACAACAATTTCTGTTAAGCTATTACCAGCAGGTGGTTTTGCAACTATCTTAGAGCCCTGACCTTACTCAGTTTGCTTAATCTGCCGGAAATTTATGAATTTTTGGCAGATTGAACAATATGATGTCATCCGAACATGTATAAAACGTTCATCAACAAAAAAACTACGTTCATCAAAAATTTACAACATTTAAGTAATTCCTCCGTACCACCTAAAAAAAGGAGGATATTATGCTATTTAAGAACCTGAAAATTATAATATTAACACTGTTTTCCGGAATATTTTTCATTGTGCATTCTGTTGCCCATGACAGGTCTCACGAAAACAGGACAATAGATGATATTAAATCGGAAATAGAACAGGTCGCTTTGAAATATGAACAATCCACTGAACTTATCAATACTTATTTTGATGACAATATATCATTTAAAAACAAACTGTACAATTTCATTATTGTCGCCAATACAAAAAGAAGAAATAATAAAAAAGACCTCAGACATTTAAAAAAAGGGAATCAGGTACTACTCAGTATGTGTAATTCTACTGATTACGAACAGCTTCAGGCTATGCGTGAACGATCAATTCAGCGCTTAAATAACCTGTTTGAAGAATATTTAATCGTGAGAGAAAAGCAATGGCCCGTATTGGATAAATTCATACCGGATGAGGAAAAGAAGAATAAACGTTTTCAAATGTTGCTGGAGGATTATTCTTTTGTCACAGGTATTCTCTCAGGGGTAGACAAATCCAATGTCCGTTGGGACAAGCAGGTAGAAAAAGCTGAAACGATCACCGAAGCTTTTAATAAAGATATCTCCAAAATTCAGGAATGGATTGCTAACAAACCGGAAAATATGGGTGAAGTCGCTCTGAAAACTCGTGAAAACACAGAAAACCTGCTCATATATTTTATTAGCACCCTGGAAAACGCTAACCTTCATCTAAATAAACTGAAGGGTACTGTTAAGGCTAGAATCGATTTATTAAAGGAATTCGAGCAGAAAAAAAATAACTACCTGAAAAAGAAGGAACAACTCGTTATTGATGAACTCAACAAAATTGACCGTTTCTGGAAAATGAAAACAGAAATGGTAGACGCGAACAGTTAAAAATTGTGAGATGGAGAAATATTTTATCACGGGCGCTACCGGTAATATTGGCAGGGAAGTTATCAGGTATCTTTTTAAACATAAAACAAAAAATTCAATCATTGCAGGTGTCAGGCATGTTGAAATGGCAAAACAGCAATTTTCAAATTATCCTGAAATTGACTTTGTGAAGTTTGATCTTGAAGATTCCGAAACTTTTACTAAGGCGCTGAAAGATGATATTGATATTGTATTTCTTCTCAGACCTCCCCATATAGCTGATGTCAATAAGTATTTCAGACCTTTGATTGATCAAATCAGACTTCATGGAATCAATAAAGTGGTATTTCTTTCTGTTCAGGGGGCAGAAAAAAG
Source organism: uncultured Bacteroidales bacterium (assembly GCA_964629805.1). Classification (GTDB taxonomy): domain Bacteria; phylum Bacteroidota; class Bacteroidia; order Bacteroidales; family CAZVTW01; genus CAZVTW01. Next base: position 12,361 of record CAZVTW010000060.1, on the reverse strand, counting down.
TAAAGTTATTCCTCATTATAAAATTGAAAAACTGGTACTTGAATCCGGCCTGAAGTATATTTTTCTTCGACCTGGTTATTTTATGCAAAATCTTACCACAACATTAAATAAAGATATTCGAAAAAGGCGAAAGATTATTTTACCTGCCGGGAAAGCCAAATTTAACTGGATTGATGCGGAAAATATCGGAGAATCTGCAGCTTTGCTTCTTATGCAATTTGAAGCATACAAGAATAAGGCATATGAAATAACCGGGTACGAAAATCTGAATTTTTATACTGTCACTGATATCATTAATACTCTCATCAATGACAAAATCGTCTTCGAAAATGTCAATCCTTTTCATTTTTACAGCATTAAAAGAAAAGAGGGGGTTCCGAAAGCAATGGTTTTTGTGATGATTTTTTTGCATTTCTTACCCCGTTTTTCAAAGGAACCGGCACTCAATGATTTTTATGAAAAGATATCAGGTAAAAAACCTACATCAGTCAGCCAATTCATCGAAAGAGAAAAACATATGTTTTTTGGGGAAGAGTGACAGCGTGATTATTAAAAAAACACTTTGGACTTGATACGAAATACATTTTACAGAATAAACCAATATTCAGGTTATTTGGCTTCAACTTTTTTAAAATTATCAGGAACCATATTTTTTACGCTTTCTTCAGGGCTATAAGGAAATACATCCACAATATTGGTTTTCTGGATGCTCAATAATTCCATCGGAATGATATATGAATCAAGGCTTTTTTCAATGTTTTGCATGGCTTCCCGCAAATCATTGGCGGCCACCATCATCACTTTGTTTGAATGTTTTTCTTTTCCTGATTCTTCATCAACATCAACAAGGCTGACTTTGCACTGGAACCAGTAATCAGCATCTTCAAAAGGGAAGAGTTCTGAAATGGGTGTTTTTTTTAAATCCGAAACCTCAAATTGTCCACCTGAATGCTCTTCCAGAATTTTATTCATCCGTGCCTCTGCTTCTGTGTATGTTACTGCATCAAGCAGATAGAGTTCGGTTGATTTACGCTCTTTTCCGTTTGCATCGGTATGTATGAAATTTACTTTGCTTTGAAACCAAATTGCCATATCGTGTATTTTTTATAGTCAGGGCTTACAATGAATACATCCGGAATGTCGCCTGATGACTCGAAATCAATGAAGCCTGATGTTTGTTATTAGAAAAAATTTTGGGCTGCAAAAATAATGAAATTTTTTGAACGAAAATCTTTGATTTGATGTTTTTGGTGTTGGTGTATAAAAAGTTTTAAACAAATTTCTATTCAACAGCTATGAAAGTTTTTTTTGTATATTCCCATTGATTGCTTTCCGGGTTATAGATGAATTCGCCGATGTTTTTATTGTTTTCTCTGAAAAAATCTCTTGAATCATCAACAAAACGTTTCATTTTTTTATATGCGCTCGTTGAAAGGTGATTTCTATGATGTTCAAAATATGAACATGGCAACACCTGGTATTTTTTCCTGCTGTTCATGACAGGTTTGTTGACCCAAACAAGATAATAGCCTGCCCTGACCACAGTAATTCTGTTTTGTTTTTTTGTGAAATCTATTCTGAACATTATTCCGCCATCTTTATAGCGACTGACGTAGTTAGAAACAAAATTTCCCATTGAATAAACAATAATTGTTTCTTTTTGAACCTGGTTTGTATCAGTGAAAGTAAAATATTCAACAGGCTGGAGAACATGGGGATGAGTGCCGATGATAAAATCAGCGCCATGTTCAAGACACATTTTGGCTATTTTTTTTTGCTTTTTGGATGGAAGCTTTTTATATTCGTTTCCCCAGTGAAAAAAGACAATTCTTGCGTCATATTGTTCACAATTTGACGCGACTAAGTCTTGTTTTATCAAATTTGTATCAATCAGGTTAACAATATTGGGATGCTCAATCTCGCGGCCATTTGTGCCATAGGTGTAATTAAAAATGGCAACTTTCACATCATTTTTTTCCAGCACCATCGGATGGCGGAATAACCTGTCAACAGAATCCTTAAATGTTCCTGTAAAGGTAAACCCGAGCCGCTCAAGAATGTACAAAGTCCTTTCAAGACCTTCCTTATCGTGATCAACCGAATGATTATTCGCAGTTACCAGGTGATGAATCCCGGATTCTTTAATCTCAATACCGAGTTCATCCGGGGCTGAGAATGTCGGATAGCCTTGGTATGGTTTTCCTGCAAAGGTAAGTTCAAGGTTGGCTATTGTAAAGTCTGCGTCATCAAAAATTGGCCTGAGTGAATCAAAATATCCGTCATAATGATACGTTTTTGTTTGCCTGTCATATGCTGCTTCTATTTGTGCATCGTGTTGCATGATATCTCCAATAAAAAGCAATGAAATTGTATCTGTTTGTGCAGTACATGAATCAGATACTAATTTTTTTTGTTGTGAAAATCCCTGGTACCTGATTAACAAGAGAAAAAACAACAGGATAATAAAATGTCGTAAGATGTAATAATTCATAAAAACACTTTTAATTCAACTGTATTTAGGACGTTAATTTCTTTTGGCAGAAATAATTATTTACAACGCTGCCAGGTGCAGGCGCGCCGTCAGGTTTAGCGCTCTAACCCGGAAAGGTAAAAAAAAAGTTACTCTTATCCGGCTTGTCCGGGTTAGGTTTAACAAAATCCCGGAACTTATGTTCATGTGCTCAACTTATAATGTAACAACCTTATCTTCCCGGCTACTCCTGACCGCCGCTTCAATAACTTTAATGACATTCAGCGCCTCTTTAGGTTTCACAGCTAAAGATTGACCATCCCTGACGGCTTTATAGATATTATCATAAAATGCAGGATAATTGCCGGGAATTGTTTCTATCTTTCCTTTAAAAGTGAGATTGTTGATAGTTGTATGAAGCACACCATGGTCTTTTTCCTGTTCAAGGCCCCAGTTGCTGCCAGATGGTAATTTTCCCTGCTTCAGATCTTCTTCCTGTGGGTCAATTCCCCATTTCAGGAATGATCCTTCTGTTCCGTGCAAAACATATCTCGGCCCTTGTTCCCGTGCGAGATAGGTGCATGTAAGTCTGACTTTCACCTTTTCGTAGTATAGTTTTAAATCGTAAAAGTCAGGTGTTTTTCCCCCGGACCTGACAATGCCCAGGTCTGCATGTATTTTTTCCGGCATTCCGAATAATACCAGGGCCTGGTCAATCATATGTGAACCCAAATCATGCAAACAACCAACACGCCCGATTGGGGCTTCTTTCCAGGTGCCGGGTTTGATGAAATTCCGGTATCTTTCCCAGTGAGACTCAAATGTAATTATCCGCCCCGTGAGTTTTTTTTCAATCACTCTTTTTACAGTCATAAAGTCACCATCCCACCTTCTGTTGTGGAAAACACTCAATACAAGGTTTTTTTTATCTGCCAGTTCAATAAGTTCAAGACCCTCCTGTATTGTGATGGTAAATGGTTTCTCAACCACAACATGTTTTCCTGCATTCAGGGCCAGTTTGGTGTGTTCATAATGTAAATAGTCAGGACTGGTAATGACGATAAGTTCAATCTCTTCATCAGTTAAAATATCCTGATAATCACGTACTACTTCAACCTGTTCATATTTTTGTTTTGAAAGGTTTTTTGTACGTTCCCAGACTTTTTTCAGGTGAAAATTTGGTGAAGATTCAATCAACGGGCCATGAAAAACCAGCCCTGACATGCCAAATGCTGTAAAAGCTGTTTCTATCGGATTATTCATAGTTTCAAATTTTCGTGTTTTTGTTGCAAAGATTGAAAAATAATCATGATTTACAAATTCAACCGAACAAACAATTCTTCTTATCCGTAAAAGCCGAATATGATTAATTTTTGTATTCACATAATAATCTCTAAAGATATATAAATCAATGCGATTAAAAAAAGACAACATTATATCTAAAACATTTGCTTTTCTTATCATGCTTTTTTTTCTTATCCTGCAAAATAGTTCTTCGATGGCTGCAAACACTGTATTCTCAGGTGTTATTTCTATCAAAGGCACGTCAAATTCCGGCTTTTGTGATTCATTCATAAATATGAATCCACTGTTTAGTATGATTACTTTGCAGACCCCATTCCGGGAAACCATCCCTTTTTATATTGCTATTACATTATTTATCATAGTCCTTTTGGTTGTTATAATCCGAATATATGTTAAAAAAATTATTGAAGATAAAGAAAAACTTGCCCGTGAAAAAGACCTTTTGCAGTGCCTGATGGATAATATTCCGGATACAATTTGTTTTAAGGATAAAAAATGCCGTTACATTCGAATTAACCGTGCACAGGCTGATTTTTTAGGACTCAAATCTCAGGACGAAGCCATCGGAAAAACGGATTTTGATTTTTATGATAATGAATATGCTCAAAAAGCTTTTCATGAGGAACAAAAAATTTTGGCCAGTGATGTTCCTGTTATTAACAAACAGGAGTCAATCATAGGTTCGGGGAATCAGAATCAGTGGTTTAGTACAACTAAAATCAGCATGAAAGATAACAATGGCGCTGTCAATGGCATTATAAGCCTTTCGAGGGATATTTCAGACAGGAAGGAAGCTGAGGAATATCTTAAAAAAGCAAAACTTCGGGCAGAAGAGGCTGACAGGCTAAAATCCGCATTCCTGGCGAATATGTCACATGAAATCAGGACACCTATGAATTCAATCATTGGTTTTACTGATTTTCTGCTTGATGTTGATGTCAATAAAGAAGACAGGACGAAATATTTGCAATATATCAAAAACAGCGGTAATACATTGCTCACACTGATAAATGATATTATTGATATTGCCAAAATAGAAGCAGGGCAGCTTAACATCAAACATGAGCATGTTAATATCCGTCCGGTATTGAAGGAATTGTTCGCTTCAGCAAAAGAAATAAAAAACAGGCTGGGCAAAAACGATATTGAAATCAGACTACATAAAGATAATATCTCAGACCTTTATATTCATACTGACCCGTTCCGTTTCAGGCAGGTGATGTCCAACCTCATTGGTAATGCCATAAAATTTACAGATGAAGGAATGATTGAGTTAGGTTACAACTTAACAAATAACCAGCATATAGATTTTTTTGTCAGGGATACAGGCGTTGGTATTCCTCGTGATAAAATAGACAGTATTTTTGACCGTTTTGCCCAGGTTGATTTTGGATATACACGCAACAAAGACGGGGCAGGACTTGGGCTTGCTATTAGCAAAAAACTTGTGGAACTGCTTGACGGACAGTTAAAAGTAAATTCTGTGGAAGGAGAAGGCTCTGTTTTTACATTGTCTTTGCCTTTTAATGAGGAAAAGCAGGTAGATACCAATGCCAGGATCAGCTCTTTTGACACCGGAGTAGAATATAACTGGACTGACAGACACATTTTGGTTGTCGAAGATGAAGAGGTTAATTATCGTTTGGTACAGGTTATCCTTGAAAAAACAGGTGTTAAAGTCATAAGGGCCAAAAACGGGAAAGAAGCAGTGGATTTTATTACCAATCCTCAACACAAAAAAGCCGATTTAATTCTTATGGATATTCAAATGCCTGTCATGAATGGTTATGATGCTACAAGATTAATAAGAGAATATGATAATGAACTACCAATCATTGCCATCACTGCTTACACGTTTTCAAAAGATCAGGACAAGATAGTGAATGTTGGCTGCAGTGATTATATCAGTAAACCATTCACAGGTAAAGACTTACTGAAAAAGATAGATAGCCAGTTGAGTATTAAAACAAATGTTTAGGCGCTTAATTCTTATTTTCTTGTATTTTTTGGCAGAAAATATTATTTACAACGCTGCCGGGTGCAAGCACGCCGGCAGGTTTAGCGCTCAAACCTAAAAAGGTTAAAAAATGTTAATCTATTCCGGCTTGTCTGGGTTAGGGTTTGAAACGAAATATCCTAAATATTTAAACTCTTGCTCTTGCTCTTTGCCAGCGTTGCAAAAACTCTTGCCCCGATTTGAAATACGGGGCAAGAGTTTTTACATCTTGGCAATGAACAAAATGACATCGTTTATTTTGTACAGGTTATTTCGCATCAAGCCCTTAGATATTAGTTCTTAACCGGTTTTGCAAGGATTTCCTTAATTTCCAGGTCGAAAAAATTATTCATATGTGCTGCTTTCATGACAAGGGCTGTATCGGCGCCGCCATGTGATCCGCCAATGACAATTACATCCTCTGTTGTTGTTATGTGACCGGCATCTGCGGCCATCACTGCTATTTCAATACATACTTTTAGTCCGTGCCCGCAAAACAGACGAAGTGTATGGCCAATAATCTCCACAGGGGATGTGCCACCGAATTTTTTGGAGACAGAACGGCCAACTCCGCTCAGGGAATGTGAGCCTGTTACAAACTTAACTCCCTGGTACTCCAGTTCCTTCCTGAGTTCATGAGGAAATTCATTCCTGTCACCTTCTTTAAATCCTGTATGCAGGGTAACAGTAACAATGTTCAATTCTTTCAGGGATATTTTATTAAGGCATTTCGAAATGGTATTACCCCGGCTGGAAGCAACCACAAGATGTTTTATGTCTTTTTTCTTTAATCTCTCCTTAACAGCATCAATAACATCATTGGTATTTTCTTTGCCCGGAGAATTAAAATAATATATTTGTTCCTTTTTCATATCTAACCGTATTTTATAGCTACTAAAATCTTAAATTTATGGAAGAAATAAAAATTATCATCGGCGAATATGAATTTATGGCTGAATTATATCCCACAGAAACGGCAAAAATAATATATGACAATTGTCCGCTTTCCGGTAATATAACCAAATGGGGCAATGAGATGTATTTTAGCATACCGGTTGCAATACAACTTGAAGAAAGCGCTCAGGAGGAACTTGAAGAAGGTGAACTTGCTTTTTGGCCGACAGGAAATGCTTTTTGTGTTTTTTTTGGCATCACCCCGGCCAGTAAAGGCTCCAAACCTAAAGCTGTGAGTCCGGTCAATGTATTTGGGAAAATAAAAGGAGATGTTCGTATCCTGCAACATGTTAATGATACAAAAATAAGGGTGGAAAAGGTAAAATCTTGATTTATGAGTCCACTCTTAGCCCGTATAAGCCAGAACAGAGGAATTATTTTTAAGGCTGCCAGGTTTGACCGCTCAACCTGCTGGCGTGCCTGCACCAGGCAACCTTATAAAATGAGTAGTTTTTAGAGCCCAATTGCATCAAGACAACTGATTGAACTTTCAATGGGCAATGTGTTGATATTTTGGGCATTTCTGACAGCCAAGTCATACCGGACTTTTGCTAAGGGTAATTCATTGTTTGCCGTGTCAACCTGGATGTTATAAACATCATATGCTTTTCCGTGTGAAATGGTTGGCTCATCAGCAAACAGATGCTGTTCCGAAAGGTACCTGTTTATTTCATCTACATTTGATTTTGGCACATTGAAAACTATCATAACTCTATTCTCCGCATTGATTGAGCCATAGAGGTTTACAAGGAAGAGTTTCAGTAATTCGAATTTCTCCGGGTTATTCTTCACTTTGGGATCAATCCAAACTCCTGTTTGTGATGTCATGATGGTGTCGATGATTTTTAATCCGTAATTCCTGATAGCGCTGCCTGATTGGGTAATCTCAACGCCAATGTCTGTCCCCTGATTTTTAACTTTTGCTTCGGTTTTTCCCCATGTTTCATAAATCAGTACACCGTGTTTTATTTTTGAAGGCGTCTTGTATTTTTGCACCGAGTAGTCAGGAAATTCTTCCAGGACACCTATTGCATCTAATTTTTCACGAACCCAGTTGAGTGAAAGATATGGCATTTCAGATGCAACTGTAATAATGCTTTTCTTTTTGACTACCTCTTTTAAATAATCTTCGGCAGTTTCAAAGCCGCTACCATCCGGAATTATCCCGACAATTTTAACGCCGCCACGGTTAAGCGGAAGGACTTCTTCCAGTTGGATTTTTGTGTTGTATTCAAGGTCCAGTTCATGCATCCGTTCATATATCCAGTCTGTACCGGCAATAGCCACATCAATTTCACTAATACCAAGTTGCGAACTGAATTCCTGCGGGCGGCCATCCCAGCCGAACATATAATTTATTGTTGTAAATTTACTTGGCCCTCCTGATTCATACCCGGATGTTTTAAATCCGGAATTTTCAAGCAGTTTAATCAAATTGCCCCCTCTTTTGGGATTTGCCAGTGAACCGGCAGGCATGCCTATTTTAAGAATGTTTTTGTTTTCCATTGTATGTTTTTTTCATTGATTATTTCCGGAATATTTTCGTCTCACCGATTGTTGTTTATAAAGACAAAAAGCCGATATTTAAAGTCAGAATTCCAAACCATAAAGATAAAAACCAGCAGTTTTACTTTCAGCAATCAACTTCCGTCTCCCGTCTTCCGTCTTCCATCTTCTGTCTGCCGTCTTCCATCTCCCGTCTCCCAACTTCTGTCTCCCGTCTCCCGTCTCCGGTCTTTCAACTTCCGTCTCCCGTCTTCTAACTCCCCACAACTTCCAGTGTATCATCAGTATTAATTCTTCGGTAGTAGCAGGATTTATAAGGCATTCCATTTTCTTTTTTCGCATGACAAGCGCCTTTCCCCTGAGGAGTGACGAGATAAAGCAGAGAATTTTGCTCACAATTTATTCTGATTTCTTCAACTTTTAACATATCGCCTGAAGTCATTCCTTTTTTCCATAATTCCTGGCGGCTACGGCTGTAATAGGTAGCAAATCCACTTCTGCGGGTTTCATCAAAGGCTTCTTTATTTGCAAAAGCAAGGATTAAAACTTCTTTTGTATTAAAATCCTGTGTTACCACAGGGATAAGTTTTTGACCATCATCGCCAAAATCAATCAATAAATCTTTTGTGTATTCTTTTGCCATCAGTATTTACATTATAGATTGAATATATTATAGATTGAAATTTAAGCGGCCAAAAGTAATGTTTGTATTTTTCAAATAAAAATTTTATTGGAGTTTATCTTTTAAAAACCTTCCGGTATATGAACCTTCATACTTTGCAACTTTTTCCGGTGTACCTTCACAAACAACAAAACCACCTTGTTCACCACCCTCAGGGCCAAGATCAATAATCCAGTCTGCTGATTTGATAATATCCGGATTATGTTCAATGATGATGATGGAATGACCTTTTTCCAGAAGTGCATTAAAAGCATCCAGGAGTTTTTGGATATCATGAAAATGGAGTCCGGTGGTAGGTTCATCAAATATGAACAGGAGTTTTTCTTTGCTGTGTTCCCTGGTTAAAAACGAAGCAAGCTTAATTCTTTGACTTTCTCCGCCACTTAATGTACTTGATGACTGCCCGAGTTTTATATAATCTAATCCCACATCGGACAGGGTTTGTAACTTTTCCACAATTCTTTTTTCATGGTTTCCGTCACCACCCTCAAAAAAAACGATTGCTTCTTCAATGGTCATTTCCAGGACATCATAAATATTTTTTCCCCGGTACTTTACTTCCAGCACATTGTCTTTGAACTTTTTACCTTTACAACTTTCACATACCAGGTGCACATCAGCCATAAACTGCATTTCTACCTTGATAACACCTTCGCCCTGGCACTCTTCACATCTTCCGCCTTCAACATTAAAGGAAAAATGCCCGGGTTTAAATCCGAAGATTTCAGCAGAATGTTGACCGGCAAAAAGTTTCCTGATGTCGTCATACGCTTTTAAATAAGTAACAGGATTGGACCGGGATGATTTCCCAATGGGATTTTGATTGACAAATTCCACACCTTTGATTTTCTCAAAATCACCCTGAAGCATATCAAATTTTCCCAGCTTTTCAGTGTAACCATTATAGTGTCGTTCCAGGGCTGAATATAATACATCTTTAACGAGCGATGATTTACCTGAGCCACTTACCCCTGTTACAACTGTTAAAATGTTAAGCGGAAAACTGACTGTGATATGTTTGAGGTTATTTTCACGTGCATGAACAATATTTAGTTTATACCGCCATTTTCGCCGTTGTTTGGGAACCGGAATTTTCTTTTTACCTGTCAGATATTGGGTAGTCAGGGCTTCTTTGCAGTCTGTTAATCGTTTAATATCACCCTGGTAAACAATTTCTCCTCCATTTCGGCCAGCCAGCGGACCAATATCAATAATGTAATCCGCAGCTCTTATAATTTCTTCGTCATGCTCCACAACAAGGACAGTATTACCCAGCGCCCTGAGTTTTTTCAGGACAGAAATTAATCTTTGTGTATCACGCGTATGTAAGCCAATACTCGGTTCGTCCAGGATATATAAAGAGCCGACAAGACTACTCCCAAGTGATGTGGCCAGATTGATTCGTTGTGATTCACCACCTGATAGCGTTGATGAAAGACGGTTCAGGGTGAGATATCCCAGTCCTGTGTCACATAAAAACTGCAATCTGTTTTTTATTTCTATCAAAAGCCTTTTTGCGATTGATATGTCATGATCAGTGAATTCTGCTTCGTCAAAAAATGACTTCAGCTGGCTGACAGGCATAAGGACAAGTTCATGAATTGATTTCCCGCCAATTTTGACATATGATGCTTCTTTTTTTAGTCGTGTCCCTTTACATTCAGGACATGTTGTTTTTCCGCGATACCTGGATAACATCACCCTGTATTGAATTTTGTATGTCTCATTTTCAAGCATCCGGAAAAAAGTTTCAAGACCTTCAAAATATTCATTTCCTGTCCAGATAAGTTCCTTTTGCTCATCTGTCAATTCATAATAAGGTCTGTGTACCGGGAAATCAAAATGATGAGCCTGCATAACAAGCTGGTCTTTCCACAATTTCATTTTGTCGCCTTTCCAGCAGGCAATAGCACCTTCGTAAACAGATTTGCTCTTATCCGGTACCACCAGGTCCATATCAATTCCCATGATCTTACCAAAACCTTCACAGGTTGGACAGGCGCCAACCGGATTGTTGAAACTAAATGTATGTACATCAGGTTCTTCAAAACTTATACCATCTGCTTCGAATTTGTTGGAAAATACCTTTGATGTCACTTTGTCTTTATGAAAAATCCTGATTACACATTCACCGTGACCTTCATAAAATGCTGTTTGAACAGAGTCGCCTATCCGGCTCAGATTATCTTCATCTGAAGAGGTACGGATTCGGTCAATCACAAGGAATAAATGATCTGATTCATATGATTTTTGTAATTTTTGTGCGCATTCCTGATCATCTGTCACCTCTTTGAGTATATCAGATATTTTATGAACCTGATTATCGGATTCAATCCTGGTAAATCCCTGTTGCAGAAGCAACTCAAGCTGTCTGTTGCAGTTTTTTATATTGTCTATTCTAAGAGGAGCCAGAATCAGGGCTTTGAGGTCTTTATCAAGTTTTTCGAAAAAGTCGACCACATCTGTCACACTGTGTCTTTTAACCTCTTTCCCCGATACCGGAGAAATGGTTTTTCCAATTCTGGAAAAAAGTAATTTCAGGTAATCATATATTTCAGTCGTTGTACCGACTGTTGACCGCGGATTTCTTGTATTCACTTTCTGCTCAATAGCAATAGCCGGTGGAATTCCTTTAATAAAATCGACTTCCGGTTTATCTATCCGGCCAAGAAATTGTCGTGCATAGGCTGATAAACTTTCAACATATCTTCGTTGTCCTTCAGCATATAATGTATCAAAAGCAAGTGATGACTTTCCTGAACCTGAGACACCTGTAATCACAATAAACCTGTTCCTCGGAATTTTCAGAGAAATATTTTTTAAATTATTTACTCTTGCTCCTTTAATTAAAATATTTTTTGTATCTTTGTATTGATTATTTGGCATAATAATTGTTTTGTATTAATGTTTAACCTATAGGGAAGGTTTCTATTTGTAAACAAAAATTCTGCGATAATAATAAATTTTAATGATACACGTTTTAAAAAAATCATGTTTTATTTAAATTTTAAAAAGATGGAGGACTGCCTATAGGAAAAAACAATACCTTAAGCTAAACTAAAACGATTTAAATTATGGATTATAGCAAGCTTAAAGATGACGAACTTGTGAACATGTTTATTGAAGGCGACCAAACAGCCATTGAAAAATTAATCAATAAACATAAAAACAGGGTTTTTACCTATATACTCCTGATAGTAAAAAACCAGGAGTTGGCAGAAGATATATTTCAGGACACGTTTATTAAAGTTATCAGGTCCCTTCGTTCCGGGAAATACCAGGAAAAAGGAATATTTTTGTCCTGGGTAGTGCGAATTGCACACAACCTTATTATTGATCACTTCAGAAAATCCAAACATTTGAAAACTTATTCAAATGATGAGAATGAAGATATAGATATTTTCAACTCCAAACGATATTCTGATGATAATATTGAGGATGAATTAAT
>CAZVTW010000059.1:17398-19176 GCA_964629805.1 uncultured Bacteroidales bacterium | reverse complement strand
ACTAATTCCTCAGTTTCTTCATCATTAATTTCAGTTTTATTTATCCATGCCGTAATTGTTTCGGTTTCCGATTCTGGTTCCTCCTGAATTATTTCTTCCTCTATGTTTCATGTTGCCTCATTTAACAATTTGGTACATCCAGGCTAACCATTGTTATTAAAATACTGTATACTTGAATAATGGCAAGGTAGAATACCATTTGAATTAAAAAAAAGCAACCGGTATCCAATTCCACTTTCCATAGTATTCTTTCTTCTTCAAAACCAGTTTTTCATTGTCATACTTCGATTGGGCATAACTTACGTTTTAAAAAAAACCATAACCAACTGCAAATAAGTACTTTATTTCGTTTTGTAAAGTTATGTTATGCCCGCTCAGCATATAAATGTTATTCTTCCATCCTTTCTTCTCATAAAAATTGTAATTTTGCAACATGAACTGGAAAAAATATATTATTTCAGACAATAGCATATTGGTCGGTAAGCCGGTTATCAAAGGAACACGAATTTCTGTTGAGCATATCATTAATCTTATGGCCTCGGGATGGACTGAGCAAATGATTTTGAGATAACATCCATAGGAAAAGATTATCAGGGAATATCAGACGAAGAAATTATTAATATTTCTACTATATAACAAATTTGTATTAGTCATAAAATCAATTTGTTATCTGTATCGGTGTTTGATACCAAAAATCATGAGGACTATTCAGGAAAACAGAACAATATTAACCTTTGATAGTGACTATGGCGAATTAATATTCAGAAAGGGATATAAACCTTCAGCCGGCGTGATCTATTTCAGATAGAAAAACTTTAAACCGGATGATCCTGCTTTCTACTTAATAAAACTTTTTGAAGAGAAACAAATAAAATACACCAATAAACTTACAGTTATTGGAGAAAAAAGTATAAGGCAACGAAAATACTGAAAATTTCAGGATCAGAATTTTTTTTTGCCGATGATTAAAAATGATAATGGGAATTTATATTTTATCACCATAAACTTTTACTTATTCTTCACTGTCAGGCAGAGCCTGTTCGGATATTACTTCTGAGGCCGGAACCTTCGAAGAATTTGGGCCAGTTTAAGTTTATTGCCAATCTCTGCATTACTTCATCTTAGAGGCGCTATATAAACTTCTCCCGGCGCTGCAGATTGTACAAGCCATACAGCAAAGCAAGCACAGAACCGGCGGTTAAATACAGCCGGTTTTTGAACAGTTTCTCCGCGAAAATGATTTGGTTGGTGTCCTGCGAAATTTCAAACGGATTGAAAAATACATTCCAGGCGCTGTCGCCAATATATTCATTATAAATCAGCATCCAGAAGATGATACAGATGATAATCACCACAATAGCTGTTCCGTTACCGCTTTTCACCACTGTTGAAAACATAAAGGACAGACAGGCAATAAACATGACCGGGAACATCAACTGGTACACCATTTTCAGCACATTGATATCAACAAGAAGGATATGACTGACAAATGATAAAAGAAACAAAATAGCGGATGCAATGAACAGGATGATACATATCCTGACCAGCCAGACTTTATAGCGGTAATCCGGTATTCCAAATAATATTTCGAGTGTATTGGCATCCGCATCACCCTGTATGCAATATGCTGTGGGATAAAAAATAAGTAACAGGCCAGGAAAAAGTAAAATGTAGTAAAACCCACTTTCGGAAGGTATCTCGTTTTCAAGAAGGTTCATGAACATAACAAAAATAAAAAAAACAACAGCAGCAAGCATAAAATAAATAAGCCTGTTCCC
>CAZVTW010000059.1:13735-17298 GCA_964629805.1 uncultured Bacteroidales bacterium | reverse complement strand
AAAGCTTTAGCGCTTTCAACCGGTTTATCTTTTGCTATGCACCTGACACGAATTTTATCTCCATCGCGCATATGATGCACAACAAGATGATTTTTATAAATATCCTCAAATTCTTTCATGTTGACATAGAACTGCCATACATGACCTTCGGCTGTTTTGACCATCTGGGCCGGATCGCCGGTGTACCTGATTTCCCCTTTATTCAAAACAGCAATTTTATTACACGAACTTGAGATGTCTTCAATAATATGGGTTGAAAAAATAACTATTCTCTCACGGCTTAATTCAACAAGCAGGTTCCTGAACCGTATTCGTTCTCGGGGATCGAGTCCGGCTGTGGGTTCGTCAACAACAAGTATTTTAGGCAGATGCAGCAGGATTTGGGCAATGCCGATGCGCTGTTTCATCCCGCCTGAAAATGAACTGATTTTCTGGTTTTTATTATCCACCATGTTGACCTCTTCGAGGACTGTTAGGATACGGTTATTGCGTATTTTTTCATCTGTAATATTCTTTAAGATTGCCAGGTAATCCAGGTATTCGTATGCCGTCATGTTTTCATACATGCCAAACTCCTGCGGAAGATAGCCTATCAATCCCTGCAATTCTTCGCGCTTTTCCTGTGTATCGTACCCGTTAATCCAAATTTTACCATAACTCTGCTCAAGAATACCACAAATAATCTTCATTAATGTTGATTTACCGGCGCCATTAGGCCCTAACAAGCCAAACATCCCGTTTTCTATGGTTATATTTGTCCCTTTCAGGGCCTTAAAAGGTATTTTTCTTTTTCCGATGAGCGGGATGTGTAAAACCAGGTTGAAAATGAAGTTGCGCAGTTTTCTGAACCTGCCTTGTAAACGGTGTATGTTGATTTTTGATTTGTGCAGATAATCAGAAATTTTATAGACCCCAAGCGAAATATACCAGGTAAGCCCGATGATAATCACCACAGCAATGTTTTCCCATCTTATCTGGAAGATAACCAGGTTTAGCAAAGGAAATAACCAGAAAAATAATTGGACGAAAGATTTGAATATTTTTTTACGAAGGATGTGTTTCCTGTCAGAATCCCCGGAAAAGATGAGTTTTTCAACCGGTTTGAGCATATAAAATGTATAAAAATACACAATATGAGGCATGACAAACAGCCAAAAATTGTGATTGATATAGAACCAGGTGAAATAAATGAGGAAACCAAAAACAGGTATTTGCCAGATGAATTGATCAAAATCCCGCCAGGATGTGTATTCATTTTCGGAGCCTGTGCGTTCCCTGATTTTTTTTGCCCCTTTCCATTCCCTTCTGAAAGTTGACTCCCGGTCATATATTTTTACAATATTGCTTATTTTTATGAACAATGGCTCTTTATCATCTATCAGGGATGTTTTTGCTTTTCTGAGGCTGTTCATGATAAAATAGGTGAGAGCAGGCGCTGAAATAAACACAAGAAAACCATCAAGTAACTGGAAAACCAGGCTGTCAATTTCTTCATAAATGAGCCATATCCCGGTTCCCCAAATGATGAAATTGATGAGTTTTATGTATGGTTTTAAGCTCCTGAACCAATTCAGGGCATTTTCAAGCCCGGAATAAAGGGTTGGAATAAATAAGAGGGTAAAAAACGTACTTAAGGTTAAACCGCCAATCACTGTGATTGCAAACGGCGCGCCAATGCTTTTTACATACTCCACATTACCCAGGGCGAGAGGAAGCATACCGATGATTGTTGTTATGGCTGTTATGGCTATTGGCCGTACACGTGCCATTCCGGCAAGAAGTAATGCACGTTGTGGTCTGTTTCCCTGCTTGCGCAATATATTTGTATAATCAATGAGGATGATCCCGTTATTCACGACAATGCCGATTAATATCAGAAATCCTGTGAGTGTGTTTGCATTAAAGAGTGAATTCCCTGTAAAAACAAGGGCCAGAAACGAACCCATAGCTGCCAGGGGAATTGAAAACATCAAAACAAAAGGTGTATAAAACGATTCAAATACAGAAGCCAGGATCATGTAAATGAGTATGATTGCTGCAACAATAAGAAAATAAAAATCACTGAGGTCTCTTTCTTCATGAACCACTTCAACAGCCAGGCCCGGGGGTACATTCAGTGCAGCCACAAGGTTATCTACCTCCATTCTTGATGACTCAAGCAGCTCGTTAGAATTATTAATGTCACGTTCAAACTGATACATAACTTCTATTTGTTTTTCCTGGTTCACCCTGTTAATTTCGCCAAGACCCGAGGAATAGAAAATGCCTGCTATCTTTTGCAGTTCATAAACACCACCTGACGGGCTTTCAACGCGCATTGTCTTCAGGTCATCCATTGTTCTGGGGTCTGCCTGTCCAATATGTTCATCAATTTTTATAATAACATCATATTCCTCTGTCCCTTCTTTAAATTTTATATTTGTAGATATTTCGTCCTGGAAAGTATTTAATCCTGAAAGAATATTGACAAGCGGGATGTTGTATTCAGTGATAAGAACAGGATTAAACCTGAGGTGAATTTCCGGCCTGTCCTCAGAGGCGCTGACATCAACTTCGGAAACAGAAGAAAAATCCCGGAGATAATATTCCAGTTCATAGGCAAATGATTTCATTTTTTCATAATCTTCACCCTTTACCACAATTTTTTCCTGTTGGGTACCAATGCCCAGTAATCTCATAAATGCCGAAGACCTTTCTCCACCTCCGCCACCAGCGCCCTGCCTGAACCTTGAACTTGATTGGGGTTGTTCAAAACTGATTTCAGCATTGCTGATTTCTTCCGTTTTATTGTTAATTGCCTGTTTTATATCAGAAATTGATTTTTTATTTACATCTTCAAAATCATCCCTGAGCTGTATTGTTATTACGGCATCTTCTTCATTAATCTGGCTCAGGATATCTTCAATTTCTTCTATACCTTCCAGTTTTTGTTCAATATCAGCAGCAACTTTATCTGTTGATTCAAGTGTAGCCCCTGAAGGCATGGTGACATAGAGTTTAAACTCACTGATTTCAACTTCGCGGGAGACCGACACACTGACAGCGAGGCAGGCAAATACTGTGATGAAGAAAAAAACAACAGCCCCGATAATTGTCCGTGCCGGCTTCCTCATGCAGGCTTTCAAAAACAAAACATATCTCTGAATAAGGATAGTGTGAATGGTAATTTTTTGAAAAAACAGGACATTTTTAATTTGTTTCTTTTTCAGAAAAAAATGAGCGGCCATCGGGATAAGGAGCATGGCTACTAAAAATGATACAACCAGGGTAGAAATGATTGACACGCCGATGTGATGGCCAATCAACCGGACGAAAAAGTTTTCAGAAAAAGCAAATGGCAAAAAGACCATGATGGTTGTTAATGTTGCTGCAAAGATTGATCGCCAGACCTCTTTTGTACCCTGCATAATTGCAACATCTGCCGGTTTACCCCCGGAAGCTGTCCTGTAGATGTTTTCAAGTACAACAATGCTATTATCCAGCAACATGCCGATAGCGAGAGCCATCCCGACTAAGGTAAGGTTGTTGATTGAAATGCCGAATGAATAGAAAAAATTGAAGGC
>CAZVTW010000059.1:3258-13635 GCA_964629805.1 uncultured Bacteroidales bacterium | reverse complement strand
GCCAGATCAATCTGGTTCACCTCGTTGTCTTTCATCAACATGATGGTTACTGCTTCTTTGCCGTTAATGCGGCTGATAGTTTGCTCTTCTTTCAATCCAAAGACAACCCCGGCAATATCTTTAAGTTTTATTTGTCCCTGCTGTTTTACAATGATATTTTCGATTTGCTGAATATCCTGGTAATCTGCTGTGAGGTTGACAAAATATCTTTTATCCTGTTCATCTATGTTTCCAATGTAAGTCTTGTTTCGATGATTCCGAACAATGGCCTGCCGCACCTGCGAAGCTGTTATATTTAATGATTCACAGGCTTTATTGTTCAGTACTATTTCAACGGTTTTTTCCCTTCCCCCGTAGACTTCTACATTTGCAATACCATCAATGCTTTCCAGTTTTGGCCGGATTGACTCATCCACAACATTCCTTCCCCTGTTGGTACCCCCCCCGCCCCTGGCCTGAAGACTCATGAACATATTCGAAATCTGCTCTGTGTCTATCTTTATCACAAACACTTCAAATTCATCCGGTAACTGTGTCCTTGCCTGATCAATTTTTTCCTGCAATTTCAGGTAGGCATATTTGATATCTGTGTCCTGGTTGTAATACACAAAAATAATCCCGCGTCTGCGGTCTGCTGTTGATTCAATCTGGTCAATGCCCTCCAGCGTTCCAATGGCTCCCTCAAGGGGAATAATGCCCTGCTTCTCCATATATCCCGGTTCTACCTCTGTCCTGCTGCCTACCTGGACAATTAACAAAGGAAGTTCAGCATTGGGTAATAATTCAACAGGAAGTTGCCGATAGGATATATATCCCAGCATGGTCAACCCGATAAAGAGCATTGAAATAAGTGTCTTTCTGTTTATAATAAACTTCATAGTGTACTAATGATAGGAGACAGAGACAGACAAACAAGGGTTTTATTCAAAGCCTGAAACATACCGGAGCATGATGATCTGTGCTTATTTCTTTTTTTATTATTCCGAAAGTTTTACCACAAAAGGTACTTTTCCCGCAAATACAATTGGCACAAGCAGAATCTTATCAAAATCTATCTTGTATTCAATCAATTCCTTGTAATATTCTTTTCTTTCAATTTGTTCCGATGCGCTATCTATTTCTTTATTTATCCGTTTTCTGAAATCCTTGTCTTTTTCGTTTTGCCTTTGGCTTTGGCTTTGGATGCTCTTTATTTCTATTACAATACCATTTTTGGTTTTGTTGTGTGGTATCATAGCAATATCATATCTGCCCTCTCCGCTTTCTCTGTTTGACTTTATCATGTAGTCATCGCTCAGGATAGCAAACAACCCGAGTGTATATACATGATTCACCCTGTTGAATAGCTTGCTATATTTCACAGGGTAAATTTGTTCATGTGTAACAACCTTATTATGCGTGTCCTTTTCTGTTTTTTCAGTCGTATCGAAATAACTTAATGTATCTCCGATTATTTGTCTTAAATCTGCTTCAAAAACAGGTAACCTATTGTTTATAAGATTTTTAGCCATTCTTATCAATACATCTCGTTTCAGTTTAACTTCTGTATCTATCCATTTCTTAATAATATTTGTGAATACAATTTTTACCTCTTTGTTGGGGATTTTTAGTTTATGATTACCAAAATCGCTTTTTTCTACTTGGGTTAAATATCCGTTTTCAGTAAGTAATGTCCATAAAAGTTCATTTTCAGTCTCAAAGTCTTGAAAAACAAAATTATCATGTAATTCTTTTTCAATCGTTTTCCCTTCAATTAGGTCTTGAATGGTTTCTTTTATGCCAAGTTCGATTATCCTGCTTTTTATCAGTGAATAGTCTCCGGTATTTACCCAATATGGTTTAAACCCCGCTTCATTTTTGGCAATAAAGTTCACTATCGACCAGGGGTTATAAATATTTTTTGTTTTGCCGAATTTATAACCATTATACCAATATTTTACTTCGTCAAGTTTGTTGTGCAATCCGAAATCCATTAGGATTTTTTCAGTTTCTGCTTCTGTAAAACCGAAACTGTCGGTAAAATATGGCATGGTTATTCCGAAAACGTCAAAATTGTTCCATTCTGAGAATATGCTCTCTCGTCCTACGCGCATGACTCCTGTAAGCATACCTTTATGTAAAGCATCATTCCCCTTGTAAGCCTTTCCAAAAAATGTTTGCATAAAGTCAATTACTTTCTCGTAATAAGTTTTGTTTTCTTTGTCTTCTGATTTTATTGGAGCATTCGTATTATTGAATGCAGCTATAATGGGAGCGTCATATTCATCAACAAGGATTATTGTTTTTTTACCGTAATGCTTTTGTAAATAGTCACTTAAATTAAACAGACTAAATTCAAATTTTGCCTGGGATGCCTCTTCCAACAAAATTTGATTGTATTTTTCTTTATCTAATTCATCAATTTTATCAGATTTCAATAAATAATTATGCTTACTGTATAATTCAACAATAACCATTTTAATTTTTTCAAAACAATTTTGCCAATCTACGGACTTAATATCTTTTAATGTAATATTTATGACAGGATACTTATTCTGATGCTCGTTACAAAAATCCTGGTACTTTGATATTTTAAAACCATCAAACAGTGTAGCGCTCCCTGGTTTTTGAATATCAAAAAAATGTTCAATCATTGATAAATTTAATGTTTTACCGAAGCGTTTCGGACGTGGTATCAGTATAATATCATTTTCATTATTGTAAAATTCATAAATCAGCTTTGTTTTATCAACAAAATAATGATTGTTTTTTACAATTAATTCAAATTCTGAACGACCTATTTTGAGTGTTTTTTTGTTTTCCATTTCATTAAAGTTTACAGAACAAAAATTAAGAATTACTTCACTTTAACCCGCAAATGGTTTTTAAATACTCAATCTCAATTGTCAGATATTTCTGTAGTCAACCATTTTTTCTCCTTTCTACAAATTTAACTCATTTTCGAACTTCACCCAATTATTGATTTTATGAGCCGGTACTTTTATCATGCATATTGCATATCATCTCTTTTCGAAATGAAAAGATTAGACTTAAGCCGCTATTGTTGAATTCTTCTGTACTTATCGAGGGTCTCAGCCAAATGTTGTTCTGAGATGATAAAAGAACGTGAAATTAAAAATAAACATATACATGATCTGCCTAAATAGCGTCAAACCTGCAATTATTGTTTTTAACAATTCCCGGGATATATTTCTTTCATGAACTAATTCCATATTTCATACAATTAATTAAATCACGTATATTTATATTTGCTATTCCCGATGTAATATCAGACATGGCATAGGGAATTATTAGTTTGTTGTTGTGTACCAGTCCTCCACACGAATATAACACATTAGGCACATATCCTTCACGTTCTTCTTCATTTGGCGAAAGTAATGGTTCTTCTAAACGTGCAATTACTTTTACCGGATTTTCTTTGTCAAGCAACAAGGCTCCTATAGAATATTGTCGCATCGGGCCAACTCCATGTGTAAGAACCAACCATCCTTCGTTTATTTCAATGGGAGAACCGCAATTTCCAATCTGGATAAATTCCCATGGTTGTTTTGGTTCCTGAATTATTTGTGAATTATGCCAAAAATGTAAATTGTCGGAATACATGATATGATTGTTTTCTCCATCCTGTCTCGAAAGCATCACATATTTGCCGTTTATTTTACGGGGGAAAAGCGCCATTCCTTTATTCTGCACTGCTTTACCGTTTAAGGTAATGATGTTAAAAGATATAAAATCGGTTGTTTCTATAAGCTGGGGTAGTATTCGAAATCCATTAAAGGCAGTATATGTGGCAAAATATGTAACTTCCCCATTATCATTGTGAAACTCAACAAACCGTGCATCTTCAATCCCCCGGCTTTCGTTTTCCGAAACCGGAAATATTATACGTTCGGATATTTTTGTATTTTCTTCAAATTTTATTCTATAATTCGAATTTGCCAGCCAGGTTATGCTATTGATTGTTTCATTATTGCACACGAAATCAGGGTTTAGATGAAGTACGTTAATACTGACTTTCAATTCCTGATAAGTAAATACATCAGGTATTTGTTCAATAACCCTCTTACTTGTTTCATCCCATGCATTCATATCTTTTAATTTTAATCCAAATAAATTCCTTTCATAAAAGGGGTCTATCGAAATTTGAGGAGTCTCAACAAATTCCGAAACATTATCAAAAAGCAATGAACCATTTTTTCGGATAATTCCGCTACGAAAAACAATAGAAGAAATATGTCCTTCGCCGGTAGCACGCAGGCTCATAATAAAACGAAGCTCCCCATCCTGGATCCCTTTTTGATCAGGGTGCATTACTATCGAAGGATTGAACAGCGCTGCAGACTCAATGGAGTATTCCATTGTGAAATAAGCTCCGATAAGCATTTTTTTTGTATTGCTAACCCTTTTGTTTGCCGGTATATATTCCGAAACCTTACTAAAATGATTAATTAGTTGCTGTTCAATTTTTTTGTGCCTGTCGTAAAAATTATTATGAACCTCTTTTAACAATGTTGCTGCTTTTTTTTCCGAAAGCTGCATTACCCTGTCAATAATTTTGTTTACACGCATCATATCTCCCGGAATATGTGCACGGATAATAACCCGTGAGGTATCCCGTTCAATTCTTGTTCTTTTTCTTTCAATTAACAACTTGATATTATGCTCTTTATTCATTTATTTGCTTTTAGGAATTATTTCCTGATTTAAAATTCTTTCATACACCTCTAAATAACCATCTATCATTTTTGTTCGACTAAATTTTGAGTTCGCCCATTCAAAACAATAATCTCTGCTAATTGTATTTATATTGTTTACAGATTGGGCTGCCTGCTCAATAGTGTCTACAAGAAACCCGGTTTTCGAATCTTCTATCAATTCGGGCATGGAACCTTTATTAAATGCAATTACAGGCGTACCACACAGCATTGCCTCTGCCAGACTCAGTCCGAATGGTTCGTTGAAACTAATAGGATGCAACAAAGCAAAAGCTTCGCCCAACAACTTATCCCGTTTGTTTGTCCCCGAATTGCCTACATATATGATGTCATCGTTGTTGATATATGGTTTTACCTTATTTTCAAAGTAACCTTCATCTTGAATTAAGCCGGAAATAATAAGTTTCCTGCCCGATTTTTTTGCGATCTGTATGGCTTCAAACGTCCCTTTTTCAGGGTGAATGCGCCCAAAAAACAACAAATAATCTTTTGGAAAAGGTCTAAAAGTAAATTCGTTAGTGTCAATTCCATTATAAACGGTTTCAATATAGTCAAGTTCCGGGCTGCGGTCAGAATAACTTATTGAGACATAAAAATTATCGGGGTTATATTTTTTGTAGACCGGTATTATTTTGGGCGATGAAAAGCCGTGAATAGTTGTTAACATCGGGGTTTTGATAAGCCGCGAATAGCTCAGGGGCAGAAAATCGAAATTGTTGTGAATCAAATCAAAATCGTCTGCTCTCTCCATTAAATTGCTGATGTGTAAACATTCCCATGCTTTTGGATCAATGGTTGGGTCTTCGGCATATGCAGTTTGAGAAACATAAGCCAATTTTCCTCTTGTAGTTGAGTTTCCGGTTGCAAAAAGAGTTACATCTACACCTCGTTCAACAAGTCCTTCGGCAATATTTGAGGTAACTTGTTCCCATGGCCCGTAATGTCTGGGCGGAGTGCGCCAGGCAACAGGCGATAAAACTGCTACTTTCATTGTCATACATATTAATTTCAAACAACGAAAGGCACGAAATACACGAAAAAAGAAAAAATTTTTTTTTAG
The DNA here is from genome assembly GCA_964629805.1 of uncultured Bacteroidales bacterium. Classification (GTDB taxonomy): domain Bacteria; phylum Bacteroidota; class Bacteroidia; order Bacteroidales; family CAZVTW01; genus CAZVTW01. The sequence continues at coordinate 7,860 of CAZVTW010000059.1, read as the reverse complement.
CGCTTTTAGCGCCTTTCGTTGTAATAATTTTTTAAAGAACATTCATTTTCTTGTTTTTGGCGTTTTTCATTGTTTATGATTTAAATTATCATATAGGATTTCGGGAATTATTCAAACAATGGTCGACCAAATCTTCGATAATTGCAGTTCCTACGCACATTACTTTATCAGCGCCTCCCCAATAGATTTTTACTGTTCCGTCGGGTTCCGGAACAGCGGCACAAGAGAAAACGACGTTATGCACATATCCGGTGATTTCGTATATCTCTTCAGGTTGTAGAATCCAATCATCACCAACGGCAATAATTTTTGAAGGGTCAACGGCGTTATGAAGCGCCACCCCGAGACGATAAACACAGCCGTCCATCGTAGGAAAAACGCCATGATAAATATTCAGCCAGCCCCTTGTGGTTTTAATAGGGGGAGCTCCCGGGCCTATCTTCATTTCATCCCAGTGATATTGCATTGGTTTCATAATAATCTTTGCGTCACCCCAAAAACGAAGGTCCGGCGAATAGGAAATCCATACAGACCAGAGTGAAATTTCTGAATGCGGACGGTCTAACCGGGCATACAATCCATTGAATTTTTCGGGAAAAATAACCACATTGCGATAATCTGCTTCTGTGATGAGCGAAAATCGTTCAATGGTTTTAAAATCACGTGTTTTGGCCAGACCAATACGCACCCCATGCCGGGAATAGGCGCTATAGGTAATAAGATATTCTCCGTCTATAAAAACAATACGTGGATCTTCGACTCCATATTCTTCGTATTCTTTAAAAATTCCATTTGAAGAAGCAATCATAAAGGGCTGCTCATCTACCTTGAAATTATATCCGTCTGTACTTTCAGCTTTTCCTAAAATGCTTCGTCCATTTAGTTTATGTGCCCTGAAAATCATAATATATTTATCGTTATACTTTACTACTGCAGCATTGTGCACAGTAGCAACCGGATAGGGCACATCGTCCTTTGTTAGTATAGGGTTCTTTTTATATCTTTTTATCATACTCATAATTTTAGCCGAAAATTTACTCCTTTCCACTTCAAACAACTCACCTTACTAATTCTTCAATCTTTTCTATAATACTCTTCATATGCCTGCAAAACAGTTAGATATGAAATAATATATGCCAACGTGCTTTCAGCTCCCTGATTGCGGTTCACACCAAAGCTTTCCAATCCGTCGCAACAACCTTTTGTTTCAAAATCGTATAAACTTATTCTCAAATCATTATCACCAAGAAACCACATAAATGAAAAAAATAATTTCTCGAGATATTTTTTATCTCTTAACAAATGATAGGCCTGATGAAACATCAATACCATAGCCAAAGAATCAAGCGGTTGTTGTGCAAATTTTGAATGTTGTCCCCCTTTTTTAAACCAGCATTCATTTCCTATCACAGATAAATAGCCATCTTTCATTGTAATATCAGTTAAGAAATCCATCGTTTCTATGGCGACTTCCTGAATTTTTTTATCATTAAGTATTTCTGCTGAATGCAGTAATGCAAGCGGAAGCATAGCATTGTCGTAAGTAAATTCATCTTCAAACCATTTCCATGACTCATCGCTGTGTTTATCAAAGTGTTCTGTTAATATGGCGGATAACTTCCTAAGTGTTTCTGTCATATTGTCATCAGATGGATTAGCTTGCAGATAATAGCTTATCCCTAATATCGTATTGGCAATGCTTCGTATTTCTTTTAATCTTTCAAAACCCGGAACCGCTTTAAAAAAAATCAATTTTCCTATTTGATAATACGAATCGTTTGGCGCATTGGCAAGCATATATCCAAGAGCCCAAATTGTCCGGGCATAAGAGTCTTCCGACCCTGTTTCATCAAGAAAATTCCTGTTAAAACTCAGGAAATTTTTAAATGTTCCATCATCGTTTTGCATGTAATGGATGTAACTCAGATAAACAGGGCATAATTCGAGCGCTGTATAATCTTTCATTTGTTTAAATGTCATTAAAGCCATTATTAATGCCCTTGCATTATCATCTAAGCAATAGCCCTCTTTTAAGTTGGGTATCCCATATTTAGCGTGTTGAATAATACCGGTATCATCGGTCAACCGTTTAATGTGAGTCAATGAAAAAGGTGGTAAAAGTAGCAGGTCAAAAGGAATAACTTCCTTTTTATCAACTTTTAGACCTTCAATTACAACATTTTCTATTAAGTTGTTATATTTTACACCTATTTTTGGCCACGTAATCTCTCTGCCATAATCGTATGCTCGTTTTCTTATTTGCAGTCTTTTTTTCGGATTATCAAGCAATTCAATTAAAATATCTGAAAGTTGATTAGAATTATGAAAATCAAACAAAATACCCTTCTCGTTGGCAAGTAATTCCGATGCATGCCAATACGGGGTTGAAACCACTGCCGAGCCGGCGCCCACTGCATAAGAAAGTGTTCCACTGGTAATTTGTGCTTCATTAAGATAAGGAGTAATATAAATATCGGAAGCAAATAAATACCTGAACAGGTCTTCTTGGTTGACAAACTTATTGAGCAGAATCACATTTTTTTCAAGTTTAAGGTCTTTTATAAGTCGCATAAGATATACCCGGTATTTGTCGCCTGAATACCGGAGTACATTTGGGTGTGTTTTTCCCAATACGATGTATAAAACATCGGGATGCTTCTCGACTACTTTAGGTAAAGCTTTTATTGCAACCTCAATTCCTTTGTTTCGGCTTATAAAACCAAAAGTTAGCAAGAGTTTTTTCTTTTCGAGTTTGAACTCTTTTTTTGTTTCGTTTTGCGAAAACTGAAAACTGGGTACGCCATGTTCAATATAGGCTATCTTCTCTTTTGGAACGTTGTAAATATCTATAAGAAAACCGATTGCTTTTTGACTCATTACTACTATTCTGTTGGCCATTTTGCAAATTTCCTGTAGTATTAATTTTTCGTTATAAGATGGCTCTTTAATAATGGTATGCAGGGTTACAATAAGCGGTATTTCAAGCCGGTGAAGCAAGGGAAGGATATATACTCCATTTTGCCCGCCGTAAATACCAAATTCATGTTCAAGGATACAACAATCAGCGCCACTTAGATTAATGTATTTAACTGCCACTAAATAGTCTTTTTGTGACTCCTGATGTATGGTTAATTTAACTTCATCAGGATAGGTGTAGTTCTGATCAAAGTCGTTTATTGCTACAATAAAACTTTCATCTTGTTCTTTATTATCCTCCACACCAGTTATGGCATTGAAAAGATTTCTTGTAAAAGTGCCTATACCACATTCGCGTGGTGGATAAGTTCCTATGTAAACATTTTTCATGGTAATAATATTTAAGTGAATTTACTATTGTATACGAATGAATTCGATGTTTCTATACTTTAACATTTAGGAGTGATCAACCCCTCCATGGGTTTTAAACCCTCTAAGGGTTAACAAATCAATCATTTTCAGTATAATTGCATATATAGGTCGGTTATAAATGCAATAGACACTTCCACTAATGCCCCTTAAAAGAACAAATTTTAATTCATTAAAGTTCATATACATCGTATCATAGTAGCTATTAAGTTTATCGCATATTAGTGGCTTTTACTATTTCGTTTTAATTCAAAATACAAATCTATTGAACTATCCATTGGCAAGTCCGTTAACCACCATATTTGCCTCTTTATTTTATGTTTATCAGTAACATACCCCAAATCCTTTATTGAAGGATGGTATAAGCTATTTTTATTTAGCCTTTTAATTAAAGATTTTGCCTGAGCTAAAACAGTCTCATCGAAAAACACAGAATTCAGAGCTCTCTCATCTGGATATTTCCTTAATATTTCATTTTGACCGTAATTTAAAAGCCTTGCTGCTTCATTCAATGCTATTCCATAACAATTTCTGTTTCCTGAAATGTCATAAAAAAAATCTGTTTCTCCGAGTGTACAACTTATTCTTATATGTAGCTTATTGTCAGCAGTTCGTTTCTTTGAAAACTTTTTCAAAATGATGTCCTGAAAATTATTCATCTCATTGATAATAATTAATACAGTCTTAAAAAAACTAGTATTTATAGTTTCATTAAAAACTAAATAGCATCCATCACCAAATGGAATTATCTGCTCAACTAATTTATTGATGTTTTCTAACTTCAAAACAATACGATTCAAAACTGTGTTAAATACAGTTAATATTGATGCAAGGTAAAGAGAATTACCTTTTGAATAATCAACAATATCTATTAAAAGTACTCCCCTTTTTTTGGGCTTAAAGATAGAATCCTGAAATTTATCTGATTTAATAAATCTCTTCAGTTGATCAGTAAAATCAATTCTGTATTTTGAAATTAATATATCAGGTTCATCTTTAGTAAAAACGATTCCTTCAATAATTTCTATTTTACCATTAGGTTCGTCCACTTCATAGATTTTTGTACCGGATTCTATTAAATGAGATAATCTTTTAATAGTTAGTACTTTCTTCATTTTTTTCAATAATTCTAATTAATACAGAGCTTTGTAACCTGAATATCTACTTGTTGATAATTTTATCTTTCATGACATCAAACACCTCATAAACACATGGTATCACCACCAGGGTCAGCAGGGTTGATGTTACCAGACCACC
>CAZVTW010000059.1:1776-3158 GCA_964629805.1 uncultured Bacteroidales bacterium | reverse complement strand
ATCAATGATTCAAACTGGGAAGCCATAACCATGTATACAAGGATGATAGATAATATGAGAGCAAAAGATAAGTTTCCGAAAGACTCCTTTCGTTTTTTTTCTTCCCCGGTTATTTCAATTTTATACTCATCTCCGGAAAGCTGTATTTCCTGCAATTGATTTTGCAATTTTTGTACTACTTTGTCAAATGCAATATTTTCAATGTACTGTGCTGATACCTTAGCAATCCTGACCTGGTTTCTTCTGTGAATCTTTTTAGGGGATAAGGAAGTTTTTATCTCAGAAATGTCTTCAAGCGGGATATTTCTTCCATCATGCTCAATAAAGGAATTTTTAAACGCTTTCAGTCCCGGTTCCGGTAATTTTATTGTCATATCTTTCATTTCTCCCCCATGATCAAGTTCGCCGGCATCTGTTCCCGATAGCTTATCTCTGAGTAAATTGGTAAGTGTTTCCACACCAATATTATACATGCCGGCTTTATACCTGTCAACAATCACTTCCAGTTCAGGAGCGCCTCCTTCAATTGAAGATTTCACATTAAAAATCTCTTCCATATTCGTCATTTTTTCTTTAACAAGGCCGGAAATCCTTTCAATTTCATCAAGCCTTTCGCCTTTGACTTCAACAATGACAGGCGATTCATCGGTACCCAGAATATCCTGTAGAGATGATACTTGCCGTAAGAACCTGTAATCCAACCCGGGTATATTCGCCAGTAGTGAATCTAAATCTTGAATATAAGAACCTGTGAGAGAAATGGCCTCTTTTTTTAATGCAACTTTAAGACGGGCAGTGTTCTCACCCTCATAAAAGGATTCTGTACCTGCACCAGCGGTTGTGGAAGGTCCGGTTTGGGAATAGAGTGTTGCAAGGTCGTCATCTAGAAGTGAATAAACAATTGTTTCGATATTTTTAACTGTCGATTCGGTTCTTTCCAGTTGCGTACCCTCAGGAAGGGTTAATTCCAGGGTAAATGTATTGGTTTTAGTTTTCGGAAAATATTCGCTGCCAACCCGGGGAAGCAGAAGGGCAGTAAAACCAATTAACATGGTGGCTGCCAGGATAACAATCAGTTTTTTCTTTAGAATGTTGTTCAGAATTCTGCCATAAGCATTTATCCGGATTGTTTTTTCTTCCAATGTCTTTGTTTGTTTTTTTCTGAATATTTTCACTACCAACACGGGAATAACCAAAATAGCCACAAAAAGAGAAGAAAGTAATGAAAATGCCACAGTCCAGGCCTGGTCTTTAAATAATTCTCCTGAAGCGCCGTGCAGATAGACAATTGGCAAAAAAACAACGATTGTTGTCAGGGTGGAAGCTGTGATAGCGCCACCAACCTGTGCAGTCCCTTCTATTGCCGCATCTTTAACAGATGC
>CAZVTW010000059.1:0-1676 GCA_964629805.1 uncultured Bacteroidales bacterium | reverse complement strand
GCTAACACCTTTAATAATGTATTTGGTGCCCATTTCTGTGATTGAGCCACTTGAGATGTTCTGATTGAAGTTTCGGATTTTACCCGCTATTGTTTCCGGTGTAATATGGTATGAATCAAGTAAATATTTACTGGTTTCAATAACAGTTTCTTGTTCTTCGTGGCCGGTCGGTTGTACATCAGCAATCCCTTCAAGCCTGATAAGTTCATTCCTGATATAATTTTCGGCAACCTGTCTCAGCTCATTCATGTCTTCCACAGTGGGATGCCACATAGTCAGTAACAAAACAGGCGCTGCGTTCGGGTCCTGCCTGGAGATTGTTAATTCGTCAATATCAGTATTCTGATTGTATGATGTGAGCGCTTTTTGCAGGTCGAGGAATGCCTCATCCATGTCTTTATCCCATGAATATTCAACAGTAATAAGCGCTGCGCCAACTTTCGATACCGACGACACTTCAACTACGCCACTTTGCCGTATTGACAGAGATTCAATGCCGTCAACAAAATTTCGCTCAATTTCTTCCGGCGGACGTTCGCCTGCCTCAAGTACAACAAATAGCTTTGGGTTGTTTAGATCCGGGAATAAATCTATACCAAGTTTATCAAATGAAATATATCCCAGCAACAGAATTGCAAGAACAATCATGAGGATGGTTACAGGATACTGAACAGGAAACCGGGTAAGTTTTCTCATGGTTAGAACTACTTAATAATCTTTACTTTCGATCTGTTGCTTAAGGTTTCAAATCCCTTGACCACAATACGTTCTTTTTCTTCAAGACCTTCTGTCACTTCTACTTCATCGGGATTCTCAAGGCCAAAGGATAACACACGAATCCAGGCAGTTTGCCTTTCAACAACATAAACAACTTTTCCTCTCTGGTTTGACAGGATAATGTCTTTTGGAATGACCAGGGCGCTGTCTTTTTGCGCAACGACAATGTCTGATTTTACAAACATACCGGGTCTCAGTTTAAGTTCCTGGTTTTCAATAATCAGTTTACCGGAAAAAGTTCGGGTCCCGGGCTCAATGGCCGGTGAAAGTTCAGTAATTTCGCCATAAAAAACCGAGCCCGGGTTAGAATAATTTGTAATTTCAGCTTTTTGACCTGTCCTGACCTTGTCCATTTCTTTCTCAGGAAGTTCAATCTCAAGAAACAGCGTGTTGTAATTCATGATTTTCACAACGTCCTGTCCTGCTTGTATCCTGGTTCCCTGTGTGTGATGGGGCAGCTTTGTTATGATACCTGAAATGGGCGCCCGGATGTTCATCTTTTCAAGATTGATTTTAGCGTTTTCCCAGGCATATTGTGCATCCAGGTATTGTCTTTCTGCATTGGATACTTCACTCAGGGTGACACCACCTTTGTCATAGAGTGATTTTTGTTTTTCATATTCACGTTTCGAATTGTCAAGAGTTAATTTTTGGGCTTCAATTTTGATGTTGTTTTCATATTCCTCATCCTCTATCCTGATTATCACCTGACCTTTCAAAACTTTGTCACCGAGTTTAAACGGTTTGCCGGTGTTGGGACTATTTTGTAAATAATATTCACCTGCAATCTCTGTCTTCAGCATCGTCTCCTTTGTTGCATACACTGTTCCGGTTGTGGAAACATATTCCCTGATAGGCTTTTTTGTGACCTCTTCAACAGATACCGGAATAGCAATGTC
>CAZVTW010000058.1:16916-19369 GCA_964629805.1 uncultured Bacteroidales bacterium | reverse complement strand
GATGTGATTTTTCAAACATTACAGGATATTTCAGGGGTTTATCTTCACCTTCGGTGACAGACACAAGCAACACGCGTTTATGTTCGCCCAGATCAAACAATGCGGGGCAAACCAGATTACCGACATTTTCGATGAAAATAAAAGAAGAATCATCAGGCTGTAATTTTTTTACAGCGTTATTCACCATTGTGGCATCAAGGTGGCATCCGTTTCCGGTGTTAATCTGAATACTTTTAGCGCCGGTTTTATACATTCTTTCAGCATCAAGCGAGGTTTGTTGATCTCCTTCTACGACATATATTTTGTTTTTGCCCTGGAGAACAGGAATTGTTTTCTCCAACAGGGTTGTTTTTCCTGACCCCGGGGAACTCACAAAATTAAAGCAGCGGATATTTTTTGCTTCAAAAAACCCCCTGTTGCGTTCTGCCATGAGGTTGTTTTTTTGAAGGATGTCAATCTCCAGGTCAATCGTGTGGGAATGAACATGTTCATGACTGTGATGATCATGCGTGTGGTGATTAAGGTCATGATTGTGATGATGTCCATGTTCGTGATGATGATCATGATCATGACTTTTTATATGATGCTGACCTAAATTTTTTGTTTTTTCTGCAGAAGTGCCCTGTTCTCCCGGAATCAGGTATGTTGTTTGTTCTTCAGACTGGCTGCAGCCACAATTTTCACACATAAGATTACTTTTTGATTTTAATAATACGAAAGATACAAACTTATTTTCAAAATTACAATTCACTCTTCAGCTACAATATTTTTTATCCGTAGTTCTTTTCCCTGCACAATATCAAACATGGCGCTCCCGCATTCGGGACATATATCAATAAAATCCCTGCAGGGAAATGTATGCCTGCATTGTCTGCAGCTGGCCTGAGCTTCAATATGTATGATTTCCGTTTTTGCATGTTCCAGTATTGTCCCCTGACAGGCTGTTTGCATGGCCAAGGTAAGAGCTTCTGATTCTACGCCGGACAAATCGCCTATTTCAAGTGTTAATGCTTTTACACTGCGAATATTTTTCTCTTTTACAGTGTTTTCGACAATATCAAGTATGTTTAGCGCTATTGACAATTCATGCATGGACACAAATGATTTTTAACAAATCCTTGGCAGTTGATCACCCTCCGGCAACCGGAGAATCCGTGTCCCGCCAATGATTGTTTTTATGTGAATCATACCAGGATGCTTATCTGTGACCTGTCCGATAATTTTGCTTTCCTTTCCTAATAGCTGTGAACGTAATGTTCTCAAAATTTGCTCGCTACAGCCAGGTTTAACAATGAACATACATTTCCCTTCATTTGCAACAAAAACAGGATCAAATCCCAGGAGTTCACATAAACCTTCAACTTCCGGTCTGACAGGAATATATTGTTCATCAATATCAATTCCGACATTTTTTTTACCAGCAACTTCGCTCAGGCCCGCAGCCAGTCCCCCGCGTGTTAAATCGCGCATAAAACTGATATTAGCAGCATAAGGCATCACAGCGGAGACAAGATGGTTCAGACTGGCACAATCAGATTTAACCGCGTTTTGTACAGGCAGTTTGTTCCGCTCAGTCATGATGGCCATGCCATGATCGCCAAGTGAACCATTAACAATAATCTGGTCTCCGGGCGCTATTTTTGATCCTTTCCACAAATGAAAACGTTGCTCCGGCACAAATCCAACCCCGGATGTGTTGATAAATAATTTGTCGCAGCTGCCTTTTTCAACAACTTTTGTATCCCCGGTGACGATTTTTACTCCGGCATGTTTTGCTTCAGCTGCCATTGACAGGACAATTTTTTTAAGCAGGTCGATGTCAAATCCTTCTTCAATAATAAATCCTGTACTCAGGTACAGGGGATTTGCGCCGGAAACAGCCAGATCGTTCACTGTGCCGCATACAGCCAGTTTTCCGATGTCTCCACCAGGGAAAAACAGCGGGTTGACAACAAAGGAATCTGTTGTGAATGCCATTTGAGCTCCCCTGGTATTAAATACAGCAGCATCTGGTTGTTCCGTAATCATATCATTCCCAAAGGCTGAAATAAATACCTCCCTGACAAGCCTTTGCATAGCCAGGCAACCGCTACCGTGATTCAGTGTTATTTTGTCCATCATTCACCATATTTATACCAAGCCTGACAGGCGCCTTCCTGTGAAACCATACATGCGCCAACAGGATTCTGTGGTGTGCAACTTTTACCAAATAAACGGCATTCTCCGGGCGTTCGGAGTCCTTTGAGTATTTCTCCGCATATGCATCCCGGGCGCTCCTTCGGTTTTGGTATCTGTATATCAAACATATAATCTGCGTCAAAAGTAAGATATTCCTTTCTTAAACATAAACCACTGTCAGGAATTTGACCTAAGCCGCGCCACTCAACATTGCAAGGCTGGAAAACGGTGTTGATGAAATTCTGTGCTTTTTTGTTTCCCTGGTCTGTCACAGC
>CAZVTW010000058.1:0-16816 GCA_964629805.1 uncultured Bacteroidales bacterium | reverse complement strand
GGAAAACGGTGTTGATGAAATTCTGTGCTTTTTTGTTTCCCTGGTCTGTCACAGCCCTTTTGTAGGCAATTTCAACCTTTGGTTCACTATCTTCCAACTGTAAAACAAGCGAGTAAACTGCATGAAGGATGTCTAAGGGCTCAAAACCTGCAATAGCGCATCCAATACCATGGTCGGCAGGCAAAAATTCATAGATTTTACTGCCTGTGATTGTTGAAACATGCCCGGGACAAATAAATCCGTCTATTTTAATCCCTTCTGATACAAGGGCTGACATAGCCGGCGGCATCACTTTATGTGCGTTGAGAATAAAAAAATTGTCGAAGCGCTGATTGTGAGCCTGTTGAATGGCAGCGGCCGTGCCAGGGGCTGTTGTTTCAAATCCAATGGCCAGGAAAACAACATTTTTATCCGGATTTTGCCGGGCTATCTCAAGGCTGTCAAGAACCGAATAAACAATTCTGATATCCCGCCCGTCAGATTTTTCAGCTTCCAGGGTTGAAGATGATCCCGGAACGCGTATTAAATCTCCGAATGTGGTGATGATCATATCCTTTTCACGTGACAACCAGATAGCTTTATCAATATATGATGTGCCTGTGACGCAAACAGGACAACCTGGCCCGGAAAATAAGCGGATGGTTTCCGGAAGCAATGATTTTATGCCAAACCGGTGAATGGCGGCTGTGTGCCCGCCACAAACCTCCATCAGTGCTATCTTTTGCTTTGAGGAGACACGAATCAGATGAACAAGTTTTTCAACCAGACCCTTATCTCTGTATTCGTGAATGTATTTCATGTAATTAACTATTAATGGCGTGTGATAAAATACATTTTATAAATGAAATCACAGCATTAAAAACCAATAAAGCGGGAGTATAATTATGTCTCCTTTTCTTTCGGGGCTTAATGCTTTATTATTAATGACTATGCCATATCTGTATTTTATTTTACTTTTTACAATTTGTCCTGTTGAGGATTTACCTGAACTAACCTCAATTATGACAGGTTTATCCGAAGTTTCGACAACAAAATCAGGATTTTGCCCTTTTTTGTATGATGTAAACGATAACATCCCCTCAGGTAAAAGTCGTTTTAAGTACATGACAACAGTATCTTCCGGCATTTTTGATATATGTTCGGGAACCAGGTTATTTCCGTATAATAATATCAATATCGATTTTCTCACCGAAGGAGACATAAAAAAAGTTTTTTTTGATTTCACTATTCTTCCGTTTAGGCCGCCATAAGGAAATAAAATATTTAATAATTCAGCTTTGGCAAGTATGTCCAGATTTTGATTTATCTCATTCATAGAGATACCAAGGACCTGGCTTAATGCCTGAATATTAATTTCATCTGATGCAGCAAGGCGATAAAGTAATTTTTCGGATTGTATATGACTTCCATGTTCCTGTATTATTTTTGGTATATCCTCACAGAACACATCCTAAATAGTAAAATACGGGAAATCAATTCCGAGCATATATCTCATCAGAATAAAATATTTGGTTATCTGCGACGTGATAAGAAATTTATCTCTTACGGTTTCAATGGCATAATATCCCATTTTTTCACGTTCGCTATGTTCTGTGAGGATATACTTCATGTAAGTAGCCACATCATTATGTTCGTATGGCTCGACAAGAAATCCTGTCTTGCCGTTTCTAATTTGTTGTACAATACCACCAACTTTACTACCGATAACAGGTGTGCCCTGCCATAAGGCTTCAGTGACAACCAGGCCGAACCCTTCTTTTGTGGATATGTGGACGAACACGTCTGCCAGTTTCATCAATGCACCTATGCTTTCATCATTATTGGGGATATTCAGCAAAGTGAAAATGTCGGGGTCATCTTCTGCCAGCTTGCTTATTTGTTTATACATCGTCATCCCTTCCGGATCATCAGTGGCCGAATTTCCAACAATAAGCAGAATTGGTTTTAAATGCTGTATTTCACTATCTTCTTTCAACTTTTTAAAAGATTCAATAATTGTGGCCTGGTTCTTATGAATATCGTATCTGGAAACAGCCAGCACAATTGGTCGTTCAGGGTCTATGCCATGTTTCTGGAACAGGTCGTTGAGTGTGGACAAGGCTTCATCCCTGGTTCTGTGTTTATTTTTAACAGTCAGCGGGTCTATGGCGGGTGTGATTTTATAGACAGGAATTTTAAGCCCTTCCTTAACAAAGTTTTTGTGTGAAAAAATGGCGCCGTCATAACTGTTGATATATGGCAGAAGGAAATTCCAGATGCGCTGGTCAGCATCAGTTGTGTCAATATGGCAACGCCAGAGTATCTTCCCTTCATATTCGCCATGCACTATAGAAGCACAGGGTTGTGGGTCATGCACAATGGTCAAATCAGCGTGCACAGCAGTATTTTGAAAGTTTTTCCTGTTAGCTTCAATGTATGTTTTAAGTAAATCGTCAAGCAAAAATTCCTGTCTCAATCCCTGGATAACATTGTGAAGACGTTTTGTAATGGAAAAAAAATCGTTTTGCCCTTCAATACAATACCATTCGCAATCTACGCCAAAACCTTTGGCAATGGGAATGATACTCCTGAGCATTTCGGCAACACCGCCACCTTCAAATGTTGAACTGACATGAGCCCATCTCTTGTTTTCCAGCGAACCGGCAAGTTTTTTAAGCTCGCGTATCTGCTTCTTTCTTGTGCAATCTTTATACAGCGCTATATCAATGGGATTTAACGCGGGAAAATCCTTTAAATACCGTTCACTTCTATCTGTATACATATCTAAATATTTTTGGTGGTGCAAAATAGGAATTCTAATCTAAATAGTCAAATAAAAGATTAAAATCAAAGTTATGTTACAATAAAGTTTTGCGCTACTGTCCGGATATTTTTTCATATAGACTCCTCCGACTGCCGGAGAGGAATTTCAATACTCATTATTCGGTCTATTCACTATTACGGGTCAAAATGATATTTATTACCTAAAATTCTAAAACGAAAATCTACTGCAACACTGAACTGCACATTGCTATTGAGAAAGCTCTCTGCAAAATATCTCACCGTAACAATAGCTACGCTTGCGATATTTTTTAATGTGCTTCTTAATTTCAAAGCACATTTCAGTGTTTCGCGATTTCATTTTAGAAATTTAGGTATTAATAAAAATAAGAACAAAATCACAATTATTTTGTTTAAAGTTGTGAATGTCAAAGTCAAACAGAAATAAAAAACGTTTTTTTTCCTTTTTCAGTTTAAAAAAGCATATTAAATGTGATAAATGATATTTATGAAAGGAAGTATCATCATTCAAACAAATAAAATATCGGACAGATGAAAAAAAACATGGGTACAGCAGACCGGATTATCAGAGTTGTAATCGCTGCTCTTATAGGAGTTTTGTATTTTACTGATATTCTCACAGGGACAATTGGAATCATATTATTAGTGGTTGCCGGCATATTTCTCTTAACAAGCCTGGTTGGTTTTTGTCCTGCTTATTTGCCTTTCGGACTAAAAACATGTGCAGCAAAGGAAAAAGAAGCGACTTAGATTTCAGTTCGGGTCAAATTAATAAGCCTATCTTGTGAAATAAAAGAGTCCAAACCTGAAAAAAACACAATATTTTACGAGCCTTTCTAACAATGACATGACAATCATCCTGTGAAATGGCTTGACCTGTATGAAATACAAACGTCCTAAAGCATTGTTGTATTTGACCAGGGTTGTCAATCTGATAATGGTGTCATCTTCATCACGGTTTAATATTACAGAGACTCTAAAATTGAAACCAATATCATTTTCTGCCATCACTTTTTCATTCTTGTTTCTATCAATAACTGTAAAATAAATCGCTCTTGATCCAATTGGATAATAATCAGCGATATTCATGTTCTTTTTGTAACCTCCACTATCCAGGCCAACCATATGAGCAACTGCATTTCTAATTCTCATGAGCATATCAGTCCACCGGCGTGGCTGGAATATCCTGGTTGTAATGTTGTCCAAACTATCATTTGTTTTGGTTACAACACTAAGCAAATCGCAATAATGAAAAGAACTGAATCCATTTATTATAATCGAATGATCTGGTATGTTATTCGTCTTAATTACTTTTTTCATTTTCTGGCAGTAAAAAAATGCACTTTGATAACTAACAGAAAATGATTTTTCTTGAATAAAACAAATTGAAAATCAAAAAAATATGCACTAAACAATCTTTTTCAGAGTAGGTTCATAAAAAAAAATCTTTTATTCCCAAACCGGATATTGTTCGGGAGCATCCCCTTTAGATTCAGTTAATTCAATATCAGGGATTTTATTTATTTCCTTGTTTACAGATTCAACCATCTCAAGCATGATACTGAATTGCCAATTATCACCATAATCAAAAGTAAAAGTCATTTCATCGTTGGTCTTAATAGGCAAATTACCTATTGAAATATCTTCTGTTGTTGGATATTCAGCATAGCTTAAAATCGGGGCCCCATGAAAAGTCAATCGATAGCCAAATGAAGATAAGAAAGTGACATCATATAAATGATCGTCGTCAAAGTCAAAGGCATCTAATATAGCATGGCATAAGTCATCAAGGGTACTGCGATAATTAACTTTGAATTTACGCCAAACTTTTCCGAGACTAACTTTAAAATAGTAATTACCCGGACGTTCTTCCATATTTACAGATAATCGCTGAGTAAACTCAGGAATTGTTTCAGTTATTTTATCAGCAAATCTATGAGTTGCACCAATAACCGTAATATCTTCAATAGAGAATTCAGATTTATCTCCTGCTTTTTTATCCTCTTCAGAAAATACATACATGCTTTCAATTTTTAACTCTACAATATTTTTCCATATGTTATTCATAAAACTTTTTGGTTGAACTGAAATGAAATTCCATCCCTGGTTTTCTTTCTCAGGTGCATCTTCAATATCAATCAAGCCAAGCATGTTAAGCGTCATCAAAATTGTTCTGCTTTGATACCTTCCAAATAATTTTTCCATATCATGTTTATCTAAGCCACTTTCCCCGTTTAATTGATTTAATCTACCAAGAATAATCGAAAACTCAAAATCAGGTTCTCCCCCCTGAATTGGTTCAAATGAAAAATTTGTAAAAGTTAAAGAGAACAAATAAAAATATTTATCAATATTCGTAAATTTATCCCATTGGTCAAGCATTTCCTTATTTACTGTTAAATACCTTTTGCCTCCTTTAATCTCCTTTCGTTTAAGTCCACATATACTGTAAAGAATAAATAAAGCCAACACATTAGGGTAGCTTTTGATTGAAGGTCTTTTCATTCCCATTGGAATTTTTCTGATAATGCTGTCGTTAATAAGTTTTACAGAAGAATTTGTTAAAATATCCTTTTTCGAAAGTTCCAGCTTTTTATCAGCAGCCATTTTTATAAATGTATCAAAATCACGAACAATTGATGAGTTGTCAATTATGGATTGATAATTTTCCGGGAATTGAAATTTAATTGCATCAGAATCATTTTTCATTGATTAAATTTTTTAAAGCGATTAACTGTTCAACATATTCTAATTATCAAAACTAACAAATTTTACACCATACTTCATTAAATATGAATCTAAAAAAGTTAGTATTGTAAAAGTCATTCCTTTTTCATTCAAGGAAAGTTTTTCTCTGTTTTTTAGCTGTATTGCCCTGTAGATAATAAAAAGAGCCACAAAACTTAATGCTAAACCTGGTAATCCCATAACAGGTTCCTGAATTGCATCAATAAAATTTGCGTCCATATCTGAATATTTTAAAAGTTTATTCATTAGACGCAAGTATGAATCGACCGATATCATTTTGGAAAAAATTTTTTTTTATAGTAACACAGACTTTCCGGCCTGTGTTTTTACCTGCAGGCTGGAAAGCCTGTGGTACAAACATTTCGCACCTGATCAAACACAAAAGTCAGGCAAGCCTGAGCCCGTTCTTAAAGATTTTATTTATCAGTATGAGGCTTTTTCAAAGAGATTCATATCTTTAAGCTTTATTAATATACCACAATTATCAGCTTTTATGAAAAGTTCCTTTGATACGCGAAACCGGAATACACGTTTTTATAGTGTAAAGAAAATTATTTTTTATTTTTTCTCAGTTGTGTCTCTTCTGGGAAATATAATAGACCTGTATTTCCTGGATATATCTGTTAATGATGTCGTTTTTTGGATTAATGCTGTTAATTTATTAATCGTCTTATCAGTTGTTATTCTATTTAACAGAAAAATTCTGGATTTTTGGACATCCGGTTTTCTTATCATTTATGCCTTTGTTATTAACATTTTTATTAGTTTGGCGATAGATACACAAAATCCGGAATTTGAGAAATATTTTCTACGCGAAACCATATTCCTTGGTATTACAATTGTTTGCGGTGGTTTTATCTTAGGTAAAAAACATATATTGTATTTTTCATTTATGTATCTGCTTTTTTTCACCGGTGTGGTTATTTTAACCAACAGTCCTTTTCTTCTAAAAAATTCTATCGTACTGAACATTGCTGTACTCAGTTTCCTTGGCTGGATTTATTACCTTCTTTTATTGCTTGAACAGGGTTATTCAAGACAGGAAGAGCTCATCCATACCCTTGAAACAAAAAATTCAGCTATCGAAAAACAAAATAAAGAACTGGAAGCCCTGAATAAAACAAAAGACAGGCTTATGTCCATCATGGCCCACGATCTGAAAGGAGCAATCAACGGCATTCACGGTTTTAGTCACCTGCTTTCTAAAGATATTGAAAATGAGAGATTTGACAGAATAAAGAGATTTACAGGTATTATACACAAATCATCCCGCAATAGTGTTACCCTGCTGGCAAATTTGCTTGACTGGGTCCGTTCACAAACCAACGCTATTGAGTTCCATCCAACAACATTCACTGCAACTGAGGTACTCACCGATCTGGTTGACATGCAAAAAGATAACATGCCCGGAAAACAAATAGAAATTCGTATATATTGTCCTGAATCGTTGGAAATAACAGCTGATAAGAACATGTTACTCACTATCCTCCGAAATTTACTTGCCAATGCTGTAAAGTTTACACCAGACCAGGGAAAAATTGAAATTGCTGCAAAAAAGACAGATAAATCTGTTGATTTCACGGTTTCTGATACAGGAATAGGCATTGAAAAAGAGAATATTCCAAAATTGTTTGACAAGAAGTCCGGATTCAAAAGAACCGGAACAGACCAGGAAACAGGCACAGGACTTGGTTTATTGATTTGTCAGGAATTTGTTGAACAACATGGAGGCCGTATCTCAGTGAACAGCATGCCAGGTCTGGGATCGGTATTTTCGTTTACGATACCGCAGGAGTAATTATATTTTCGGATATTATTAAAGTTACAAGAAATACTTCTTATTACTTATAAAACCTCATCTCCTTAATATATTTGTAAACTTCGGGATGTAAAAAATGATTTATTTCTTTTCCATCCTTAATGGCATTCCGGATAAAGCTTGATGAAATCTCCATCACAGGTGCATCAACATCCCTTATGCCGGGGTGGTCGGCGAATTGTTCCCGCTTATAACCAGGCCGGGGGTAAACATAAATCTCGTAATATTGGAGTATTTGTTTATAATTCTTCCATTTGTGTAAAGTTTGAAGATTATCTTCACCCATAATCAACACAAATTCATGCTTTTTGAATTTATCAGACAAATATGTTAAAGTATCAATGGTATAGGAGGGTTGTGGCATACGAAATTCTATGTCAGAGGCAAAGTATTTATCAGATTTTCCAATAGCCCGGTTAACAAGTTCAAGTCTTTGATAATCATCAAGAAGCGAAGATTTTTGTTTTAAAGGATTATGTGGACTGACAATGAACCAAAGCTTTCTGAGGTCTGTAAATTCAACAAAAAAATTTGCAATTGCCATATGGCCAATGTGAATGGGATTGAAGGAACCAAAATACAGGCCTGTCTTCATACATGATTATTTATTGTGGTTTAAAAAATCTGTGAGTATTTTTTTCACTTCCTCTACGGCTTTGTTCAGGTCATCATTGACAATTTCAATATCAAATTCAGTTGCCAGTTTAAGCTCCTGTTTTGCTTTTGAAATACGTTCGGCGATTGAACTTTCGGAATCAGTAGAGCGGTTTCTCAACCTTTTTTCAAGTTCCTGCAATGAGGGTGGTCTGATAAAAATAGCAAGAGATTCAGCAGGATACATTTTTTTTATGTTTATACCACCATTTACATCAACATCAAAAATAACATGCTGCCCATTGTTCCTTATCCTTTCCACTTCACTTTTTAATGTGCCGTAGTAAAGGTCTTTATATACTTCCTCCCATTCAACAAATCTATCATGTGCAATATATTGACGGAATTTATCCACAGTCATAAAATAATAATCCTTTGCCTGTTCTTCTCCCTTTCTTTTTGGTCTTGTTGTGGCAGAAATGGAAAAAGACAGGTCAAAACCAGCATTGAGAATTCTTTTAACAATGGTTGTTTTGCCGGAACCTGAGGGTGCAGAAAAAATGACCAGTTTCCCTTTCATACTTAAAGCACATTCATAATTTGTTCTTTTACTTTTTCAAGTTCATCTTTCATCTCAACAACAATTTTCTGAATCGCTGCATCACTTGCTTTTGAGCCGATGGTGTTGATTTCCCGGCCAATCTCCTGTGAGATAAATCCAAGCTTCTTTCCGCAACCGGATTCGCTATTTGCTGTATCCAAAAAATACCGGCAATGATTTTCAAGTCTGACTTTTTCTTCCGTAATGTCAAATTTATCCAGGTAATAGACCAGTTCCTGTTCAAACCTGTCTTTATCTACTTCTATTGAATTACTGTATTCATGGAATTTTTGCTGCAGCCTTGCCTTAATTTGTTCAATCCGTTTTTTTTCAAAGGGTTCTATTTGATTGTTTTTTTGTTCAATAAGATTAATACGTTTTACAATATCATTTTTTATTGCTTCACCCTCTTGTTGTCTGAAACGATTTACCCCGTCAATTGCTTCAATGATAATGGCAGATAAAATCTCCATTTCAACTTCCGGAATTTCTTCAATTTTTGTTGTAACAGTGTCCGGTAATTTCATAACAATTTGCAATTTTTGTTCCTGGCTAATCTTATACCTGATATTAAACAGCAGATCATTAAGCTGTTCAATGTATTCCTGTATAACAGGCTCATTAATAATAGAATTGGAATTCGAATCAGTAAATTCAACCCAAAGGCTCATCTCAATTTTCCCCCGTTGAAGGCGCTTTTTGGTTAAAGACCTGAACTCAAGTTCCTTCTCTTTATAGGCCGGCGGTAGTTTTCCTGTAAAATCAAAGTTTTTACTATTGAGGGTACGAATCTCAACAAGGAATTTTTTACCATTACATTCGCCATCGGCTTTTCCAAAGCCGGTCATGGAATAAAACATATACTTCGGAATTTATAAAAAGCCGAAAGTACAAATATCAAATTAAATATGGAAATTCTTAGCGCCGTTTATGAGGCATGAAATAAAAAAAAACAATGAGTTTGTTTTGTAATTAAAACTCATAAAAATTAACCTGTTTTTAAAATTCCGTTGATCTTATCTGCTGTTTTGGAAAATTTTTCCGGCTGAAGTTCAACATTAATATCCACATAGCTGAGGACAGCCTCGATATATCTTGTCAATGTTTTCCTCGCACTGTTGATAATAGTAACATTATCTTCTGATTCGGCAGCTACTTTTTCCTGGTAAAGCTCTTCAAATTTCCTTTCAGCATTTTTCAGCCCATTGACGAATTTTTCAGCGCCAATCGTCTCTATTGCTTTTTTTCCTTCGACAGAATCAAGTTTAGTAAAAAGAGATGTCACTTGTTCTGATTGTTTATCGTAATCAAGCTTATATAACTCCCAGCCACAATCCTGGAGAACATCAGAAAGGAACTTGCCTGCTTTCATTTTTTCTTCTTCCTGGCTATTACTAAAAGCTTTGACATAGTCACGGAAACTAATGTATGCCAAATCGCGTTTACTGTCTTCAATGGCGAGTATAAATTCGAGACTATCGTCCGAGCCTTTCTCAAGAGAAGCTTTTAATTCATTGACTGTCTTATCAATTGGCGGACGAATGAGTTTAATAAATTCATCTTCGTTCACCAGCCTGGCAATTGCTGAATTTATTGATTTACTTGTTTTATAAAATTCTTCGTGATCAAGATTTTCCGGTTGAAAAGTTCTCATTGTAATTAAAAATAAAATAATAATTTAATTTGTCTTTGCACTTTCATCAAAAATTGTACCGTAAAAGTATAGAAAGGTTTTTATCCGGCGAAAGATTTTTTGATTGTTCAGTCACCTCTTTTATTGATTCAAGGTACAAGATGAGATTTTTATCAAAAATATGCAACCCGGTTAAACCTTTTGACATATAAAAGGTCAAATTGGAACAAATCAAGTAAACAGAAGATAGTTAGTTATGTTCATTTAATAACCGATTTCGTTTACACATATAAAAATAATGACAAACTTTAAAACTTAACAGAAATGAAAAAGACATTGTATTTTATTATCAGTTTATTTATTATTTCAGCTTTAATCATGAGTTGCAATGATAATGAAGATGACAACAATGACACCCTGGAAGGCATGACAGGTGATGAGGCTGCCGAACTGGTAGCAAACTCATTTTCAGAAGAATCCGGAGGCATAGCAGCCCAGTTTAAAATAATTGGTGGTTCAGCGGATGTCATGAATGGCTATGTAAATTCTAAAAAAAATGCCTTTAAAGATGACCCTTTACATGTAGACACCACTATTTATCTGAATAGTGAACCAGGCGCCAGAATAGAATATTCTTATACTTTTACGTATTCATATGGTCTTGATAATACGGATTTGCTTTCTCCTTTTGTCTATGTTACATACTCCTCTATTGGTGAATATGAAGGTCCGAGAATTAAGTCGAATGATGAAACTGATGCAGACTTTGAAATAACAGGTTTATTTCCGAAGGCTGATAACTATATACTTAATGGCACATTAGCGAGGGATGGAAGTGAAACTTTCAAAATCAGAGAAACTCAATTTAACAGTGATCTCGTACTCACTTTCAATGATATTCTCATCACCAAAAACACAAAAGAAGTCATTGGCGGCTCAGTTGAGGTATCTTTATCTACAAATTCATCAAAACAGGGAAGTTCTGAATTTACAGGTAGTTTGACCTACAATGAAGATGGCACAGCTATACTTATCTTAAATGGGGAGTCATATCTTATTGATTTGGAATCAGGTGAAGTAACACCAATATAAAAACAAAAAAGGGTGGTCAGGATAAGACAACCTGATCACCTATTCTAATAACCTAATACCCATGCTCTTTAAGGGCTTTCATATATTTCCTGTCGCTATAAAGTATATGATTGACAAGCCATTCCTTCAAAAATTGATAAACATCTTCTGAAATATTATAATTCCCATTTTTGAATTCGGATTTAAACGAAATAATTCTTTTTAAAAAATCCTTGTGCTCTTTAATATGGGAATCTATACCTTCAAACCTGCATTTTGCCATATAATGCTCTTCTGTTTCAAAATGATAGTCAATGTAATCGTACAGACTATCAAGTATATGTTCCAAATCAGCATATTCATTTTGATAAAGACGTGACTCGTATAAATCATTCAATATACGAATTAATTTTTTATGCTGATTATCTATCTCTTCATTTTCAACGCTGAAGCCATCATTCCATTCAATAAAAATATAGTTCATATTTCTTTTTATATTATTTTTGCCTCATTCCATTTGAGAACATTTGAAATTCAATCTCTTATACGTTAGTAATTATTACTTGATTTGTGTTATTAAAGAGGGTTTATATGATTACTTGCTGGTAAAATTTTCAATTTACAGTTAAAATCGAATAAATAAAAATATGAAGATAAAAAAAATGAACTTAAATAAGTACCTGGTTACACTATTTTTTTTTGTAAAAATAATTTTTACATTCTCAATTTGCTCGGGACAGGTAAATACTGAAAAATACCGTAAAGAATATGACAAACGGGGATTTGTTGTTAATAATGCTTTTCTTTTCGGTTTTACTACCGGAAATATAGAATATTTATCAATTAAGGAGTTTTTTAGACTTGATTACATTGCAAAAAAAAGTAATTATTTTTTAGTCGGAAGTTACCATACCAAAAAGAGTGATTCAGCACGAATTATTAACCAGGGATTTATGCATTTAAGAGGCATTAGGAATATCTCAGACAGATTTTCAGTTGAAACATTTATACAAAAAGAATTTAGCGAATTTATTGATTTAAATGACAGAAACCTCATAGGTGGAGGTGGCAGGATAAATCTCATTAATTACCAATCGAAAGATACGCTAAGTACATTTCGTATTTTTTGTGGCTTTGGTTTGATGTATGAGGCTGAAGTATATGACACAGAGCCGGAAAATACAAAAAAGAACTTACTCAGGTCTACAAACTACCTGACAATGAAATGGGATGTGAATGATAAAATTGAAGTCTCAAATGTCACCTACTTCCAACCTTCACTCGAGAGATTCAGAAACTTCAGAATTGTATCTGAACTCAATGTCGAGTTTCTTATCATAAAAAAGGTCTATTTTTCAGTGGATTTTGCCATGAGGTACGATAATGAGCCAGTTACTAACGTTGAAAAATATGATATCTCCATTAACAACGGCTTGAGATTTACAATACCCTAAGAAGTTTTTATCTTATAATCATAAAATATATATTTGCTACAATGTATATTTTATATAGCTTTGGATGATCGCAAATAACAAATATAAAATTTAAAATTGAACATTATATGAATTTAACACATATAGAAGAAACCGTTGATTTTCTGACACAGGAAGGTATCTCAAATCCTGAAATTGGCGTTGTTTTAGGCACAGGACTTGGTAAATTGGTTGATGAAATATCTCCGGAAAAGGTCATCGAATATACTGAAATTCCAAACTTCCCAGTTTCAACTGTTGAATATCATAAAGGAAGATTAATATATGGAATTATTGGTAATAAAAAAATTCTTGCAATGCAGGGACGTTTCCATTATTATGAAGGGTATGATATGCAGCAGATCACCTTCCCGATTCGTGTAATGAAAAAATTGGGGGTTAAAAACCTCCTATTATCAAATGCCGGCGGGGCTATGAACATCACTTTTAAAAAAGGCTCTCTTATGCTCCTCGATGATCATATCAATTTGCTACCGGATAATCCGCTGAGGGGACAAAACTTTGAAGAATTGGGGCCCAGATTCGTTGATATGAGCAGACCATATTCAGAATCGATTAACAAACTCTTTATTGAATCTGCTGAAAAACACAACATCACACTTCATTCAGGAGTCTATGTTGCCGTACCAGGGCCAAATTTTGAAACCCCTGCCGAATACAGGTATTTACATGCTGCCGGGGCTGATGTCGTGGGTATGTCAACTGTTCCTGAAGTTATTGTTGCAAATCACGCAGGACTTCCTTGTGCTGCCGTATCGGTACTAACTGACGAATGTGATCCGGATAATCTCCTGCCATTCGATATTGATGAAATAATAGAAATAGCCGGAAAGGCCGAAGAAAAGCTTATTACATTATTTTTGGATGTTATTCAAAAATTATAGGACTTTGAACGAATTTTAAAAATTATCCCCCTTCTCAATAGAAATAAACTTTTAAAGAAAAATCTATCAACTAACACCCCATTATTGTGTTATTTTTAAACCGGAATAACTCATTTTAAAGCGCTATATTTTAAAATAAAATTTATTTGATATTTTGAAAAGTATGACTCATCATTATAGACATTTCATCATTGTTTTTTTATTGTTTATAAACGGAATAACAATAGTTTTTTCCCAGGTAGATGACAAGATACATTTCTTGCCACCCGTTGATATACCAATATATTTATCGGGCAACTTTGCAGAATTCAGGTCTAATCATTTTCATTCAGGGATTGATATCAAAACCCAGGGCAGGACAGGTCATAAGATATACGCAATAGAAAAAGGATATGTGTCAAGAATAAAAGTCTCCCCGGTTGGATACGGCTATGCGCTATATTTAACACATCCCAATGGATTCACAAGTGTTTACGGTCATCTCGAAAGATACAACGAAGAGATTAGCGCCTATGTGAAAGCAGTGCAATACAAAAAAGAGTCATTTTATGTTGATTTGTATCTACCCGGAGGTAAATTACAGGTAGATAAAGGAGAGGTGATTGCTTACTCTGGAAATTCAGGAAGCTCATCCGGCCCTCATCTGCATTTTGAAATCAGGGATGCAGATACCCAATGGCCAGTCAATCCTTTACTTTATGACTTTCCGGTGAAAGACAATGTCAAACCGGTTTTGTATCAGGTTGGTATCACTCCATTAGACAATGGTAGCTATGTCGAAGGCAAAAACAGCAAACATTTCATAAGAGTTTATGGTAATAACGGCAATTATTATCTGAATAATAAAAATCCTGTAAACGTTTGGGGTAAAATAGGCTTTTCAATCAGGGCCAATGATTTTTTGAATGGTGCCTATAACAGGTGTGGAATATATACCCTTGAAATGCAGTTGGATTCGAACAGGATTTTCTTTGATGAATTTCGGGCTTTCTCTTTTTATGAAACACGATATATTAACAGTCTCATTGATTATGAAGAATATCAGCGAAAAAGAGTCAGGTTTCACCGTGCCTATGTTGAACCGAACAACAAATTATCAGTCTATAAAGATGTAAAAAATAATGGAATTATTGATTGCACAGATGGCCAAATTCATACAATAAATTTCATAGCGAAAGATGTTTACGGAAATACATCCCGCTTGTCTTTCAAAATAGAATGCCAAAAAAATAATTCTGTTACAAAAGAACCTGAAAGGGAATATGAAATGATTATGCTCTATGATAAAGATAACTATGTATACAAGGACAATATTATCATATCTGTTTTCAAAGGGAGTTTGTATGACACATTAAAATTTACTTATTCAGTATCTGACAGCCTGCCTGGTGCATTTTCGCGGGTGCATCACATTGGAAGTGAATATGTTCCACTCCACAAACCCATAACAATTGATATCAAGCCATCAGGACTACCAAAAAATATGCAGAGCAAAGCTCTTCTGGCTAAAATAAATGATAAAGGAAACACTTATGCTGCAGGCGGAAGATGGAATAATGGCTTTATTTCACTGCGCACAAGGTATTTTGGCAAGTATTATGTGACTGTTGATACAATACCGCCTGAGATTATTTTATATACAAAACTTCAAAATAGAAATCTTTCTGAAATCTCTCTCAGAATAGATGATGATTTCTCAGGTATTGACTCTTACCGCGGGACAATAGACGGCAAATGGGTTTTATTTACTTATGACAAAAAAAGAAAACAAATAGAACACCACCTTGATAGTACTGTAATCCAACAGGGAAAAAAACATGAGTTAATCCTTGTTGTTAAAGATAAAAAAGGCAACAAAAGCACATTTACCAGACATTTTTACTGGTAATCATCAAAACAACATAGATATGAATAACCCGCTTGTATCCCCAAAATCATCAGAAGATGACAGCGAATTTCAAAAACTGATTGATTTTTATAATGAAACCCTCGGTTTTTGCCCAAATAGTGTGAAAACAATGTATTACAGGCCGCGGATTGCTTATGCATTTATAGAAATGAACAAGGCGGTGATGGAAAATAAAGGCCGTGTAACCAGCGCCCTAAAACGGATGATTGCTTATATCAGCAGTCATACCGCCGGATGCCGTTATTGTCAGGCACATGCCATCAGGGCAGCTGAACGATATGGAGCCGGACAAGAAAAACTGGAACACATTTGGGAATATCAAACACATCCTGCATTTTCAGAAGCAGAAAGGGCAGCGCTTGATTTCGCTCTGAAAAGTTCTGCAATACCAAATGCAGTAGATAAAATAGCTGCTGATTGTCTTAGAAAATATTGGGATGAAGGAGAAATAGTTGAGATTATGGGGGTCATTGCTTTGTTTGGTTTTTTAAACAGGTGGAATGATTCAATGGGAACAGAATTGGAACAGGGCGCAGCTGAATCCGGTCAACAATATTTAAGCCGATATGGCTGGACAAAAGGGAAACATGATTATGGCGGCTAATAGGGAATTGGTGAATAAAAAAATTGAACGATGATTACATTATTTCCTTTCACCACCCTGCTACCTTATCGGCAAAACAAATCAGTCATCTTTTCTTATTATTTATTAACTTTGATTCGTGAAAAACAATAAATCGTATAGCACATTATGAAACTCCCCAAAACCCCATATGGCATAGCCAATTTTGTCCAGCTTCGCGAGGGTGACTACCTGTATGTGGATAAAACCCGGTATATCGAAATGCTCGAAAACATGCCACCGTTCCAGTTTTTTATACGTCCCAGACGTTTCGGCAAAAGTCTGTTTGTGTCCACTTTGTATAATTATTATGACATAAACATGCAAAGCCGGTTTGATGAACTGTTCGGCGACCTGTATATCGGCAAAAAACCAACATCCATGAAAAACGGATATCTCATACTGTTTTTCAGTTTTGCGGGCATTGTAACTACACTGGGAAAAGAGAGGCTGATTGATAGTTTTGATCACAGTGTTTACATAGAAGTGAATAGTTTTTTAGAACGAAACTATCATCGGTTAGGAGTTGATCAATTGGAAGATAAAGAAAAAAATGCTGAGAAAGCAATCAGAAAAGCCTATTTCGCCGCTCATCGGGCAGGATACAAAATCTTACTGCTTATTGACGAATACGACAATTTTGCTAATGATCTGATCAGCA
>CAZVTW010000057.1:0-19621 GCA_964629805.1 uncultured Bacteroidales bacterium | reverse complement strand
TTAATTCGTTTACCCCGTTAAATATCTAAATGAGAAATAATTATTTCACGGGGTGTAATTCGCGGACAAAAAAAATTTCGCGGACAAAATTTAAACAGATGAAATAATATACCAAACTCTTTCTCTCAGCGGCTTCATTCATATGGTGTATTATACATCCTATTCCCAATTTCTTTCATATTTGCCTGATTTTTCCGCAAAATACATTATTTTTGTGCCCGGATTTTTACATCCGTTTAAGAGGGTGTGCTTTATCGCATAAAAATAAAATAACTTATAACAAGGAAGCTGATCCATTGTATATTAAACTTGCAGATAAAAAACAACTAAAAGTGAAGAGGTGGCAGAACATGTCACAATAGATTATGATGAAGAAAGTAAAATAGCAGGGATTGAGATGGTTTATTTCGTTGCAAAACATAAGCAGGATTTTTACCCGGTTTTTGAGCAAATTGAGCAATCGTTATAGGGCCTGGAGAATAACAGAACCATTTAGTGTCCCAAAATACAATCAAATATGAAGGAAAAAGCATCAAGATATCAGTCCAGGGGCGTTTCCGCATCCAAAGAAGATGTGCATAATGCGATACAATCGGTAGAGAAAGGGATTTTCCCAAATGCTTTTTGCAAGATTGTCCCTGATTTGCTTGGCGGAGATGCTAAATGGTGTAATATCATGCATGCGGATGGAGCCGGGACAAAATCTTCCCTTGCCTACCTGTATTGGCGTGAAACGGGTGATTTATTTGTCTGGAAAGGTATAGCCCAGGATGCTGTGGTCATGAACATTGACGATCTCCTTTGCGTTGGTGCATATGACAATATTCTGATTTCTTCAACAATTGGCAGGAACAAAAATCTCATTCCCGGGGAAGTCATTTCTGCCATAATAAACGGGACTGAGGAATTCCTCCAAACATTACGTGACTATGGCATGAATATTTATTCAACAGGCGGGGAAACAGCCGATGTTGGCGACCTGGTCAGGACAATCATCGTTGACTCAACTGTCACATCCAGGATGAAACGAGCTGATGTGATCAATAATACCATCCGGGAAGGGGATGTGATTGTTGGTTTGCCCTCATTCGGCAAAGCTTCCTATGAAAAGGAATACAACAGCGGCATTGGCAGCAACGGGCTTACCTCGGCCAGGCATGATGTTTTTTCAAAATATGTCGCAGATAAATATCCTGAAAGCTATGACCATCAGATACCTGATGAAATAACGTATTGCGGCCGGTACAAGCCAACAGAAACTGAAAAAGAAACAGGTATAGAAGCAGGTAAACTGATTCTCTCGCCGACACGAACATATGCACCGGTCATGATGAACATTTTACAAACCTGCAAAGATAAAATACACGGGATTATTCATTGTACAGGTGGTGGACAGACCAAAGTTCTTCATTTTATTGATGAATTGAGGATCGTCAAGGATAATATGTTTGAAATTCCGCCTGTATTCAGGCTTATCAGGGAACAATCCCGGACTGACTGGCAGGAAATGTACCGGGTATTTAACATGGGGCACAGAATGGAATTGTATCTTTCTGAAAAGGACGCTTTAAAAATCATAAACATCGCTGATGAATTCAATATAGCTGCCAAAATTATCGGATATGTTGAAAAATCAGAAAAAAAAGAACTTGTCATCACCGGACCTGAGGGAATACTAAGGTATTGATTATATAAATTGTTTAAAATATATATGAGTTATTTTGTTACTACACATACAGGATTTATTCTTTTTCAGGAATTTCATTAGCTGTTTTTGAAGGGAAGTGAGCGTTCGTAAGTAACTTTATGAATGCAAAAATGAGTTGACTCATTGAAGAAGGAAATAATAACAGTCGTTGAATAAAAAATCAAAAAGATGGAAAAAAATGTTATTCTTGAAAAACTTGAAGACGTAAATACAAGATTTGAAGAAGTAGGGCAGCAATTAACCGATCCTGAGGTGATTGCTGATATGAAAAAATATGTAAATCTGAACAAGGAATATAAGGATTTACAGCCGCTCATTGATTCTTACAAAGAATACAGAAACGTGCTCAGTAATATAGAAGATGCCAAAAATGTGCTTAATGATGAGAAGGATGAGGAATTGCATGAGATGGCAAAAGAAGAACTTGATGCACTTACCGAAAGAAAAGAAACACTTGATGAGGATATAAAAATTCAGCTTCTACCAAAAGACCCACAAGATACAAAGAACGCTATTGTAGAGATTCGGGCAGGTACCGGCGGCGATGAAGCCAGTATTTTTGCTGGTGATCTATTCAGGATGTACAACAAATTTTGTGAGGATAAAGGCTGGAAAGTCAATGTGACTAACATCAGCGAAGGTACATCAGGTGGCTATAAAGAAATTGTTTTTGAAGTGAATGGTGAAGGTGTCTATGGCATCCTGAAATACGAATCAGGTGTTCATCGTGTCCAGCGTGTTCCAACAACAGAAACTCAGGGAAGGGTTCACACTTCAGCTGCAACAGTAGCAGTATTGCCTGAAGCAGAAGAGTTTGATGTGGAAATAAAACCGGACGAAATCCGCAAAGACACCTACTGCTCCTCTGGCCCCGGCGGGCAGTCTGTTAACACGACATATTCGGCAATCAGATTAACACATATCCCGACAGGTATTGTTGTCACCTGCCAGGATGAAAAGTCCCAGTTAAAAAACCTGGCCAAAGCAATGAAAGAACTCAGGACACGCCTTTACAACATGGAATATCAGAAACACATAGACGAAATTTCGTCACAAAGGCGCACTATGGTTTCCACAGGAGACAGGTCAGCCAAAATTCGAACCTATAATTATCCGCAGGGCAGGGTCACTGATCACAGAATAAATCTGACTTTATATAATTTGCAGAATATTGTCAACGGCGAAATTGATGAGATTATTTCAAAATTACAAATAGCAGAAAATGCAGAACGCCTGAAAGAAGCTGACTTATGACAAAGAAAGACATTTTTGGTCAAATCAAAAAAAAATCGAGCTTATTATGTGTCGGGCTTGATTCTGACATAGAAAAAATCCCTGCTTTCCTTTTAAAGCAACCAGAGCCCGTATTTGCATTTAATAAGCAAATTATTGATGCGACTTCAAAATATGCTATTGCGTACAAATTTAATACAGCTTTTTATGAAACACTTGGCCCGGCGGGCTGGCTCGAGTTTCAAAAAACAATTGAATATATCAGGAAAGTCGACAATGAAATTTTTATCATTGCTGATGCAAAAAGGGGAGATATTGGTAATACATCAAAAATGTATGCCAGGGCTTTTTTTGATACATATGAATGTGACGCCATAACAGTTGCTCCATACATGGGAGAAGATTCTGTGAGTCCTTTTCTTGAAAACAAGGACAAATGGATTATCTTACTCGCCCTGACCTCAAACCAGGGTGCTGAAGATTTTCAGTTCCTGGAGATAACAGATTCAGGCAAAAAACTATATGAACAAGTGATAATAAAATCAGGCCACTGGCAACAAGCACACAATCTCATGTACGTTGTTGGCGCTACAAAAGCAAGTTATATTAATGGTATCAGGGAAATTGTTCCTGACAGCTTTTTGTTAATTCCTGGTGTCGGTGCACAAGGTGGCGATCTTCATGAAGTTGTTAAAAATGGCATCACCGATACAGGCGGGCTTATCGTTAATTCATCAAGAAAAATTATTTTTGCAGACAATTCAAAAGAGTTTTATAAATTTGCCGGAAAGGAAGCGAAAAAATTACAGGAACAAATGAAACAATTACTGGATAGGTATTTATGAGTCAATAATACATACAGCCGGTTCATCTATTTATGACAACCTTATCCATTAAAATTTGTTTCTACTTCAAACCGGAATAAAAATGTAAAAGATAAAAGTTCCTTTATGGATGTTTCTTTTTTATTTAAAGGATTAATAATTGGATTTTCTCTGGCCGTGCCAGTTGGCCCTGTCGGAATTCTCTGTATAAACAGGAGCATTTCCAGGGGGCAAATTGCAGGTGTTATTTCAGGATTCGGCGCCGCATTGGCTGATACAATATACGGGCTTATTGCAGGACTTGGCCTTTCCTTTGTGTCAGATTTTTTGATTGACCAGAAAATATTGCTTCAAACAGTTGGTGGCATATTTCTTATCGGACTTGGTATAAAAATTTATCTCAAAAAATCGGAAGACATTCAGTATTCCAATAATACCCACCATACCCTGCTACACGATTTTGTTTCCACATTTCTAATTACTGTATCCAACCCCGGGACCATTTTAGCCTTTCTGGCTATTTTTGCCGGGCTTGGTTTCAGCCTTGCTTCTACCAGTTCAGGTTCAACAACACTTCTTGTTGTGGGTGTCTTTAGCGGTTCTACCCTTTGGTGGCTCATTTTGAGCGGCACAGTGAGTATTTTTAGAAATAAGATGAGTGATAAACTTATTCACCGTATCAACCAGGTTTCTGGTGTTTTTATCATTCTCTTCGGCATCGCAATATTGACACTATTATTTCTGGATATTATCAATATACACATAGCTCCTGCTGGTTTTATTCAATTTCCAAATTAAATGTTTATGAATGAAGAGTTTTTACATTTCCTCTGGAAGAATCGCCAGTACTATCCGGCTTCCCTGAAAACTCAAACCGGGGATGATGTGGAAGTTATTAATCCGGGAGAATTAAATAATCACTCAGGCCCTGATTTTTTTAATGCAAAAATCAAAATAGGCGATTTTATGTGGGCCGGTAATGTTGAAATCCATACAAACTCGTCAGATTGGTTAAAACACGGCCATCAGGAAGACCCTGCTTATGAAAATGTTATTCTCCAGGCTGTTTATAATCGCGACCGCACAATTACAAATAAAAAAGGGACTATTATTCCAACAGTTGAAATGAAATTTGATCCACGTTTACTGGATAATTATAACAGATTAAAAAAAGAACCTGGCCAGTTGCCATGCAGGGATAAAATCCATAAAGTTGAAAGTTTTCAGGTTAATTATTGGTTGCATGGTTTACTTATTGAACGCTTAGAATCAAAAGCATCCCAGATTACCGATGTGCTGGAAACTGTGAACCATAGTTGGGAAGAAGCTTTTTATCAAATCATTGCCCGCAATTTTGGCTTTAGTGTCAATTCTGTTCCATTTGAATTACTGGCAAAATCCTTACCGCTTAATATCATTGGCAAACACAAAGACGATTTGTTTCAAATTGAATCCCTCCTGTTTGGCCAGGCTGGATTATTAGAAGGACAATCTAAAGATGAATATCACAGCAGGCTTCAAAAAGAGTATGATTTTTTGCGACATAAATATAAACTCCACCCTGTTGACGGCCATATGTGGAAATTTGCGAAAATGAGACCCAATAATTTTCCCACAATCCGTATAGCTCAATTTGCTCAATTGCTGTTTGATTCGAAAAAATTGTTTTCGAAAATTATTGAAAATAAAGATATTGGCAAACTAAAATCACTTTTAGACACCCAGGCAAAAGAATATTGGGAAACCCATTACAATTTTGGAAAAGAATCAGCAAAAAGACAAAAAAAACTTGGAAAATCATCAATTGATGTTGTCATTATCAATACAATAGCGCCGTTTCTTTTTGTGTATGGACAAAAGAAAGGAATTGAAGATTTGAAAGATTTTAGTTTGCTCCTGCTTGAGTCTGTGCCAGCAGAAAAAAACACCATTATTGATAAATGGAAATCACTGGGAATTAAAATTGAAAATGCAGCCAAATCACAGGCCCTTTTGCAATTATATAATAATTATTGTACAAAAAATAAATGTTTATATTGCCAGATAGGAAATAAAATCATTATGAACAAATAATAAAAGGACTTGGACAGAAAATTTCATACAATTCAAAATGCTTTTATCCTGCTCTTTCTCATCATTTCAATTGGGATAATTGGCTTTATGTGGATTGAGCATTATAATCTTATTGAAGCATTTTATATGACAGTGATCACCATGTCGACTGTCGGATTCAGGGAAATTCTTGATTTGTCGACTATTGGTATGCTTTTCACCTCGATCCTTATTATTATTAGTTTCGGATTATTTGCCTATGTTATTTCAAGTTTAACCAGGTACATCCTTGACGGCGGATTCAGGGTTTACTTCAAAAACAAACGTGTGAATAAACAACTTTCAAAAATAGAAAATCACGTCATCGTCTGTGGATATGGACATAACGGACGTCAGGCAGTCAGAGAATTATTGACCCATGACGAAAACATCGTTGTCATTGAAAAGGATGAAGAAATTTCAGAAAGTGTTGATTATGAAATACCCAGGGTGACTTTTATCACCGGTGATGCCATCCATGACGAGATACTCGAACAAGCCAAAGTTCAAAAAGCAAAAGCCCTGATTACAACACTGCCCAATGATGCCAATAATCTTTTTGTCGTTTTAACGGCCAGGCAGCTCAATCCCATGATGATAATTATCAGCCGTGCATCTGACGACAATTCTGACATCAAACTTAAACACGCAGGAGCAACCAATGTTATTATGCCTGACAAAATTGGTGGCGCAAGGATGGCAAAACTTGTAGCACAGCCTGATATCATTGAGTTCCTCGACAATTTGCTGATTCGAAGTCAGGAACAGGTGAATATTGTTGAAATTTCATGTAAAGATATTGACTCCTGTTTTATTAATCAAACCATTGCCCAAATGGATATCAGGAATGTTTCCGGGGCTAATCTCATTGGTATAAAAACAGAAAAAGGTGAATATATTTTCAATCCGGCTCCTGATATCAAAATTATGCCTGATGCAAAACTTTTTGCCCTGGAAAAATCATCACAAATTGAACGACTTAAAACAATTCTTACTAATAAACCAGGTTAGACATAGTAAAATCAGGTTCTATTCTTTTGATTTTCAGGAAAAAGAAGAATGAATTTATGACAGATATAAAGAACATACTTCCCAGGATTCCATTCCTACGCTTTTTAGTACCTTTTATTTTGGGAATTATACTGTCAAATCATTTCATTACCTCATCCACTACGCCAAATACACTACTTTTCATTTCTGTTCTCTCTCTTTGTGTATTTTTTCTTTTTTATGGGTATCAAATCAAGTCTTTTCATTACCGCTGGATATTCGGAGTCTTCACGGGTATTGTTTTTTTATTGCTGGGAATTGGATTAACCAAAATCAGAAAAGAACCTCCCCCAAAACTTCCTGATTCAGATAATTCATTTTTTTATACTGTCTCGGTTTTAGATGATCCGGAAGAAAAAGAGAACTCAGTTAAAATCCCTGTCAGAATACATCATATTAAGAAAGATACATCATGGGAAGAGTTCAATACAAGAGGTGTCCTGTATTTCGAAAAAACACAGTTGCTGCACAATCTCAAATATGCTGATTGCATGCTGATAAAGAGTGAATTAGAAGAAATACAAAACTATGGAAATCCGCATGAATATGATTATCAGCGATATATGAACATCAACGGATATTATTATCAGGGATATGTAAAGGAAGATTCGTGGCGGATGGTTGATACAAATATATCACACAACCGGATTATTGCTTTCTCAAAAAAAATTCGAAAACAACTATTGGGACTTTATCAGAGACATGATATTACGGGACGTGAATTTGCAGTGCTTTCTGCTTTAACACTGGGATACAAACAAACACTTGACCGGGAGACAAAACAAAAGTATTCAGCCTCCGGCGCTATGCACATCCTTGCCGTATCCGGCCTGCATGTTGGTGTCATTTATTATATTTTCAGCCTTTTTTTCAGTTTTTTAAACCATAGTTTTTACAGGAGGCTCCTGAAAACCCTCCTGCTTATTGTCATCATCTGGTTATTTGCATTTATCTCCGGGTTTTCTCCATCGGTGTTCAGGGCTTCTATCATGTTTTCCGTTTTTATCATCGGGGAATTATCATCCAGAAAATACCAAGTCTACAATATTATTGCTGTTGCTGCTTTTATTATGCTTTTTTATGACCCGAATCTTCTTCATCATGTTGGATTTCAGTTATCATTCTTTGCTGTAACATCAATCGTGTACTTTCAGCCAAAAATTGAGTCACTGTGGAAACCGCCGGATAAAATAACAAAATATATTTGGCTCATTGTCAGTGTGTCTATTGCAGCACAAATTGGTACTGCTCCCCTGGGATTATTCTATTTTAACCAATTCTCAAATTTTTTCATTTTTACCAATATTGCAGTTATACCACTGGCTACACTCATCCTGGTACTGGCTGTTATTCTCTTTTCAGTTTCCCTGTTTCCTTTATTAGCAGGTATTGTGGCATTTATACTAAAACAGGTAGTATACATCATGAACAAGATAGTATTTGGAATTGAAAGTATACCTTATTCAACAATGAGTGAGATTTACCTTCACCATCGGGAATTATTGTTGTTATTCGCCTTAATAGGTTTGACCGGTTTATACATAGTTTATAGAAAACCAAAGGCGCTCCTTTTTGCACTTATGTTTTTTTTGTTGATAATATCTTCATTAACATATCGAAATTACAAAAGGTCAAAACAACAGGAGTTTATTGTTTACAATGTAGCAAATAAATCCTTTTATAATATTGTTAATGGTTTTGACAGTTATATACTGACGACATATAATGACAAAGAATCAATTGAGAAAATGAAGTATGCTGCATCAAATTACCAGATTGTTAAAGGAGCAAAAATATTTGAAACATTTATAAATCCTGATAAAGCGTTTAAAAATCAACATTTTGCGGGCAAGAAAAATATAATTGTATTATCGGATAAGATCATAGCTTTGGTTGATGGTAATTTCCCTGTAATCGCTACACAGCCGGAGAAAGATACCCTTGATTGTATCATTTTCAGGGGGAATCCAAAAAAGACATTTACAAAAGTTCTTGATACGTTTCACACAAAGAAAGTGGTATGCGATCCTTCTGTTCCTTATTGGTTAGTCCCGAAAATTGAATTATTTTGCAAAAAACAAGGAATCTCCTGTCATATAGTGAGTAAGGATGGGGCTTTTATTTTGAAAATATCTTAATATTCTTCCTTCAATATTCTCACAACTTCTTTTTCTGATTTTACATTTTCCAGTTGCTTCTCTAACTGATTTTTTTTCTGAGGGTCTATTTCAAGGGCTTTATCAATAATTTCACATAATTCCCGCCCTTTCTGAAGCTTACTGTCAATAACTTCAATATCCTCATAGGTTTTGGAATAATCATCAAATACATCCTTCAGGTTTTTGTATATATTTTTATATTGATCAGCTTCTTTGTATTCACTGTCTAACCTTAATTCTCTTTTCCCGATTTCATATTTCATGGCTTCAATCTTGTAAAACTTATCATGAAATTCCTCCAGATACACAACCAAATCTTTCCCTACCGAAATTTTTTTATCTATGGAAACTGAGTTCTTAAATTCTTTTCTCCTTGTGGTAATTTCAGGAACATATCTTTCATAAATATTCGGATATGTTTCTTCATATTCCTCCAAAACAGGCAATAAATCAGTCATTTTTGCCGAAATACCTTTAATCTTGATGGATTTTTCCTCCAAACGGGTTAGTTCTTCCAATAGATTTTTAGATTCAGCAAACTTTTTTCTTGCATTATTTATTTCTTTAAGAGCGTTTTCTCTGTCTTTTACAGGTTTAATTTCGGTATCGATGAGTTCCGGATAATTGCCCTGAAAAGCGATTTCGAGAATAACTAATTTATCATTGACAGAATTTACATGATATTCAATGTCCTGGTACAATTCGAGGTACTCTGATAATTTCTTTGACAATTCATGACCAAAGGCAAGTTTTGGCCTGATATATTTTTTATTCCTGTAAGCTTCTAATTCCTTTGAAAGAGGCGATATTTCAACTTTATAGAGTAGTTTTTCATGGGTGGAATATTTTTCCTTCAATTTTTGAAAAAGGTTCTGAATCTTTTCTGACTGTTTGCTAAGTATTTCATATGTTGAGTCAACATTTTTTAGTTGACTGACAATCTCCGAACCCTTTTCATATAATGCAGTAGTTTTATCAGCCTGTTTATATTCTTTTATTTTTAAACCGATTTCTTCTATTTCATTGTCATAAACGGCAGGAAAATCACTTTTGTAAACATCCAGTGTTTTATAAAGGCTATCAATTGTTTGTAATTGATTAGAAAACCTGTCAAATGTTTCAATTAGTTTTCCATGTTTGTATGTTTCAATTTTTTCCGGTTCGCCAGATGAATTAAACTCCTTTCGCTGACCATGGATTATACCGCCGGAATTGTATTGTTCAATGGCCTTTAACTGTCCGTTTGGGTGCCAGTATTTCCAGGTTCCTCTTTTATTTCTGCTTGTGTTTGTTGTCAAAGCATATCTTCCTTGTTCCTTCTTTACTCCGGAGGAATACCAATAAGTCCATGAGCCGGTATGATAATACACATTCTGAATCCTGTCTTTCT
This sequence comes from uncultured Bacteroidales bacterium, assembly GCA_964629805.1. GTDB lineage: Bacteria > Bacteroidota > Bacteroidia > Bacteroidales > CAZVTW01 > CAZVTW01. The sequence goes on along the minus strand of CAZVTW010000057.1, from coordinate 9,166 downwards.
TTCCGGCAGATTCCATTTGTCCGTTTTGATAATAATTTTTAACATCTATTGTTGATTCGTAAAGGGAATATTCAATCTCTTGTTTTATTGCCGGCGGACTTGTGTTGTAATAATATTTCCATGTGCCGGTTTTTGTCCCGTTGGTAAATGTTCCTTCACTTTTCAGGGCTTTGGCGTCATCAGTATACCAATATTTCCATTTCCCGTGCTTTTTATCCCGGTTAAATGCTCCCTGCATCAATTCACTACCCTTGGTTGTGTATGCTTTGTACTGGCCATGCCTTAATGAAGTATCAGCCCTGACAACAAAAAACATTTCTTTTATCTTTACACCGGTTGCCGGATCAGTTGAAAGTGAGGTTCTGGGAGAGACAGGCAGGTTGGCAACCCCGTCTATCTGGGCAGGCAATGGATGACACATTACACATGAAGTAATAATAAAAAGTGTCAATATTTTATTCATAATTGCTATGTATTAAAAGCATTATAAAAGTCATTCAATATTAATATTATATATAAATGATGATTATAACACAAAGTTATGATTTTAAATTCTATTAATTTTAATTAAATTTATATGCTTCAACATATTAGTTACATTTATCAATAAAATAACGTTTGACTATGGCATATCGTACTATAAACCCGGCAAATAATGAGTTAATAAATGAATATCCTTATATATCAGACAAAGAACTTAACACAAGATTGGAACGTTCTAAAGACGGTTTTGACTACTGGAAAAACACCTCATTTAAGTCCAGAAAGGGAGTTTTGCAAGATGTTGCAGATTTATTGGCAAAAGAAAGGGAAAAACATGCAAATGTCATTACCCTTGAAATGGGGAAACCGGTAAAACAATCACTTGCAGAAGTTGATAAATGTGCCTGGGCATGCAGGTATTATGCAGAGCATGGAGAATCATTCCTGTACACTGTTGAAAAGGAGTCAACAGCAAAAAGCAGCCTGATACAATACGAGCCTCCGGGAATAATTTTTGCCATTATGCCCTGGAATTTTCCATACTGGCAGGTTTTCAGGTACATTGCGCCAAACCTGATGGCCGGAAATGCAGGCTTACTCAAACATGCATCAAATGTCCCAAAATGTGCAGAAGAAATTGAATCGGTTTTTTTGAGAGCCGGTCTCAAAGAAGGGGTTTTTCAAAATTTGTTTGTCAGGCATGATCAAATTGAGACTGTTATTGCTTATCGTGGTGTCCGGGGCGTGACCCTTACCGGAAGCAACAAGGCTGGTTCCGTTGTTGCCGGACTTGCCGGGAAATATTTGAAGAAATCGGTACTTGAACTTGGGGGCAGTGATCCGTTTATCATTTGCAGGGATGCACAATTAAAATCTACTGTTGAAATGGCCGTTGCATCAAGATTCCAGAACACCGGCCAAAGCTGTATTGCAGCAAAACGCTTTCTTGTTGAAGATGGTATATATAATGATTTCACAGATCAGTTTTTAGAAAAAGTTAAAAAACTTAAGGTTGGTAATCCCATGGAAATGGATACGGATTTAGGCCCGCTTGCCCGCAAAGACCTTGCTGAAGAACTTGATGGCCAGGTAAGAGAAACAATACGACTTGGCGCTGATTGTCTGACTGGAGGAAAAAGAGGTGAAATAAATCAAAACTACTATCTGCCAACAGTTCTGGTGAATATTCCGGAAGATACACCTGTCGTACGTCAGGAAGTGTTTGGCCCTGTTGCTCCTGTGCAGCGTTTTAGTGACATAAAAGCGTGTATTGAGATGGCCAACAACACCATATTTGGTTTGGGAGCTTCGGTCTGGACACAGGATATTGAAAAAGCCGGAGAAATAGCTAAAAAAATCTACACAGGCACAGTAGCTATCAATGGCATGGTAAAATCAGAACCTGCTGTTCCGTTTGGTGGGGTCAATGATTCAGGATACGGCAGGGAATTGTCAGATATGGGGATTAGAGAATTTGTGAATGCTAAAGCTGTGAATTATTACTAACCCCTCCCATATATACTGTTCTGAAATGCCAAATCTTTCGCCAGGGAAGGAGTGAGATTTCTTTTGAGTAAGCGCCATTCCCAGTTGTTTTGGGTTGTTCCGGGTGTGTTCATCCGTCCTTTTTCATTCAGACCCAAAATATCCTGCATTGGAACAATTACCATTTGAGCTGCTGACATCAGCGCAAGTCGGATAACTTCTTTATGGATATTTGTCCGGGATATTTTATGTCCAAAGTAATTATACACATGTTGCCTTTGCTGTTTGTTAATTTCATTCATAAACCAGCCTTTGATTGTGTTATTGTCGTGTGTGCCTGTGTAAACAATACATTCTGTGTCGTAATTATGAGGCAGGAATGAGTTGGAAGCATCTCCTGAGGCCAGGCCAAACTGGAGAACGCGCATGCCGGGGATGTCGGCATTTTGGATGAACTCACGAACATCAGCGGTTATTTCTCCCAGGTCTTCAGCAATGATTGGCATGTTTGGAAAAAGTCTATAAAGTGTATGAAAAAAATCATGATACGGAACAGGTTGCCAGTAACCATGTTCGGCTGTTTCGTGTTCAGCAGGTACTTCCCAGTATCCTATCAATCCACGGAAATGATCAATTCTGATCAGGTCGAAAAGCAAAAAGTTCATTCCAAAGCGTTGTATCCACCATTTATATCCGTTCTTTTTCAAATAATCCCAGTCATACACGGGATTTCCCCATAACTGACCTGTACTGCTGAAATAATCAGGAGGTACACCACTGACAACGGTGGGTTTTCCATCAGCATCAATTTTGTAATTTCTTGGCCATGTCCACACGTCAGCGCTGTTGTAATGAACATAAATGGGCAAATCGCCAAAAATCAGGATACCCCTGTTCCGGCAATGACTTTTTAGTTTAAACCATTGCGAATAGGCAATGAATTGGTAAAATTTCTCTTTTTGTATATCATCAGCATGTGTTGCTTCAAATTTTTGTAAAGCTGATTTATCTCTGTGTCTGTACTCTTCAGGCCATTCATACCAAAGCTTTTCATCAAAAACATCCCGCAGCACAATAAATAAAGCATAATTGTCAAGCCAGTAGGCGTTTTTATCACAAAATCGCTGAAATTCATACTTGTCTGCTGAATTTTTAAAATTAAACCATGCCCGCTCAAGAATTGTTTTTTTGAAGCGAACCACAGCAGGATAATCTGTTTTGTCTTCCCTGAGTTTCAGTCCTGACTGAATATCAGATTGTACAAGCAGACCTTGTTTTACCAGTTCGTCGGGACTTATGAACAGCGGGTTCAAAGCAAAAGAAGAGGAACTGCTGTATGGAGAGTTACCATATTTCAGGCTTGTTGGGTTGAGTGGCAGAATTTGCCACAATCCCATCTTTGCATCAGCCAGGAAATTTGCAAAAGCAAAAGCATCCGGGCCAAAATCACCGATACCATATTTTGAGGGGAGGGAAGATATGTGCAAAAGTATGCCGCTTCGTTTTATTTTCATAGGTTTATTTATTGCTCAAACACTTAGTGTATCATTATAATTTTTAAGGAAACACTTTAACTTATCCAAAATTACCACCAATTCTGCTGAATATTTTTTTTGGTTGCCAGGGAATATCAGATCCGAGTACCATTCTGGCCCCTTCAGAAGTTAATGCAAACCCGTTTTTTTTGAGGAATTCCCCGGCTGTTTTATTTTCAGCCGGTATTACAACTTTATCGACTTGAGCATATTTATATTTCATTAATTCAATACCTGCTTTTTTTTCTTTGGCAATGATAGTTCCCTCACCAAGTCCGGGAAAATAATAACCTTTAATTTTATTCCTGTAAATGTAAACATAGGCTTTATCTATAAAATCATTCAAAAGCGGTGAACGATCCTCTCCGGATATTTCTTTATCAAGGAGAATAAGGGAATCACGATGGGTATCTTCGTAGGGAACGATATATTTGGATTGTTCATATCCGGGCCAGGTTTTCACACGTTTATAAAACAAATAATCAGTTATTTTCCTGAAACCAACTCTTGTATAGAGCTTCTCTCCGTCTTTTGAGGCAATGAGTAATATAGAACTAACCCGGCCATATCCGTAAGTCCTGGTCAGTTCATTCACAATCCGGTATCCGATACCCTGTTTTCTGTATTCAGGATGTACAATGATATGTGCCAGCCAAACAGTTTTCTGAAAGTCAATTGATGTTCCTATGCCCAGTATTTTTTCGTTTACAATATATTTGATTGGATGGCAAAAGTCGGCATCTATGTAATACTTCATAACCGGGATAATATCTGGCCAGTCGTCCGGCTGAAATTCTTTTAATTCATCTATATCCTTATGTTTTACGGGTTCAAAATTCATTTTTGAAAATATCTAAGTATATGTCAGTCTGTTTTGCAGCAAGTTTATTTACAAAAGTATAGATATTATTCGGATTTCTAAATCAGAAATCAATTTTATTAACAGCTTGAAAATATAGCTTTTTTGAAAGTAACAACTTCCGGACTACTGTATCTGTTTGATATTAAGCATTTAACATGCAATGAGTTGTAAAAACAGCAATCTGTTTCATGCAGAAATAGTCACATTGAAATATTGTCCAAGCAATCCAAATGCTTTCATCCAACTTTCTGCTTCTTTATCATTATTTTTTAATTTTTCCTTTAATTTGGGATACATCCGTTTTCCTATCCGGAAATACGCATTTTGGCCTTTCCATAAATCAACCCTGAGCGATAATCTTTCTATGATTTCGAACAATATATTCAAATTGTAAATCAGCCTGACATTTTGAGGATGATGGTATAAATCTTCCATCAAAGCCTGTATTTTATCAGACAGAAATTTTTCAAGTTTTTTTGAATTTATATGAAACGAAAACCAATTGATTTTTTCGATGATTCTTTTAATCTCCTCAACAGTCAGATCTTCCTTGTCAAGCTGTTCCATCAGGTCTTTATTAAGAACAAATTCTGCCGGTGTAGATAATGCATTAGGAAATGACATCTCAAAATTTTTCATGACCTGCAATAAAGAAAAGCTATCCTGGAAAATTCGCCTGTAAGAATTTCCAATGGATTCGAGTTTTCTTTCGAGAATTTGATCAATAATATTTCGTTGCTCATCCTTAAACAGATGCCAGAATGAGTAATTATGGGTACCAAAATGTTTGTCAAGCAGATGAATGAGTTGTGGAATATCATTTTTCATGAAAGAATTTTTGAATTCATCCTGAACTTCATGAAAATGGTCTTTCCCTTTGCGTTCTTTTACACCACCCAGAATATTGTGATCTCCGAGATATATCACAGCAAAATTAAGTATTTTTTCTTCAAGGGTAATGATTGATTTAATAAGTGTCTGACCGGTAGCAAGTCTTTGGTTTCCGGCTTCTACTTTTTGATAAATTCTGCTTTTCGCAATAAAATCACTTATTGAAAGGTGTTCCGGATATGTGAAAAACAATGATGAAATAGCATAATGAGCGGCCACACGTTCCAGGTCAACAATTGATGGACGAATATACGTGTTATAAATATGCTTCCCGTCCTTATAGCTTGTATAATTACTCTTGGCTTTTTCAAGCTTCTCAAGGAAGAGAGATTCAAGATTGTTCCCCGAAACCTCATATGCTAACTGTATAGCACGTGCTGCATATTGCATTATCTGAATGGTCTCAATTCCGCCAATATCATTAAAAAACCATCCGCAACTGGTATACATGAGCATTACCTGTCGTTGCATCTCAAGCAATTTGTTCACTGTTATTTTTTCCTGCTGACTTAGTGTTTTTGAAATGTATTGTTGATAGAATGTATTTCCTGCTTCTTCTGATCGGTCGAGAATAATGTTGATATAGCCATTTCTGGCTTCCCGGGGATTACTTGTAAATTCTTTCATTTTTTCTTCATAAATCCCATATAATGTATCCCTTAGCCAATCTAAAGATTCACGTAACGGTTTACGCCATGTTTGTTTGATGTTCGGATCAGGTGATGTTTTACATCCACAGTCACTTCTCCACCTCTCCACGCCGTGGGCACAACTCCATGAAGAGTTTTCATGAATTATCACTTCACATTCAACAGGAAACATTTCCAGGTATGCTCCATAAATAGTAAGCTTTGCATCGCTCTCTTTTTCAATATAATGGTTGCAAAATGACAAGGCCATATCCCCGTGCCTGTGATGGTGACCATATGATTCACCATCAGTGGCAATATGAACGAGCTGAGGGGCTTTATCATTCTTATCGAAAAGACCTAAAAGCCTGTCAGCGAAAACTTTTCCGTCTTTTAACAACCCCTTAAACGCGATTTCATTCGATACAGGGCCATCATAAAAAAAGATGGCAATTGTGTTCCCGGAAGGAAGATGGCATTCATATGCCCGTTTGGGATCAATTCCGTTGTTTTCGGTTGACTGCCAGTTTAATTCTCCCTTTTTTCTAAACTTTTTAGCCTGTCCCGGAGCGAGAATGGTAAATTTTATGCCATGTTCGGCCAAAATATCAAGTGTTTCGTAATCAACCGCAGTTTCGGGTAACCACATGCCTTCAGGCTTACGTTTGAAACGATATTCGAAATCCTTTATACCCCAAATAACCTGCGTGTGTTTGTCCCGTTTGCAGGCAAGAGGCATAATCATATGATTATAAGCCTGCGCTAATGCACATCCATGCCCTTTATATTTATTCATGCTTCTTTCATCGGCCCTGAGAATAGCTTTATAAACATTGAGTGCATGTTCCTGTAACCAGGAAAGAAGCGTTGGGCCAAAATTGAAGCTGATATTTGAGTAGTTATTAACAATATCAACAATGTTGTTGTACCCCTCGAGAATGCGCGAGGCAGTATTTGGCTCATAACATTCGTGATTTATCCGTTCGTTCCAGTCATGAAAAGGGTAGGCGGTATCCTGTTGTTCTATTCTTTCTAACCAGGCATTTTCACGTGGCGGCTGATAAAAATGTCCATGTATGCAGACATATCTTTTCGTCATACTGTCTTTTTCATTTATGTTGAAAGAAACCGTATTTAATTCTTATTTCTATGGAAAAATATTTTTCTTCAAAAAAATATTAAAATCAATGATATAAAATCGGTGTGAAATTTGTTCAAACATTTACACCATGATTCTTGTTTTAAATGTATCCAGGTATTTTAACAACATGTATTGAATACATGGGTATCTCAAAATAAAATTAACCGTACAATAATAGTAACATTTTTTATCATATATTAATAAACAATAACAATTTTTCATCAAAAAACAAATCATTATGCCAATAACAAAAGTATGGATCGAAGAAGGATGCACGGTCTGCGGATTGTGCGAAGAAATATGCCCTGAAGTATTTGAAGTTGAGGACACAGCTATAGTGAAAGAAAATGCTGACTTAGCCGAACACGAGGTGCAAATTGAAGAAGCAGCAGAGAGTTGCCCGGTTGAGGTTATTCAAATAGAAAAAACCTGATGTTGGTATCCCTTCATTGTCAATGAATCCAGTCTTATTCAATTTCCATTATCTGACAATTCCAAAGCTCTGCGTGTGCAACCATCCTTATATACAGTTGGTTGCAAAAATACACGAACTGGTATATGAATTACATACGAGCAATATCTATCATTTCACGCATCCTGAAAACAGGATAATAAATCCGGGTGTAATCTATTTATCCTAAACCGGACAAGACGGAATAGAATAACATGTTTTAACCTTTTTGGGTTTGAGCGCTAAACCTGCCGGAGTGCTTGCACCCGGCAGCGTTGTAAATAATATTTTCTGCCAAAAAATACAAGAAAATAAGAATTAAGATACTAACAGCAGTCAGAAAACCCATTCGCTATATCTTTTTGAAGTCACTATGATTAAAAGTCTGGTTAGAGGAGTTTTTTTCTTGATCCTGATAACTAAAATCTGAACTCAGTAATTTTCGAAATCTATACGTTGCAAGGATCGTTTAACTCCTCATCCCGACATGAAGTATGTCGGGATTCCGGGATTAATCAATGCCTTGCGCCTTTATCTTTCGAATTTACTGAGTTCAGAAAATAATTACATAATCCTTTCCAAAAACACTCTTTATTCCCATTAATTCATAAAAATCAATTATCTTTACGCTTATCCCAATTATGGGCTTATGATCATATAATGCATCTACTTATGCAGCATATCATTATATTTCCAGATTGCATGGATTTTTTGTTTTTCTGTATAAAAATTGTTTTAAATCAATGAAAGTTCTTTCAATAAGACATTTATCTGATAGAAAAATCTTATTAAAATATACGATAATCGTTTTTATTATCCTTGCCCTGATGATTTTTTCCTGGTGGATAACGTATAATCCTGTCCGCGATTTTTCAATGAATGTTCCGGGTATGGACAATCGACCTGCAAAGGAAGGATCATCCGGCGAGATTGTTACCATAGGCGCTCATTTTACGCGTTTTGGTGATTTTCAGGGAAGCTCTTCAGAGAACTGGCCTTCGTTTCGTGGAAAAAACAGGGATAATATATTGTCCGGCGGACCGGAGTTAAGCTCTGATCTTGATGAAAATCCGCCAAACATATTATGGCAGGTTCCTTTGGGAGAAGGACATGCCGGCACTGCCATTTTTGATGGCCGGGTGTATGTACTCGATTATGATGAAGACATCAGGGCAGACATGCTTAGATGTTTTAATTTGGATTCCGGCGATGAACTTTGGCGAAGATGGTACAATGTAAGTATAAAACGCAACCACGGCATGTCCCGGACTGTCCCGGCGGTGACTGATAGTTTTATCGTAACCATCGGGCCGCGGTGCCATGTTATGTGCGTTGAACGAATCACCGGCGATTTTATCTGGGGACTGGACCTGGAAAAAGACTTTAACACAGAGGTCCCTTTCTGGTACACAGGTCAATGTCCGCTAATAGATAAAAGGAAAGTAATTCTTGCTCCCGGCGGATCTGTTCTGATGATGGCTGTTGAACTCAAAACAGGTAAAATATTGTGGCAGGTTCCGAATCCAATGCAATGGAAAATGTCGCATGCTTCTGTCATGTCTATGACTTTCGAAGGTGATTCTCTCTATATCTATTCAGCAATTGGTGGCGTAATCGGCATTTTTGCCTCGGGCGAAAAACAGGGAACCATCGCCTGGAAGACAAATGCCTGGAATCATCCTGTGATAG
>CAZVTW010000056.1:0-19720 GCA_964629805.1 uncultured Bacteroidales bacterium | reverse complement strand
ACGCGAGATTTTTTGGACAGACAATAATAAATATGTACTTCTATGCAATTAAAAATTATGATTTTTTATTTTAAAAAGTATTAATGTATGAATTATAAAAAAATATTTTCATTAATCTGTGTTTTTACTTTGTTGATCTCAAATCTTTTATCACAGGAAATACAGATAGAGGGGAAAGTCATAGCAGATGACAATAAATACCCTATACCAGGCGTGAATATCGTCATTAAAGGAACAAATGACGGTACAATAACTGATCTAGACGGCAATTACTCATTGGTGGCTGATAAAGATGCCACACTTATCTATTCATTTATAGGTTATCAGTCGCAAGAGATACCTGTTAATGGCCAGACGAGGATTGATGTTAGGATGCAGACAGACGTTACAGAACTTGAAGAAACGGTTGTCATCGGATACGGGACGCAGAAAAAGAGCGATCTCACAGGTGCAATTTCCACGGTTGGTGAAGATGCTTTGAAGAACAAAGCCTTTGCGAATGTGTCGCAGGCACTTCAGGGCAAGGCGTCAGGTGTTGAAATCATTAATAATTCAGGCGCCCCGGGTTCTTCAATGACAATGCGTATACGCGGAATGGGTACGCTTAATTCAGGCGCTGAACCTTTATATGTTATTGACGGGTTTATTCAGGGCGACCAGAATTTTGGGAAAGAAAACGGAGAACGACCGGATAACAAAGTAGGAATTGCTTTTCTTGATCCGGCAGATATTGAGTCTGTTGAAATATTGAAAGATGCCTCGGCGGCAGCAATTTACGGAGCACGGGGAGCAAATGGCGTTGTACTTATCACAACAAAAAAAGGAAAACAGGGGAAAACAAGGGTAGATTTGAATATACAGACCGGAATGCAATATTTGCCGCATAAGTATGATATTATGAACGCACAAGAATTTCGAAAATACAAAAACACATTTCAGACCAGGTTAGGAAGAGATACACTTGAGGGATTTGAAAACAGCGCTGAAGTAAAAAATTTTGACTGGCAGGACTTTGTTTTTGATCCGGCTTCAAAACAAAAATATAAACTCACCCTTTCGGGAGGGAGTGAAAAGTCTACCTACCTGGTAAGCGGAAGTTATTTTAAACAAAACGGGATTGTCAAAAATTCCGGGTTGGACAAATATTCTTTCAGAATCAATACAGACCAAAAAATAGGGAAAAAAATCAAAACAGGCCAAAACATTATTATTACATATACAGAACGTGAACGCATCAATGAAAATGGTGCGGGAGTAAACGCCAGCCCCATAGCAAATGCTTTAAAAGCAGACCCTTCGGCCTCTGCATACTATACAGATGAAGAAATGGACTCACTGGAGATAGACAAGGAGCTTAACTGGGGAAACTGGAGAGAATTAGAAAGAACATCATCAGTCACAAATCCGGCATCTAACCTCGACAGAAAAACATATACGTATGAAAGCTGGAATTATTATGGTACCGCATTTTTAGATATCGAAATCTTCTCTTTTCTGAATTTTCGATCGACAATCGGACTAAATATGACCACCGGACATATGGAAGAATTTGAACCTTTTTACAAAGTGAATTCCGTTGAGAAGACACCTCAAACGATTTTCAGGTTACGCAACGAAAAATGGTTAAACTGGGACTCTGAAAACACCCTTACTTTTAACAAAATATTTGGCAAACATGACCTGAAGGCAATGGCTGGTTTTACAGCCCAAAAAGAACAATTTGTTGACACCAGGCACACTGTGGTTGATTTCCCGTATCTAGATAAATCAATGCGGTATATGAATATTAACGACCTCAGCACAATGGAGGAAATGAAAAGTTCGCCTATGGCTTATGCTATGAGTTCATTACTTGGACGGATTATGTATTCATTTGACAATAAATTACTTGTAACAGCCAGCATACGCCGCGATGGCTCGTCCTATTTTGCAGAAGAATTCCGTTTCGGTTATTTTCCTTCATTTTCGGCAGGGTATAAAATATCAGAAGAACCATTCATGGAGAAATATAAAAATGTAATCAACCTATTGAAAATCAGGGTCGGATACGGAGAATTAGGGAATGCATCAATCAGGCCCAATCTTTACAATGCACTTATGACAAACGAAACAGTAGGGGCAGCGTTTGGCAACCCGAAAACATTTTACACGGGTGCAATGCCTGAGGGATTAACAAATGAAGATGTGCGATGGGAAACAACCAAACAAAAAAATATGGCAATTGATATGGCATTTTGGGATGACAAACTTACTTTTACTTTTGATTATTTCCGGAAAAACACAGAAGACCTGTTAATTGCTTATCCGCTTCCGAAAATATCAGGTGCTCAAAACTTCGAACGCGTTGGCGGAGATGTCCCACCCTTATACGTTAATGCGGCTTCCATGAGCAATGAAGGATTTGAAATCAGCACAGGATATAAAATATCACTTGGGCGAGTCAATATGAATATCAACGCAAATATTTCTCACATTAAAAATAATGTAGAAAGCCTTGCAAACGGTTTACCAATACAGTCTAACCAAGTGAGGGAATTTGGTAATTATATCTCAAAAACAATAGCCGGCTACCCGGTGGCACAATTCTATGGATATGTTGTGGAAGGAATCTACCAGGACTATGATGAAATTAAAAATCATTTGGCTAAAGATGCTGCAAATTTAGACCCATATACATATGACAGGACAGAAGAACCCAAGCCACTGAAAAACATTGCTCCTGGTGATTATAAATTTAAAGATTTAGATGATAATGGCATAATAAATCAGAATGACAGAACATACATCGGGAATCCATTGCCTGATTTCACATACGGCGGTAGTTTTAATGCAGATTACAAATTTCTTGATTTCTCAGTCAACTTCAACGGTGTTTACGGAAATGATGTAGTCAATGTTATGGATTTCTATTTGGCCAGTTACGGCGGAACAAATAAAATAAAAGAATATGCAGATACCTGGTCAGAAGATAATCCGGATGCAAAATATCCTCGTATGGAAACGGACAAAAACAATAACAGGCGATTTTCTACTGCGTATATCGAAGACGGATCATATCTGAGAATAAGTAACATTACATTAGGCGCCACTCTGCGCGCAAGTAATAAAATCAGGAAATATGTCAGGCATGCCCGGATATATTTCTCAGTCAATAATGTATATACTTTCACAAAATACAGTACCGGCTATCCCGAAGTGGGTTCATCTTTACAATACAGCGCCAAACCACTTGATTTTGGAGTAGACAGGGGTGTATATCCCTTACCCAGGGTATTTATGATTGGCGCAAATATTTCATTTTAATAATTCTAAAATTTTTTAATGATGAAAAAATATATCATTCAAATAATAACCATTGCATTCCTTGTATTTACATATTCCTGCAAAGACTTCCTTGAAGTGGAACCTGAAGGAAAAATATTTGAATCAACGTACTATGACAGCCAGGAATCAGCAGAGGAAACAGTAATAGCCACCTATGATATGTTTGGTCAGGCATGGCCTATTTCTCCAATTGTTGTTTTCGATTTAATGGCAAGTGAACGTTCGGACGAATCTGTACCTAATCCTGGCAAATGGCCTGAAAGCGATACACGTTCACTTGTGGCAAATTTTAATATAAATGCCAGCATGGAGTATGCTTCCGGTTACTGGGAATGGTGCTATGCAGGAGTAGGCAGAACCAATGTAGCCATAGATGTGATCGAAAGAATACCACAGGATGAATATGAATCAGAAGAAAAAAAGAACAGCCTTATTGCAGAGGCAAGGTTATTCAGGGCCTATTTTTATCTTCACCTGGTAAAAAATTACGGTGGGGTACCCTTGGTGAACGCAAGGATATCACCTGAAAAATTTCAAATACCAAGGTCAACCCAGGAAGAAGTTTTTACACAAATAAAAAATGACCTGAAATTTGCCATGCAATGGCTACCCCTGAAAGCAGGAACCATTTCGGGACGCGCTACCAAAGGATTGGCAACGTATCTAATGGCGCAATCACTGGTGTTTGAAGCCGGAACGGAAGCAGGACATAAAAACTGGCAGGAAGCATACGATTATGCAGACAAATTCGTGAATGGAGAGTATGCGAACGAATACCGGTTGCTCGACAACTATGCCAACATCTGGAAACAGGGGCACGATTTCAATGATGAAATCATTTTTGAATGGGTATATATTGAAAACATGGAACAAGCAAATTCATGGTATATTGTATCGCGATCCCCGCTGTATGTAACATCAGAATCAGGAAACAGAGTAGATTCATGGGGTTGGGGACATGTAGGTCCTACTCAGAATATGGTAGATGCTTTTGAAACCAATGAGGATTGGGGAGATGCCCTGGAATGGGAAGACCCCAGGTTACAGGTCTCGGTTTGGCGTCCCGGCGATATTGTTCCAATAGGTGCTGATGACGCAGATAATGTTAATGACAGCCTGGAAATATGGTTAGATGAAGCTGATGTACCGGTTGGATACGAGACAAAGAAATATATGCTTACAAGTGAACCCGAAGGTTGGTATCCTGACCTGAACCCGAAAATCTACCGTTTTGCTGACCTGATTTTACTTCATGCCGAAGCTGCCTGGTACATCGGAAAGTATGACGAAGCAAAAAATTCACTTAACAGGATCAGGAAACGTGCCAGACAGGGTAATCCTGGTAATGTACTACCGGATATTACAGCCGCAGGACAAGAGTTATTAGAAGCAATATGGCACGAACGAAATGTGGAGCTTTGTTTTGAGCATCACAGGTTTTATGATTTGGTGCGCACCGGCAGGACAAAAGAGGTGTTACATGCCATTGGCAAAACAAATTTTATTGAGGGTGTTCACGAACTGTTGCCAATACCACAGTCGGAAATGGATTTGATACCTGTGCTCGAACAAAATCCCGGATATTAAAACAAAATCAGCAAATACAAATGAAATGTTATATTTTATTTTTTCTCCTGGCTTCCTTTTTTCTCGGCAATTTCTGTTCTGCGATCAATTATTATGCGCTCGACATTGCCTTTGGGAAAGATTCTACAAAAGCCTGGGATGGCGAAGTAACTTTTTCGAATAAATCCTTAGGAGATAAGTTTTTATATGCCGGTATTGAGCTAAATTTCATGAAAACCGGAAGGTCTGTTCCGTCTGAAAATAAAATCTCATGGGAAGGAAAAGCAGAAGCACGTAAAGTCTTTAGCTGGGCTATCCCGTTCAATAAAATGGTGGCAGGGTACACACCTGAAAAAGATAAATTTCCGTTCGATCCTTTTGATATAGAGATACACTTTAAGGCCCATGACAATCAAGCACTCAACTTTAACACCCTGAATGGTTCGTTCAGTGTAACACCATCAAAGCTTAATCCGGGAGAACAAAACTATTTCCTTGATTCACAGGTTGTAATCATTCGTACTATTTCTGCTGTCAAACTTACTGACGATACATATATTGCAGAACGAAAAAAATACCATGGGTATCCATCAATCACTTCTGCGCCCGACGGGACAACATATACCGCTTATGCAACCTATTATGAGGGAATGTCGCCATACCGCTATCATAATTTTGATCCCGATAATTTGCCCTTGTCTTTTGATTACCTGTCTCAAAAAGCAGATGGTGATCGTCTGAATCTCGTCATTGAAAAAAATGGTGAAATAGCGGACAGACTGGCCTTGACAACAAGAGGCAGGGATATCGCTTTTACAACATCAGTATTTGACAATAATAATAACACGCTATGGGTGTGCTGGACAGAAAACGTGAACGGCAACAAGGATGTTTTTGCTATTTCCGTTAAAAACCATAAACCAGGTAAAATTAAACAAGTAACCAAAGCGCCCGGACCTGATCTGCATCCTGCCCTTTCTGCCAATAACAGCGGAGTTTGGTTAACATGGCAGGGATACAGAAATGGAAATTTTGATATCCTGTTAACAAACCTTTTAGATGATAATCCACAAGAACAATCCATTACCAATACTTTCGTAAATGAATGGCAGCCTGATATTTGCACAGACAGCAAAGGGAACATTGCCATTGCCTGGGATAGCTACCAAAACGGCAATTATGATATATTTTATACGAAGTTGGATAAAAACGGAAAAACGATTGAAAAAGGTCCGGTAGCTTCCACCCTGAACTTTGAAGCCCGTCCGTCTGTGGTTTTTGACAAAGCAGACAGGTTATGGATTGCCTATGAAAAAGCAGGAGAAAACTGGGGAAAAGACAACGGAACACATTATTTTATTAAAAATGATAATACAGAGGGATTATTTACCACACGTTCCATCAGGCTGGTTTGTATACATAAAGGTGAATACTACACCACTGCTGCAAAACCGGAAAACGCCATACCAAAAGAACAACGGTATGACCTGTTTATGACAAAAGAACTGCATCCGGCCATTTATAATCGCAGTATAATTCCGCATCATTATATATGTTCACCCTCTCTCACAGTTTCGAAAAACGGCCATTTATGTCTGGTATATAAGAAAAATGCTGATACCCGGTATACCACCCGAATGGAAAACTGCTTTATGTATTACAACGGGAAATCATGGAGCAAGCCGGTTAAAATTGGAGCCTCACACGGGCAAATGCACGAAAAACCGGCAATTACCGGATTGCAAAATGGCACTGTCCGAATCATTCAGGCATCAGAAAGAGAAGCGATAAGCGATGAAATTCAAATGGCTAAAAACAATATATTTCGCCAGGATATCTGGATGGGTCAAATGAATCTTCCTGATAATGTTCGTGATTTCGAACTGAATACCATTCAGCCATTAAAAATACCCGATATTCCGGAATCTGTGATACAAGAACGTCAGGATGTAAAAAAACTGCGGGAATACAGGCTTACAATGGACGGAAGAACATACCGGATTTTAAAGGGTGATACACATCGTCACACCATGTTTTCAGGCGATGGCGCACATGATAGTGAAATAGAAGATTCGTACAGGTATGCATTGGATGTAGCAGCACTCGACTGGATGAACAATGGCGATCACGACTGCGGATATAATGAATACCACTGGTATTTGACCCAAAAATATGCTGATATTTTTCATACAGTGAATTATTTTACCCCGCTCTTTGGTTGGGAACGAAGCTGTGGTTTTCCTGACGGACATAGAAATGTGATTTTTGCAAAAAGAGGTGTACGAATGCTGCCCAGGGTGCGATACAACAAAAATGAATATAAGAATACCGGTAAATCTCCTGATACTGAATTACTATACAAGTTTCTTCGCAAATTTGGCGGCATTTGTGTTTCACACACCACGGCATCTGAAATTCAGGGAACTGACTGGCGTGAATTAGAATCTGACACAGAACCTGTTATGGAAATATACCAGGGCGAACGTATGACAGCCGAGTGCAGAACTTGTCCGCGTTTTAGCTATGACTATCCCCTGTTTTCAAAACCCAACGATTGCGGTTTCCTGCGCGATGCATTAGAAAACGGACATCATATTGGTGTGATTGCAAGCTCCGATCACAAATCTACCCATATATCTTTTGCTATGGTTTATGCCGAAGAATTTACAAGGCAGGGGATTATGGAAGGGCTTAAAAAACGACACACCTATGCTGCCACCGATAATATTATTCTTGATGGGCGAATGAATGATAAGGCAATGATGGGCGATGTTATTGAAGCAAAGGAGCGTAAAATAAGCATTAACGTTATTGGAACAGATATGATACAGGATATTGTTGTTGTAAAAAATGGGAAGGAATATCCTTTGAAGCACCCCGTTAAAAAACAGGTAATTGTTGAGTGGACAGATACTGAAAAAGCAAACAATACAAATTCAGAGAATTATTATTATGTAAGAATAATGCAAAAAGATGGCGAATTAGCCTGGTCATCACCAATTTGGGGCATTAAATAATTGTGAATGGTGAATTATGAATGGTGAATAATTAAAATATAAAAAAAATGAGGATTAAATCTAATGTACGAAAAAAGGTATGCAAAAGCATTTTCCAATGTTTATTGCTTTTGCTTTTCATCTCCGGTCATTTAGTAGCGCAAACCAATTGGTATGTTTCGCAGGAAACAGCCGCTTCCGACGACAATTCGGGAACGTACGAAGCGCCGTTTCGCACGGTACAAAAAGCCGCTGATGTAGCAGTTGCAGGTGATACGGTATTCGTTCGGGAAGGAGTGTACCGTGAAACGGTTACACCTATCAACTCCGGCACTTCTGCGAATCCCATTGTTTACATGCCCTTTGGGGACGAAGAAGTAACAATCTCTGGTAATGAAGTGATTAGCGGATGGACAAAACACAATGATAATATTTACAAAGCACCTATGCCTGCTGATTTTTTCGTCAACGTGGTAAATATGACAGACCAGATTTTTGTTGACCAACAAATGATGAACCTGGCCCGATGGCCGAATAATGGATTTGAAATTTCGTATCCTGTGAAAGCAATTGCAAATAAATGTATCAGTAAATCACGCGAGGGAAATATCACCCGGGCAACAATGATGGATGAAGACCTGCCGGAAGGAGATTTTACGGGTGCTGAGATATATTTCCAGCCTGAAATTGAAGGATGGTCGTGGCTTTTTTGCGGAACGGTTACAGATGTACAAGGGAAAGAATTTAGTCTTGAAACTTATAGTAATGCAGGCAATATGACTAAATATCATGATAATTCAAGGTATTATTTTTACAACAAAATGTCATTGCTTGATACTGCAGGCGAATGGTTTCACGAGCGAAACAAAGGTGAATTGTATTTATGGCTGCCGGAAAACGGGACACCTGACAATCATGTCATTGAAGCGAAAAAGCGTGTATATGGTTTTAATCTGAGCAAAAAAAGTTATATTGTGATTAAGGGCTTCACATTCTTTGCGTGCAACATTACCACAGATGATGAATCAGGAGGAGATGGTAAAGGATTTAATCCCGACGGAACTCCAAGATATCCCTGGCGATATGATCATCTATGGAGGAAAAGGCATCATGGTTTGTGGCATTTATCCCGACTGGGCAAAAAATTATATTTACGATCATAATGTATTATACAATACCTGGTCAAATTTTTGGTTTGTAAAAAGTCACGATGGTGAAGGTGTTACAAATTTCATTGCATATAACAATACATGTGTTGCCACGAACAATAATAATTTCGCAGATGATGGTTTGTACGCCGGTCCTTCCAATTTCTATTTATTTAATTCAGCGGGCACCAATGTCATCAGAAACAATATCGGCTGGGTAAAAACACCCCCGGAAGCCCCCGGCTACAATTTTATCCGATATTTTAACAAAGACGGTGAAAATACGATTGAGAACAATCTCAAGGAAACCGATCCCCTTTTTATAGATTACCCCGATGATTTATCATTACACGAAAATTCACCTGCCATTGATGCGGCAGAACCTATTGAAGATATAGTTATTGATGGAATAAGCATACCACCCTTTAACGATCCTGTTATCGGCAAAATGGATATGGGGGCTTACGAATATGGAGCGGAACCTTTTCGGGCAGGCTCTAATTACATGTGTTTTCTTGCTGGCACTAACTATTCTGCCGATTGTAAAAATCCCATAAACAGCCTGTACAAAAACGATACTATTATGATTTGTGCTCGCTATCCAAACTCGGGATTTCTTCATATTGATGAAGGGGGTAATGATTACCTGGTTGATCATGATCTTCCTTTTGCAAAAAACGAATTAGAAGGTGCCACTATCCGGATTCATGTACATAATTGGTATTATGACTATCGAACCATTACCGGTAACGACAACAGCAGGATTCATTTTATCTCATTGGATTATGAGCCAAATTTTTTCCGATCACCTGAATGTAGAACAGGATATGATTATTACATAGATAACAAAAAAGCATTTCTTGACACTATAAATGAGTGGTATTACGCGTCGGACGAAAAAAAAATGTATATCTATTCAGAACAACCTGTTACCGGGAAACAGGTTTTCAAAGGAGCATATATTCAACATGGAGCAGAGATAGTCAGGGGCGTATCAGATATCAGGATTGAAAACATGAAATTCTATGGGCAAACAGAGACAGGAATAAATGCACAAGGTGATAATAAAAACATTGAAATTGACAATAATGAGTTTCATAATATAAGTGAAGTTGGCATATACTCCGAAAAGACGGGCAATAATTTCACCATTTCAAACAATTACCAGCACGACATTTCAGGTGGAGGAATAAAACTCATGCACATTCAGAATTCGCTCGTCAACAATAATCGTATTGAACGAATTGGATTAATAACCGGATATGGCAGAGGTGGTTTAGACGATGCAAACGGGATTTGTGTATTGAACTATGAAATACCTTATAAGGACTCTATGACACTTTCACACCATAACATCGTCAGGAACAATTATATTGAAGATACAGGATATGACGGCATCCGGTTTGACGGGCACAGCAGTGTATTCGAGTCGAATATTATTAAAAACAGCCAGCTTACTTTACATGACGGAGGAGGAATATATTGCAGTGTCCATGCTTTCAGGAATAGTATCAGAAACAATATCATTATTTTCGACAAACATGAAAAACAAGATAAACACATCATTTCAAATGGTATTTATCTTGACTATTTAGTCAGGGAAATTTTGGTTGAAGGAAATATTATTTGCAACTACAACGGCGGTATTCTTTCAAACAGGCATGCCTATGATAATAACATCCTAAACAACCTTGTTTATGGTTGTCAGAAAACCGGTATCATTATAAATGTTTTAAATAAACATGATTTAACAAATTATTTAGAAGGAAAAGATAAATTACCTTTTAAATTGAGAGGCAATGTAAAAGCTCCATACGATACAGTAACCGGTAACACCATTGTTTGCCTGAAAAACCTGGGTTCAACACTTACCGTTGTCAACCACAGGGGAACTGAACTCAGGCCGGGTTTAATTGACAGTAATTTATATGTAAGTCCTAATGAGAAATTTCATATACAAAAGATTACTGTCAGCGATATACGCAAAAAAGTACATTGGAACACCCTGGAAGGATGGCAGAAGGAATCAGGTAAAGATAAAAATTCAGTATTTTTTTCACCCCAAAAAAACGGGAAGGAATACCCCACACCTGATATTTTTATAAATGAAGGCAAAGAAAAACAAACCTTTTCTCTTAATCCGAAATTTGAATATATTGATTTGGAAGGAAATGTAATAAAGGACAACATAACGCTTGAAGTGGGAAATGCAAAGGTTGTATTTTATAAACTGAAATAAAAAAAACAGGATAATGAAAAATATCATTCCAGCCATAGAAAAAATCCGGAACAACTGGCTTGTTTTAAACGAGAAAGAAGAAACATGCCATTATTTGCTTCGTTCGCAATTTATGGTTACTGAAAGCCCTGAAAACACTTCAATTGCTATCACTGCCGGTTCTGTTTATCACCTGTATATCAATGGTGAAGTTGTTATGACTGGTCCTGCGCGGGCAATCAGCCGGTATTTTTTTGTTGATACCATTGATATTTCGAAATGGATAAAAAAAGGCGAAAACACAATTGCCATCAGGGTTGCATACTATCCCAACAGCGTACCGGAGAATATCCAGTACGAGTTTCCCCAACACAGCCCTGGAATCGGATTATGCCTGTGGCACGGGAACAAGCAACTGACTCTTGCCGACAAATGGAAAATAACTTCTTTAGAGGCTTTTGAAAAAAATACTATTTGGTCGCGGGGACTGAAAGGCGAATTTGTATATGCCCGCAAATTTCCAAACGAATGGTACCCGGCAGGTTTTGATGACAGCAACTGGACAGTTGTTCATGCTTCCAAATTGCAAAAAGCCCCGGTCGAATTACGGGAACGGGCTATCCCCTTACCTTTTCTGAATCATAAAATTCCGCAAAACGTTATTGATTTTGGTTTTTATGAATTACAGGAGCAATTCAAAAACAGGCCGATACCTGAGAAAATGCTTGCCTGGTTTGGCGCAAAAGAAAAATACGACTATAAAAGCGACAAACCTGTGGCAATCGCTCCCAACCAACTCGACCGTGTCAAGTTCAGGCAATTAGGAAACGCAATCAGTGGAGGAGAATTTGTGTTGTATCCATCATCAATACTCAAAAACGGAAATGGAGGGCTTATTCTCAAAGGGACAAAAGAAAAAAGCAGTTATGTGGTTTACGATTTGGGTGAAAACACTACAGGTTCACCCTATATTGAAGCTGAAATCCCGGAAGGTGTCCGAATAGACATCAACCTCATGGAATGGCTCGACAATGAATGGGGAGCGCCTTCTGACAACCATCAACGCTTGTTCAATCCCATGGTGAGTCATGGTGGTCTTACACTCATCGGCGATGGCAGGGGTATTCACTATACGAGTATGCAAAAGCACAATTTCAGGTATATCTGTATTGTTGCACGTGATATGAACAAAGAACAGCTTGTAACAGTAAAAAAACTGGGGCTGATTGAACATGGAGTCATTCATCCGGCAGATACAAAAGCTGATGTAACCTGCTCCGACCCGGTACTCAATCAAATTGTTGATGCCTGTAAACGAACACTCCGGATTAACGCCCACGACGGATATGTTGACTGCACCTGCGAACGTATCGTTACCAGTGGTGATTGTTTTCAGTCAAGCGAAGGCGGGCGTTTGTTTTATGGTGAGACCGGAAGACAAATTTCCGAGAACATGTTTCATCTTTTTGTTGATCAGGGAATGGGCGATGAGGATAAATATCCGGATATGCCAAACGGACGATGCAGCGCCATCACTTTGGCTGAGGGTGAAAATATGTTGTGGATGTTAGCATCCTGCATGGTTGCATATGATATGGTTCAATGGGCAAAAGAAAACAACACACCGCTGCCGGAAAAATTTAAACAAACAGTTACCGGGGTCGCCCGGAACGTTTCTGATAACCTGAATGAGGAAGGATTGATTCCGCACGATGGAAAGATGAGCAACTGGAGCGACTGGTCAAAAATGGCTGTTTCAGGTGAGGACGGGAGCGTGAATATGAGTGTTAATGCCTATTTCTATCGCTTGTTCCGCGAGAGTGCCGAAGTAATACCAGGTGAACCCATTTTCGCTGAAGTGGCCGATAAAATACAAACCGGTTTACAAAAATTATGTGCCCCTTCAATTTTAACACACAACGAACGGGTTTTCCGTTTCGTGCCCGACATGTTCGTGCGCAAAGACGGTAAATTAGTGCCTTTCAGGGTTGAAGAAGCACATGTTTTTGGCACGCAACAAAGAATTATAAGCGAAACCACCCAATATTGGCTGCTGTGGTCAGGTGTTCTGCCAAAAGAACAGGAGCAATTGTTATGGGATGTGCTTCGGGGATGGAATTCATTTGAATTGCCTGTACGCGATAATACACGCATGCTCAATCCTTCGCGTTCGAGCAGTGTCATGGGATTGTGCCCGCGTTTCAGGTACATGGCAGAAATCAAGGATTCTAAACTATACAACGATGTCCGTGAAACGTTCGGGCCAAATGTTTTACGGGACAAAACACTGTGGGAGAGCCTCGAGCTGGATACACGCTCATCGGCGCATGCCACAACGGCCTATGCCGGTATAGTTCTGTACCAATGTCTGACCGGAATTATTCCTGGAGATAAACCCGGTAAGGTTAGAATAGAGCCCTTGATTGACCATACACTGGAATGGGCACGTGGCTACAAGGAAACCGAAAAAGGAACAATAGGTGTGAGCTGGCGGCGTGGGGAGCAGAAATTCACACTGCGGGTAACCCTTCCGGGAGGTGTGTCAGCAATAATTAAGCTACCCGAACCGGTTGTTGGATTTCTTATTGCTAATGCCCATGAAATAAAAAATCATGGCATATACGCTGTCAATAATTCGGTTGAAATAACCGCAGACAGGTTTTCAGGTATCAAAATGAGAGACATTGATTAATCAATTTGATGAAACATTTTATTCAAAAAGAAATACAGGCATTTGACACCTTTGATAAAAACGGGAAACGGTTGATTATCGTGAATCTTTTGTATTCCATGGTGTTCCCGTTTGTTATCATCTTCTCTACTGCCTTTGTCAACAGGGCTACCGGAAATCAGGTAATTGCCATTATCAATAGTTTCGGTTTTGTGGCCGGTATGGTTGCCGGAAATTTCACAAACGGCAAGTTACTGCAAAAAGGAATAAATATCCGGTATCTCTTTTCTGTGGGCATGTTCCTGAGTATTGCATCTACTTTCCTGATGATGCTTTTCGTGAAAGCCTCCATTGGCGGGTATATCTTTTTTTATGGCTTTTTTAGCGGCCTGGGAAGCGGATTGTACTGGTCGAACAGGCAATTTCTCTCGTTGCTGGTTACTACCGAGGAAAACCGGAATTTCTTTTCCAGCCTCGACCAGTTTTTTATTGTGTTTTTCAATGCCGTTATTCCATTCCTTTTTGGAACAGTTGTGATTGGAATCGGTCGTAATACAGGGTGGTTCGACGAAATAAGGGCTTATCAGTTGATGGCGGCATTTATGGTTTTGCTCATCGTGTATGCCATGGTACTTATTATCAGAAGCACGTTCACTTCATCTCAAATTAAACGTTTTAATTACTTTCGATTCAGTAAATTATGGCAATTACACAGAATTTTTGCTATGTTATTCGGATTCGTGTCCGGCGGGTTTTTATTTTTCATGCCTTTACTGATATTGAATGTTGCCGGCGATGAAACAGTGCTCGGAAAAATTGAGATTACAATGGCAATAATATCGGTCACAGTTATATATACACTCGGAAGGATCACGGCTGCTAAACACAGGGCAAAAATGATGTTTACCGGCGCTTTGGTTGTTATTAGCGGAGGAATCATTCTTTCTTCAACCATATTGAATAACCAAATGATTGCTGAGCTTTTCAAAATTTCATTTATTGGCGTTATTGTTATGAAGATATGCCAGGTAATAGCTGAACCGGTCATTAATGTGGCGTATGCATCTACAAAACTTTCAAATTTTGAAAAAGCCTCAAAAATTGAAAGCAGGGATAGCTATACTTATGTTTTTGACAATGAAATGTTTGTTGGCCTTGGCAGGATATTGGGCGGGGTGGTGTTTATTGTGCTCAATTATTGGGTATCTCCAATCGGGGCGCTTCAATATGTGTTTATTATTTTGGGATTGTTGCAAATTATTACAGCACTGATTATAAAAAAAGTAACTGGAATAAAAGTGAATACAGATAATTAAAATTTATATTTGTACTTGTACGTAAGTATAAAAACGGGTGTTTTTGTACTTATGAGAAAGTACAAATCAATATTAATCTAATGAAATTATGAAAAACAGTACAATTACTTTAGCATCACTTTTACTCGCAAATGCGGTAGCCCTGAATTCATGCAGTAACAAACAGGAAGGAAACCGGGATGAAAAACAAACCGGCAAACACCCCAATATCCTTTTTATCTTTGCCGACGATCAAAGGGCAAACACGATTAATTATCTGGGGAACAATGAAATAATCACCCCAAATCTGGATACTCTGGCCATGCAGGGAACCTGTTTTACGAATACCTATATCATGGGTTCTTACTCAGGGGCAGTTTCTCAGCCCAGCAGGGCTATGCTGTTAACCGGCAAATATTTGAATAATCTTGAAAACGGTGGCAAACAAATCCCCAAATCGCATGTAAGTATAGGTGAGATATTACAGGACGCCGGATACAATTGCTTTAGCACCGGAAAATACCACAGTAATCCTGAGTCATTCAAAAACTGTTTCAACCAGGGAGCTGATATCTTTTTCGGAGGGATGTACGATCAATGGAACGTGCCATTGAATTCATACAAGTCTATTAATGATACCCTGCCAAATCAGCGTCCGGTAATCGAAAATTTTTACAAGAGCAATAAGATAACGTATAAACGAGGTGAGTATATGTATGGTGGAAAACACAGTACCGATATTTTTACCCATGCAACCATCAACTACATTCAGGACTATGATTCTGATAAACCGTTTTTCATTTACACCTCGTTTATGACCCCGCATGATCCACGGACAACCCATCAAAAGTACCTTGATATGTATGATACGGCAAAAATTAGTATTCCGCCGAACTTTACCGGTGAACACCCGTTTGATATTGGCGACATGCGAATCAGGGATGAAATTTTAGCCGGATTCCCCAGAGAAAAAGCAGAAGTAAAACAGCACATACGTGACTATTATGCCCTGATAACCCATAATGACGATTGTCTCGGAAAAATAATCAGTGCTTTAAAAGCAAAGCGATTATACGATAATACGATTATTATTTATTCAGGTGATAACGGGCTGGCCCTTGGTCAGCACGGTTTAATGGGAAAGCAAAACGTATATGAACATAGCACAAAGGTACCTTTGATTATAGCAGGGAAAAATATCCCCGCCAACCAAAAAAGTGATGCCCTGGTATATTTAAATGAGCTATATCCGACAATTTGTGAAATGCTCGATATTAAGGCTCCTGCTTCGGTTGACACCAGAAGTTTTTATTATGTGATATCAGGAGCAGGGGAGCAACATCACGAGTATATTTTAACAGCTTACAAGTCATACCAACGGGCAATTCGTGATAAGCAATACAAACTTATTAAATATGATGTTAAAGGGACTAAAAGACAACAATTATTTGATCTAATTGAGGACCCTTATGAAACGACTGACCTATCAGATACTGACTCGCTACAGGATAAAATTAAGATGCTGGAAAAGGAGTTGCTTAACCAGTTGAAACAATAAAATGATACAGTGTGGAACAATAAAAATTATGCAGAACCACCGATGATAGCGCACTAATGGTGAGTGGTGAGTAGTGAATGGTGAGTGGTGAGTGGTGAATATATAAAATAATTCAATGCTCTGAATTCCTCTTTCATGAGGGATTAAGGGTTTGAAACGATATAACCTGTACATTTTTAGCACAGTTTATTTCGCATCAAACCCTAAGAGTGTGTTAAACATAAAAAATATCAGGTTATGAAAATGATTATTAACGGACAATTTATTGATGCTGAGGATAAACGTACAATTGAAGTATTTAATCCTGCAACACATAAAAAAATTGATGTTGTTCCGCGTGCAGGGCGTTAAGATATTGCAACAGCAGTTGATCTGGCCTTAAAAGGTTATAAAATTAACAGAAAAATACCGGCTCATATGCGGATTGATTATTTGCGACGAACCTCGGAACTTATTTACGAAAACCTGGATGAATTGCGAGACATGACCATTGCAGAAAACGGGAAATCATACCATTGGGCAACGTTTGAGATCAACAAAACAGCCGAAATTTTTGAAACCGTTGCCGATCGGGTGAAAGACCCACAAGGCGCAACCTACCCAATGGATGCGATGAGTGGTTGTGAATCACAAATGGCATGGATGTACCGCCAGTCTGTCGGTGTGGTCGGCGGGATAATTCCTTTCAATTTCCCCTCGGAGATGCTTGCTTACAAGGCAGCTCCGGCACTTGTCGCCGGCAATTCCATTGTCCTGAAGCTATCCGAAGACTGCCCCCTGACCTGTCTCCGCATTGGAGAGCTGATGCTTGAAGCAGGTGTACCTTTTGAAGCATTTCACATGTTGCCCGGCTACGGTCATGAAGCCGGAGAAGTATTAGTAACACATCCTAAAGTACCAGTTATAACCTTCACAGGAAGCAGCGCAGTGGGAAAGCAGATAATGGCTGCGGCAGCACCCTGGCTTAAAAAATTATCGCTCGAACTGGGAGGGAATGATCCTGTTATCATCTTTGAAGATGCTGATATAGATAAAGCAGCTTTCAACCTTATCCGTGGGCGGATGACTGTGGGTAATGGCCAGGCCTGTGTAGCTGATAAGCGGTTTTTGGTACACGAATCGGTAAAAGACCAGTTTATTGAGCTGGGGGCTAAATATGTTAAGGAATTGAAACTGGGAAATCCAGCCGATCGATCTGTGGATGTAGGCCCGGTAATTCATGAAGCAGCAGCAATTCATATTGAGGAACAAATAAACGATGCCATTAGCAGGGGAGCCACGGTAATCTGTGGTGGCAAAAGGGTAAACAAAACGTTTATTGAGCCAACCATAATCAGTGATGTCCCTGTTGATTCACAATTATTTTCCGAAGAATGTTTCGGCCCGGTAGCCCCTGTCGCTACTTTTAAAACGGAAGAAGAAGCCATAAAAATTGCCAATGACTCACCTTACGGCCTGCAGGGTGCCGTTTATTCAAAAGATATTTCGCGTGCTATGCGTGTTGCTGATGAAATGGATGTCGGCGGGGTAGTCATCAACGATTCATCCTGCTTCCGGCCCGGAAACGTTCCCTACATGCCCCGAAAAGAAAGCGGATTGGGTACCGACAACATGTTTAACTGCTTAGAAGAAATGACCACCGGAAAAGCCATCGTGATTTCAGGTGTGAAGAGTTAAGGGTTATTAAATATTACAACATGAATTTGAACCAGGAAAGAACTAAAAAAAGATACGAAGCATTTTGGGCCAATGAAATAGCAGACAGATGCTTAATTGCTATTGAAGCTCCGAAAAACGGGAGACAATATGTGAAAAAGCCCCCGGTAAATCAGGAAGAATGCGAAAAATACTGGTGTGATGGTGAAACAATACTGAAACGGAACCGGGCGTATTTCGAACAGACCTATTTTGGCGGCGATGCCTATCCCAGAATAATTATTGACCTGGCTGCGGCCGGACATGCCGGATTTTTTAAAGGAGTAACACCAAATTTTCAACCCGATACTGTTTGGTTACATTCAACAATAAAAGATATTAATGAGGAGCTTATCTTTGATGCTAATTCTTTCTTATACAAGAAAAGCTTTGAATTACTTGAATACCTAACCTCTGAACAAAACGGTGATTACATGCTTGGGTTACCTCACATTGTAGGCGATTTGGATGCTCTGGCACATATAAGGGGAAGCGAAGCTCTGTTGCTGGATATGCTTATGCAACCTGAATCAGTACATAAGGCGCTTGCTCAAATTCGAAAAGTATGGCTTGATTCTGCAAAAAAATTCTTTTCCATTGTTGAAAAATGCAATATGGGTGGACATATAGTCGGATTTGGAACCTGGGCACCTGGTAAACATCATTACATGCAATGCGATATGGCTGCCATGTTTTCTGCTGACATGTTCAAAGAATTTATTATTCCTGAATTGACCCAACAAACCCAATTCCTTGATTACAACTTGTACCACTTAGACGGACAAGAACAGGTACGTCACCTGGATCATTTGTTAGATTTAGACGGCCTCATGGCAATTCAATGGCAGGATGTAGCCTGTCAACCAAGAGTAAGTGAACAAATACCAGTTCTGAAAAGAATTCAAAATGCCGGAAAACGTTTGCTTTTATATCCTGAACCTGATGAAGTTGAAACTATCATGAAAGAACTTTCCTCAAAAGGCTTATACCTGAAGGTTAAAGCCTCATCAGTAAAGGAAGCGAAAGATATTGAGAAACTGGTTTCAAAATTAACACACGAATAATTAAAAAATATCAATGAAAATAAAACGAATAGATAGTTACATTCTTAAAGCGCCAATAGACAACCAAACATTCTGGTCGTCGCAATGCAGTTTTAGTACACGCAAAAGCCTCCTGGTGAGGATTGAAACTGATAATTGAGATAGAATAGTGAGTTACCCCACCTATCCCCTCGCAGACCCGGACG
>CAZVTW010000055.1:0-19734 GCA_964629805.1 uncultured Bacteroidales bacterium | reverse complement strand
CAGCCTTTTCCTGAATTTTTTTGAGCGATTCGCGTACTTTTGGAAATGGCGGCATCCCATAAACCATTTCGCCTACTTCCTCATTAACTGCCAATGACCATTTCAGTGCACGATCAATTACCGGATTGTTTACTTCTTTGGCATATTTTTCTAATGCCGGATTTCCCAATTTCGATTCTTTTTCAGTCCAATCAATCAAAGGTTGAATGTCGGGGCATTGAAAATTACGAGCTTTTACTTCTTCGCGCTCATCAATTAATTTGAATGTTTCGATTAAAGCTAAAAAGCGATTCACACCGCGGGTTTTGGAATATAAATTTACAAATTCCCATACCTCACGGGCATATTTTTGAACTTTCTGCAATTCCCAGTGTTTTATTACATTTGGACAAAAACATTCTTTTTGTTTGATTTCCATGGTATCAAAAACACATCCATCGGAATCAATACCAATGAAAAATTCTTTTTCTTTTTTAATGTCTTTTAGTATTTGTTTAGGGTTTTCCATTTTTCTTGTTTATTTATTTAATGAAAGTATTAATAATTGAATTTTGCCTTGCCAAAGCAAATCGCTCTGACATAGCTTTTTAAATAGTTATTCTGCATAAGCTTGTGGTGTATAAGCTTTCAGTTTTTTATCGGCAAATATTTTTTTGAAACGGGTAAATCGTTGCCTCCCATTGATAATTGGGACACTCACCCAATCTTCACCAATTAACGGACGCACGTATTGGATAAACTCATCAGTAACATCTACGCCGCTATCAGCAATCCATTTTTTGGGGAAGAAACGCTCGGAAAGTGCAACTTTTTCAAGCGGAACTTTGTCGTAATATACATTGTAAATAAAACCAGGCTGACGAAGTATGGTGGCCATCCATCCGTTTCCTTCATTCATGGCAATATCCACAGCTTTTTGTCCAACGCGATAGGCTTCATTTAAATCCACGGTAGATGCGTAAATGGCAGTATCACGCTGGTCGGTTCCCATAACCTGCCCGCGTGCTGCACCACGTGCGCTTAATCCTTTTTTGTTCAGGTAGTTTACTACTTTTTGTTGTACGGTAATTTCACTGGACCCGAAAGAGGTATGACCGAATGAATCTTTTACTTCCCCCAGCTTACCTACATCAAAGCCTTCGCTGATAACTACAATGCAGCGTCCGTCTTTTTTCACTTGTTCATTTACATTATCAGCGAGTTGTTCTAAATTCAAATTTGATTCGCTCAGATAAATTTGCAAAGGAATTTCGCGTTTAGGATCAGCCAGTCGGGCTGCGGCCGGGATGAAACCGATTTTGCGCCCCATAGCCTGAATTACCAATACCGGATCAGAGGGGCAAGAGCCCATGTTTTCTTCGTTGGCATTCTGGATGATGTGCGACCAGTATCGCGCCACACTTCCGTAGCCGGGGGTATGGTCGATTAATTTGAATTCATTGTCGCCCACATCATTATCAATGGTTTTGGGCACACCGGTAGCGATTAGATCAAGGCCGTGTTCTTTGGCTAATTCACTAACTTTAAATGCGGTATGTTGCGAATCGTTTCCACCGATATAGAAAAAGTAACCAATATCGTGGGCTTTCATAACTTCGATCACACGTTCAAAATCTTTGTCTTGGTGGCCTTTCAGCTTATAACGGCAAGTACCGATACTTCCTGCGGCAGGGGTAACGCGCAAGAGCGAAACCTCATCCTCATTCTGCGCCGAAAGATTAATTAGTTCTTCTTTTAACACCCCTTCTATACCGTGCCAGCCGCCATAAATGGTTCCGAAAGTATCCGGAAACATTTTACAGGTTTCAATAATGCCACGCAAGGTGTTATTGATTACGGGCGAAGGCCCGCCAGATTGTGCTACAATTACATTTTTTCCCATATTTCTATAAGTTTTTAGAATTCTTATTTAAATTTTTTTTTTCATTCAAGAAAATAATTTTTCATCCTTACCAACAGCCGGTTAGAAAATTCATAATCCGTTTGCAGGGTATCCCAAACCGGCAATAAAGGTAAGCTATGTGTCCGCACCTTTTCAATTGACCATAAAGTGTACATTTCTGCAATATCATTCGGATTATCCAATTCATTTTTAAGAATTTCCAGGCCGGCTTGGTCTTGGTGTAAACGACAAAGCGACCGCCCTGCAGCAATCCTGACAGATGCTGATTCGTCATTTGCCAAAGCTTTGAGTTTTGGAATCAAGTCTGGTGGTAGATCATTGTCAATGGCATACGTCCAGCTTTTGGTTGCTGCCCAATATCGAACCGTAGGTTCAGGCGAGTCAAAAGCTTTCAGTAATTCATTAATTTGATCATTTTCGCCGTTTTCAATGGTGCGGATTACGTCAGGTAAAATTTTGCGGCTGTAATCTGTTACAAAATATTTATTGCCTTCCTGTAAACCAAGCTTTTCAAGTTCGGGTTCAGGAATTAAACCTAAGTCGCCTGTTTGTACCATCCAGGAATAGAGTTTTTCACGCATTACTTTCAGGGTATCGTTAAATGCCGGATTTTTGGCCAGATTGTGTGTTTCGTAAGGGTCATTTTTAAGATCATACAGTTCTTCCGGTGGACGTTGATAATCATAAATCCGTGCTTGCGGCTCATTGAGTTTATCCATGTCATACAAATATCTCATATGCTTAACAATCTGCTTTCTGCTTTTGTATCGATTGGGCTGCATGTGGGGCAAATGAGCGTAAAAATTCCGGATATATTTAAAGTGTTTGTTACGGATACACCGGATAACATCAATGGTCTCATCGCAGCGGTCACGGGCGGAAACTATAAATTCCGTTGGCTGATAATCCGGTGCAAAAACATCTTTTCCCTGCACATAATCCGGTATCTCAATGCCTGCGAGTGACAGCGATGTCGCAGCAATATCTATCTGGGTAACCAAATCATTACGTACTGTACCTTTATACTTTTCAGGAAAACGAACTATCAAAGGCACTTTTATTCCCTCATCATACAAAAATTGTTTTCCACGTAAGTGGCTTATGCCATGGTCTGTCCAGAAAAACACAATGGTATTTTCAAGTAAACCCTGTTTTTTTAGCGTATCCATTATTTGGCCAACCTGCTGATCTATCAAAAGAATAGAATTGAGGTATTCAGCCCGGTCTTGTCGCATTACTGAGTCGTTGGGATAATAAGGAGGTAGTGTTACTTTGTCGGGATTAACAGGATTATCTACTTCAGCATTACGTTGTTTGCCGCCATGCAGTTGAATTTGTGCAAAAAATGGTTTTCCTTTGGGGCGTAAAGCCCAGTTATCGGAATCATATACATTTTCATGTTTGTATTCAAAATTATAATCGGTTTTCCCCCAGATGGTATCCTTATTTTTAAATGATTCAGGTTGCGCCAAAACAGTATAATATCCCGCTTTTTTAAATAATTGCGGAATCATTTTTACTTTTTCGGGCAAAGAATACGAAGGGTAAAATTTTTCATTTCCGCTGCCTTTGCCATAATAACGCTGGCTGCGATGATTATGAGCACCCAGCGTGGTTTGATACATTCCGGTTATCATAGCCGACCGACTGGGTGAAGAAACAGGGCAGGTAACAAAAGCATTAGTGAATTTAATTCCCTCATCAGCAAGCTTATCCGCATTGGGTGTAGTGATAGTTTTTTCGCCATAACAGCTAAAATCAGGCGAGGCATCTTCGGCCAATATCCAAAGGATATTGGGTGGTTGTTCGTTGCTGTTATTTTTGTCAGAACAACTCGCAATACCTAATAATCCGGCACCCAAAAGGGTTATGTAGTTTGCATTTTTCATTTTATTCTGTTTTTTCAATTTTCCCTGGCCAGTGTTTTGAAGTGGTGCGGGCAGTGTCTAAATAATTTTGAAATTGTTTTACTAATTCAGGATGTAATTCGGCAACATTGTAATTTTCACCCGGGTCTACAGCCAAATCATAAAGTTCCATGGTGGTATCAGGTTTGAGTTTTATTGCTTTCCAATTTTTCCAACGGGCAGCCTGGTAATATCCGCCTTCGTGAAATTCCCAGTATAGATAGCGGTCGGGCAATTGTTGTTTTTTTCCGGTAATCACAGGTAAAACACTTACACCATCAATATTTTCGGGCGGTTCAACACCGGCGATATCAGCCATAGTAGGTAAAACATCGGGAAAATACCAGGGTTCATCCGAAATAGTTCCTGCTGGTACAATATCCGGCATACGAACAATCATAGGGACACGGATTCCACCCTCATACACATCGCGCTTGTGGCCGCGTAACATCCCTGAACTGTTGAATGTGCCTTCCCACCTGAGGGCAGCACCATTGTCGGAACAGAAAAAGACGATGGTATTGCTGTCAATTTTTGTTTCTTTAAGCAAATTCATCATTTTTCCAATATCTTTATCCATACGGGTAATCATTGCCGCATGAACTTTGGCTTTTTCGTCCCAGCTTTCGTTCTGATAAGGGGCTGTGTCAGGAATAGCATATTCGGCATGCGGAATGGTGTAGGGTAAATAAAGGAAAAAGGTGGTGTCTTTATGTTTTTTAATAAAATCAAGTGCAAAATCAGTAAATAAATCATGGGTGTAAGTTCCTTTCTGGCCGTCCTGATTTTTTTCTAAAATGAATTTTTCCTGATTTTTCCACAAATAAGGCGGATAATAGCTGTGAGCATGATTTTGATTCAAATATCCAAACCACTCATCAAAACCTTGTTTGTTTGGAATACCTTCGGTTTCCGGTTCACCCAGTCCCCATTTTCCGGTGATTCCGGTAACGTATCCGGCCTTTTTCAACACTTCAGCCACAGTGGTGTCTTCATCGTTTAATGGCACACGATTATAAGGGTAAGGTCTGTCCACTAATGGTGAAGTATTTCCCCGTACGGTGGTATGTCCGGTGTGCTGTCCGGTCATTAATACGCTACGGCTGGGTGCACTTACCGGTGATCCGGCATAGCAATTTGTGAATCGCATTCCCTCTTGTGCCAGTTGATCGATGTTTGGGGTTTTTATGTGGGTCTGGCTGTAACATCCCAAATCGTGGTAGCCCAAATCATCGGTCATGATAAAAATGATGTTTGGCTTTACAGGTTTGCAAGTTTCCTCGCTGCTTGTTTTATCCTGGCAACCCAACCAAATGAGAGGAAGAGTGGTTACCGATGCTGTAAATAATGTAGTGAATGTATTTTTCATATTTTTAAGAATTTAGGGTTTCCAAACTATTTCGCCTTGTTTATTGATATATCCGAAACTGTCACGGGAAAATTCCACTTTTGCCAATTCGCCTCTAAAAGGATGTGCCCAATGAAATTGTGGTTCAATAATAATTTCGCCTTTATTATTGATGTATCCCCATTTATTTTGCAACTCTACAGGGGCTAATCCCTGTGAGAATTTTCCGGTTAACTCAAATTCGGGTTCAATTACAAATTCGCCGCTTTTGTTGATGTAGCCAAATTTACCTCTTTTTTTAGCTGCTGCTAATCCTTCAGAAAAAACATCAACCAAATCAAATTGTGGGCGAATAACTTCATTTCCCTGAGCATCGATAAAACCATATTGATTGTTTTTAAAAATACCTGCTAAACCATTTTCAAAGCCATAAAAAATATCAGCATCATCAAATTCTTTCACTTTATTGCCTTGTTTATCTATGATAAAAGCATTTCCATTTTCAATTCCGGCAGTTGCTACACCATTATCAAAAGGCATTGTTATGTCAAATTCTGCTTGTGTTATCAAATTTCCGGATTTGTCAAAAAATGCAAATTTGTTTTCGGGTAAAAATTTAGCTGCTGCCCGGTTTTCCGAAAAATCATGTAATTGAAAAAATTTTTTTTCAATTACGGTTTCACCTAAGCGGTTGATGTAAGCATTATCACCAGCACCTAAATCCATAAAGAGAATTTTTTTTGTTTTGGTAACTGCTGCCAGACCATTTGAAAACGATGCAGCCTCAAAAAACTGCGGGGCAATGGCATATTTTCCGTTGGGGCGGATAAAGCCGCGCTTTTTATTGACATCTACCAATGCCAGGCCCTGACTAAATTCACGGGCAAAATCAAATTTGGGTTGTATTTCCATTTCGCCCTGAGCATTGATAAAACCCCATTTGCCGGCTTTTTCGACAGGCCAAAGGGCTACCTCGCCCATTTGTGCATCTGCACTTTCCAACGGGTGTTCATTTGTGTTTTTACAGGAAAACAAAATTATGAATCCGAAAAAAATAATAAAATAGCGATGGATTGGTTTCATAACATTCTGATTTTTATATTAAAAAAAACTTATTCCATATTTCTACATTTAGTTTATTCTTTAATAATTTTTAAAGCCTCATCTTTAAATTCAACCCGTGCTTTATGAAAGTAATTAAAATAGGGAAAAAAATCTTTATCAAACTCATCTGAATCCCGTTTTTTTACTGCCTGGTAAAATTCTAATGCCCTGTAAGCATCGTCAATCCAGACAAATTGTCCCTGATTTCCCTTTTGGGGATAATGAATCATAGCTTTGGCTGTTGACTTAATTTCTTCCATGCCTTGTTGCAGGGTTTCTTTAACAAAAGGGGTTTGAAATTCCTGGCCGCGGGCAAATACCCGGTAACCAAAATATACTTTTGCCCCGCCACGATAGAGTTTGGCTGTTAACAAAGTGCGGTTGAACAAGTGATAAAGGCTGTCGTAACCGGCTTTGTTTTGTATGTAATCTTCAGATTTCTGAACCAGTTGCAATGCCTCTTTGGCCTGATTTACGCCATAATCTTTTTCAGTAACAATATATTTAAGGTATTCCTCATTGATAAGTTCTTTTGGTTCGAGCCAGTTGCTGTCTAACACCCAATGGCTTTCTTTGGCAAGCTGACCGCTTGATTCACCTTTGTACCAGGGAACAGCAAGATGATTAACAATATCTTTCCAGTAGTGAAATTCCTTATTTACACCATGCTCAATGAAAACAACAGGTGGTTCAATCCATTTTCCCGAAACATGCCGCTGGTAAGCAGAGTCGTCGTTGTACTGAAAACGGGAATGCGAGTTGGTGTTTAAGCCCAATGTGTAAAATATGGAAGAAATAATTTTTTTCACCTTTTTAAAAGCCGGCTTTAAAAATTCAATGGCTTTTTCGCCGTATTTTTTTTCAATGAACTCTTCATAAATAACATCAATATCCACAGCCGGGTTTTGTGCCCCTTTGAACAGGGCATAAGGGTTTATTTCGTTGGCTGTGCCAACGATGGTAGAAGTTTTGGTGCGATCAGTGCGAGCTACATAGCCGATTACATTAGGGATTTTGCTGTAGTATTTCCAGCGTTTGAGATGCACTTCAGGCAGTATGCTGGTAATGATTCCCTGTCCGTTGTATTCGTGGGCAGCATCAAATTCGATGATGGTAGGAAATTTTATGTCCTGCACAAATTCTGATACCGGGTGAGTTAAGAAAAAATCATGGGGTGTTTCTTTGGTCATTACCCTCAATTTTGGATTTTTCACCAGGTTAATACACTTTAACAAAGAAGAAAGCTCGTGTTTGGTATAGATAAACGTTCTGACATAAAGTTGTAAATCGCGTTCATCAATAATAACACTTGCCAGGGTATCTACCATGGCTGCGAGTTTTTCTTCTTCGGTTTTCAAAATATCAGAATGCTGGTCTTCCACATGTGCCCCGGTTTCAATAAAAGTGAGAATAATTCCGTCTATATCGGGCAGCAGATCGAGCATTTCGCGGTAATCGTTTTTGAGCCATGCCCAAAATTCAGGGTTGTCTAAATCTATTTTTCCGTCTTGTTTTCTGATAAATTCCTTTGGATAATAATCTAATTTGTAAAGAGAATGATCCCACACACAAACCTCTTGAATTCCTTGTTTATGTGCTTTTTCTGTTAAATCATTTACCATTTTTGCAGTTTCCGGATTTTTAGCGTGACGCAAATCCATGATAATTTTATGCGAAATCTGTAAATGATTGATTTTATATTCTTTGGCGGCATCAATAACTTTAAGTGCATTATCGTAATTTCGCGAAAGAATATTCCAGCCCTGTACTTTAAATTTTGGCGATACATTCTCTTCTTCCTGCTGCTTTTCTTTTTGCATCTCCTGACAGGAATAACCTGCAAAAAGAAAGAAAAGGCTGATGAGTAAAAAAAATGCTCTGTAAAAATCTGACATTATTTCGGAATATTTATACCCTGTCATTGCATATAATGTAAACAAGGATTTACTGTATTTTTCGAATAAAACTACACACCGCCATAAGCGCTATATCCACCATCGACAGGTATAACCACGCCGGAAACGAAAGCAGACATTTCAGACAACAGGTATAAAACAGTACCTGAAAGCTCTTCAACATCACCATATCTTCCCATAGGTGTGTTGGCAATAATCTTTTCACCACGCGGAGTCGGGTGACCTGTTTCTTCATCAATCAATAAAAACCTGTTTTGATTTGTCAGGAAAAAACCCGGGGCAATTGCATTGACTCGAATTCCTGTTTTTGCGAGATGTACCGCAAGCCATTGGGTAAAATTATTGATTGAAGCTTTTGCAGCCGAATATGCAGGAATTTTTGTCAGGGGTTTGAATGAATTCATAGATGAAATGTTAATTACAGCGCCTTTCTTATTTTCCAGCATATCAGTTGAGAAGACCATGGTTGGCAGGATTGTGCCCATAAAATTCAGGTCAAAAACCTTTTGAAAACCCTCCTTTTGTAGTCCAAAAAATGTAGCGCTCAATTCTGCTACGCTTGTTTCGTCCATCTGTTCAACCTTGGTTGTAGCCTGTGGAGAATTTCCGCCAGCGCCATTAATTAAAAAATCAATCTTCCCCAGGTTATCGTTGATATGTTTTTTCGCTTCAATCAATGAATCTTTGTCCAGGACATCAGCAGAAACACCCAGACAATCAATAGAATAAGTTTCAGATAAATATTTTGCGAGTTTTTGTGCCTGAGCGCCATCCAAATCAACGACAGCTGTTTTTATACCTGCCTGGGCAAGACTTTTACAAATGGCTGTACCAATTACTCCTGCTCCGCCAGTCACGGCGCAAATCTTGTTCTTTAATTCTTTTCCAAACATAACACTATATTTTATATATTGTAATTTAAATAATATTTATAATTTTCCTTTGTGATAATATCAAGTGGACTAAAATGTTTTCTTTCAACTTCTTTTTGCTGAACCAGGTAATTAAATATGGTCATTGCAGCCTGATATCCCTGTTCCTCAGGTTTTTGGCCAATCAAAAAATCAATTAAATCCTTTTCAAGATATTGTATATTCTCATGTATTGTATCATAACCTATTAAAATACAACGTTTTGATATATTTCTTTGTTCGAAAAAACCGGCGACTAAATTCACCTTTGAATTTGTTACAAATATCCCCCCAATGTTCTCAAACTCATTTAATGTTGAATTAAAGGTATTTTCAAAACTTTTGTTAACGGAGATATCGATATCCTTAGAAATAATTCTTTCTGCCATGCTGCTGTTGTTCTCACGAAAAAATGTCATAAAACCATCTTCGCGGTTCAGCAAATGGTTGATATTTCCCTCCCTTTTCCTTAATTTTAACACAAGAATTCTTTGTTCGGATTTTATGGCATAATTCAGTAATTTTGCAGCAAGATAACCACTCTGAAAAGCATCCTGACCAAAAAAGGATAAATAATTGAGGTCTTCAATCATTGAATCAATAAAAACATAAGGAATCTTTTTCTGCTCACATGTTTTTGTTAATGAAATTGCTGAATGGTGAAACACAGGCGCAATAATCAAGGCATCAGGATGCTCCTTGTCAATATTGGCTACAATTGCCTGAAAAGAATTTTCACTTCCAATATCAAAACATTTAATTTCAACCGAAAAGTTAAAATCTTTAATTTCATCAGCAGCTCTTCTAATTCCGTCCAAAGGCCCTTTCCAGTATGGATTATCAGTTTTGTAATCCGGAATCAGGACAGTTATGTAATATGCCCTTTTTGAAGCCAGGGAACGGGCTATAATATTCGGTTTATAATCAAGCTCCCTGACTATTTCCATCACTTTTCTCCGGGTTTTTTCAGAAACCTCGCCCCTGTTGTGCAGAACACGATCAACTGTCCCGATAGATACGCCGGCTTTCAGGGCAATGTCTTTTATCCTGATTGAATTATTCTGTGTTTTTTTTGCCTGATTGTTATCCATAAAACATCTTCCGTGTGCGTACACGATTCAATAAGTTGCCAAAATTATAAAAAAAATTTGAATAAAAGAATTTTTATCTTTACTTTCGTGTGCGTACACGGAATTTATTTTTTTATCTTAAAATGATGATAATGAAACTTGAAAAATATTCATTCGGAATCGGAGATCGTTTTGCCCATCAGGGAGAAGCTCAACTTAGGGCAATTATTGAGGCAAATAAACAAGGAATTGATATTGTGCCGGTATGGAACAAATCAAATCGTGAACATCAGATTGTTCATTCAAACCCGGCAGATACCTTTTCAGAAGCACAACAGGCTACCAATACCCTGAACTGGGCTAAAAGCTGGTATGTTGATGCTGACCATATTAACAAGCAAAATGTTGATCCTTTTATCCCTCACTCTAATTTTTTTACTCTTGATGTAGCTGATTTTATTGCCAGGGAAGGAAAAAAAGAAGATGCAGAGCGCTTTTTTAATATCGGTAAAGACTATATCGGGGAACTACAAATACCAGGAATCGAAAGTCCGTATGTTATTACCGAAGAAGTCTTAACATCTATTGCAAACAAATTTGCTACAGCAATAAAAGAAGCCTCAGCTATTTATCAGTACATCCTCACTCAAAAAGGAGAAGGAACATTTGTGACAGAAGTTTCAATGGATGAAGTGGATAATCCGCAATCACCGGTTGAGCTCTTTTTTATTTTACTGGGTCTGGCTCATGAAGGCGTACCGGTACAAACAATAGCGCCTAAATTTACAGGGCGATTTAACAAAGGAGTCGATTATGAAGGAGACCTGAACCAATTTCGAAAAGAATTTGAGGAAGATTTGCTGGTAATTCAATATGCTGTTTCGAAGTTTAATTTGCCGGAGAATCTCAAACTCAGTATTCATTCCGGCAGTGACAAATTCTCGATATATCCGGTTATGGGCAAGCTCATTCGTAAATACGATGCCGGCATACATGTAAAAACAGCAGGAACAACCTGGCTCGAGGAAATAATTGGTCTCGCCCTTTCCGGCCCTGAAGCGCTGGATATTTCCATACAAATATATATTTCAGCATTAATGAGAATGAATGAGTTATGCAAACCGTATGCAACGGTCATTGATATTGACAAAACTAAACTCCCAACGGCGGATGATGTGGAGATAATGACGGGAGAGCAATTTGCTTCGACACTTCGTCACATCCCGGATAATCCGGCATACAACCCTCATTTCAGGCAGCTTATTCACGTTGGATACAAAATGGCAGCAGAAATGGGGGAAACATACACCGATGCATTGAAAATGAATAAAGAAACAGTCGGAAAAGAGGTGACCGAAAATATTCTCAACAGACATATTTTCAGGTTGTTTGACATTAATAATTAATAGTCATACTATCATTTGAGGATAAAAAGATTATTACTGCGTAGAATTGCATTTCTCTAATTTTATTGATATTTTTTGTATAAAAATTGACATTAAATTCTATATTAGAAACGACTAAAATGAAAAAAAAATGAAAAAATTTCTCGGACGGAATTTCCTGTTACAAAACAAAACAGCTAAAAGGCTCTATCACGATTATGCAGCGTCGATGCCAATCATTGATTATCATTGTCATCTGCCGGCAGAAGCAATTGCAGAAGATAAAAATTTTGATAACATTACGCAAGCCTGGCTTTATGGCGATCATTACAAGTGGCGGGCTATGAGGACAAATGGTGTGTCCGAAAAATATTGCACCGGAGATGCTTCTGACTGGGAGAAATTCGAAAAATGGGCGGAAACGGTGCCATATACCATTATGAATCCTTTGTATCACTGGACACATTTAGAGTTAAAAGATTATTTCGGCATTATTAAGCTGTTGAATATCGACTCTGCGCAGGAAATATATGAGCAATCGTCAAATATGCTAAGAAGTCGTGATTTCAGTGTCAGAAAGTTGTTGTCAGAAATGAAGGTTGAAATTGTTTGCACAACAGATGATCCGGTTGATGACCTTGAATACCACAAAAAAATCAAAAAAGAGAATATCGATTTAAAAGTTCTCCCGGCCTGGCGACCTGACAAAGCAATGGCCATAGAATCTCCCGTTTCATTTAATCAATACATTGATACACTGGCGCAGGTTGCAGATGTTGAAATTAAAACCTTCAATGATTTACGGACAGCGCTCAGTAAGCGGCACGATTATTTCCATCAGAATGGTTGCCGGCTCTCTGACCACGGACTGGAAGAATTTTACGCCGAAGATTTCACAGAAAGCGAAATTGCAGCTATTTTTGATAAGGTAAGAAGTGGCCGGGAACCTGAAAAACATGAGATACTTAAGTTTAAATCAGCCATGCTCATTGAATTTGCTCTCATGGATCATTCAAAAGGCTGGGTACAGCAATTTCATGTTGGCGCTATCAGGAATAATAACACACGCCTGTATAATCAACTTGGGCCGGATACAGGTTTCGATTCAATCCTTGACCTCAATCTGGCAAGAAACATGTCCAATTTTTTTGATTCACTGGATCAGCAGGATCAACTGAC
Source organism: uncultured Bacteroidales bacterium (assembly GCA_964629805.1). Classification (GTDB taxonomy): domain Bacteria; phylum Bacteroidota; class Bacteroidia; order Bacteroidales; family CAZVTW01; genus CAZVTW01. The sequence continues at coordinate 7,011 of CAZVTW010000055.1, read as the reverse complement.
AAAAACAATTCTATATAATCTCAACCCAAGTGATAACGAAGTGTTTGCTACCATGATTGGTAATTATCAGGATGGCTCGATACCCGGGAAGATGCAATTTGGCTCGGGTTGGTGGTTTTTAGACCAGAAAGATGGTATGCAAAGGCAATTAACTGCCCTTTCTAATTTAGGACTCTTGAGCAGGTTTGTAGGTATGCTCACAGACTCACGGAGTTTCTTGTCTTATCCAAGACATGAATACTTCAGGCGTATCCTGTGCAATTTCCTGGGAACAGCAGTGGAAAACGGAGAACTTCCAAACGAAATGCAGCACCTGGGAAAAATTGTTCAGGATATTTGCTACTACAATGCCAAAACGTATTTTAATTTTTAAGGATTACTTCTTTCGCAGCAAAAAGTTTCAGGTTATCATGAATAAAATACGTCACGAATTAAGGGGGGTAATACCTTGTAAAAGAATATTCGGAGTACACCCCCATTTTTCATATTGATTTAACTCTGTTTCAAAAAAGCTGTGACTTCTCCGGGTAACTCTGTGAAAAACAAGCAAAGCGTAAAAGGCTACGACACAGAGGACCACTGAGCAGACAAAGAGAACCATTGAGAGAAAAATCTCCGTGCATCTTCCTGACTTCTCCGTGTATCTCCGTGTAACAAAACAAGCAAAGCACAAAAAGTTACTACACAGAAAACGCCTCATATTGAATTATTCTAATCTTTGTTAATACAAACATCTTTTCTTGTTAAATAATATTAAAATTATCGTAAAGAAAATAGCAGAAATTTTGTATTTTAACATTTTTTATATTTCTCAACAAGAGATTATTTATCATGATTGTTAAAAACAAATATTTCAACAGGGATATTAGCTGGTTATCTTTTAACTACAGGGTCCTTGAGGAGGCGAAAGATAAAAGCCTGCCACTTTTTGAAAGGATCAAATTCCTTGCTATCTATTCAAATAATCTGAATGAATTCTATAAAGTACGGGTTGCATCATACCGTAGTATGAACGAGTTGTCAACAAAGAATAAGAAGAAACTTGATTATGAACCTTCTGAAATTCTTAAAGAAATAAACAGTATTGTTGACAAACAACAAAATGATTTTGGTGATGTTTTTAATAATCAGATTTTGCCAGAGCTGGAAAAAAATAACATTATCCTTGTCCAGCCAAAACATATTGATGAATCTTTCAGGGCTATTATCCGCAGTTTTTTCAATGATGAGGTCAGACCATATGTTCAGCCACTTGTTTTGCTTAAGGGTATAGAACCTTTTCTGAATGACAGCACCATTTACTTTGCTGTAAAGTTGTTCAAAAAAGACACAAAAAAAGGAACCACCACAAAGGGGAAATCTCCAAAATACGCTATAACAAAAGTACCGGCCCACAAACTTCCCCGCTTTATTAATCTGGCTACCATTGAAGATAAGCACTATATCATCTTCCTTGATGATATTGTCAGGGAAAATCTCGACCAGCTCTATCCCGGTTTTATCATTGATTCTTCTGCTGCTATCACCACTTCGCGGGATGCAGACCTGCATATTGAAGACGAATTTTCGGGTGATTTTGTCGAAAAGCTTAAAAAAAGTCTCAAAAAAAGAAAAACAGGCCTGCCCACAAGGTTTCTTTATGACAGCAGTATTGCCAATGATATGCTGGCAATACTAAAGCAAACGTTTAAAATCTCTGATGATGAATGTATTCCTGGTGGCAGATACCATAATTTCTATGATTTTTTTTCCTTTCCAAACCCTTACTCACCTCTTCTTGAGAATGATTATCTTGCACCTGTTGGTCATAAACGGGTTGACAGGCACAAATCATTGTTATATGCCATCTCCCGGCGCGACCGTGGTTTTCATTTTCCTTATCAGAAATACGATTATGTCATTCAGTTTATCAATGAATCAGCAGAAGACCAGGAAATAGCAGAAATAAAAACCACACAATACAGGGTTGCTACTAACTCAGCAATTGTGAATGCATTGATAAAAGCAGCCCGAAATGGCAAAAAAGTAACTGTGTTTGTTGAACTAAAAGCCCGATTTGACGAGGAAGCCAATCTTATATCTGCTAAAGAGATGAAAAAAGCCGGTGTACACATCATTTATTCCATACCGGGCCTGAAAGTTCATGCCAAAGTGGCTTTGGCGCTAAAAAAATCAACCGATAAAACCGGACAGCGTAAGGGATATGCATTCCTCAGCACAGGCAATTTTAATGAAAAAACCGCCCGGATTTATGCTGATCACGGGATTATGACAGCTCATAAAGAAATCATAAATGAACTCAATGAAGTTTTTTTATATCTTGAAAATCAGAACACCAAATTCCAATTCAAACATCTGCTTGTGGCACAAATTAATATGCCACAACGGTTTTCAGAATTGATTGACAGGGAAATTTCCCATGCTAAAAATGGACAGACAGGCTATATGGTTTTGAAAATGAACGGACTAGAGGATGAAAAAATGATTGATAAGCTCTATGAAGCCAGCCAAAGCGGCGTTAAAATAGATTTAATTGTGAGGGGGATTTGCTGTCTGGTTCCGGGAAAAGAATTCAGTAAAAATATCACGGTATACAGGATTGTTGACCGGTTTCTTGAGCATGCCAGGGTATATTATTTTCACAACAATGGCAAACATGAACTGTTTATGGCTTCTGCCGACTGGATGAAACGAAACCTGTATCGCAGGATTGAGGTTGGATTTCCGGTATATGAAGAGAGCATTAAACAGGAAATCATTGACATTTTGCATATCCAGCTTTCAGACAATATAAAAGCCAGAATTGCTGACAGTCAATTGCGTAATATTCCGAAATCTTTTAACAATGATAAACCAGTACGCTCACAAATCGAAACATATCATTATGTCAGGAATATACATCAGGGATGATAGCCAGTCGGTATAACTTCGTTTATTCTGTACGGTTTATTCTGCCTCAGACCCTTGAATAGTGCTCGTTTAAAGGTCTCCTTTACGTACTTTTTCAACTTCTTCAATAGTTAAACCTGATATTTTACTAATCATTTCATTTGTAAAACCAGTAGAGATCATATTTTTCGCTACCTGTAGTTTCGTGCGCTTCTCTCCGCGCTTCTCTCCGCCCTTCTCTCCGCGCTTCTCTCCGCGTTTTTCTCCGCGTTTTTCTCCTTCTGACAATAATTGTTCTGCAGTTGTCATAGCAATAGTACCTCCTTTCATTGAAACTTTGTTTAAAGATTCTACTATTTCTTCCACATTTTTTCTGTGGTTATAATACAAATATAATAAAATTATCCGGAAAAAATTTCTTCCATACTCAGTTTCCAGTAATTCAGGTAATTTCTGAAAATAGTAAGTGAGTTTATTAAACAACGTTTTTTCCTCAAAAATATGTTTCATAACCAAAAGACTCATCTGTAAAGAGATTGATGAAAACAACTTCATAATCTGTTGGTCTGAGTATTCTTTGATATTTATAAACACAATATCAAACCGTGGTAGATAGCATTTGAAATCAGGATCAAAATCAGGTATACTTTCTTCTATATTTTTTATTTTCCAGTCTTCCTTTCCGTGGTAAAAAATGACTGGCACTAATACAATGATTCGCGTTTTATTTTTTATCAATGAGTTGTAATAATGACCTAAATATTGTAGCAGTTGAAACCGGACGTAATCTGATTTTTTACTTTTATGTTCAAATAAAAGGGATATTTGAAATGAACTCTTCGCGTTTTTGCATTTACAAGTATAACATAGAATCCGCAAGTCTTCTTTTTATTTAACCGCTATTAGGCGAATTATGCAAATTTTATTCACCCAAAAGGTGAATAGAAATCAGTGTAAATTAGTGTAATTTGTGAATCAAAAAATAAATCTGCGGATTTAAGGCATAAAAAATATCAGAATAATACTCTTTATACTTAATTCTTATTCACTTGTGTTTTTGGGCAGAAAATAATACTTAAAACACTGCCTGGTGCAAGCACGCCGGCAGGTTTACAACTCAAATCCATAAAGGTTGAAAACATAATAATCAATTCCGGCTTGTCTGGGTTAAGATTTGTCATTTATTAACTCTCAAAATTGAAAAAAAATATGGACCTATCAGAAAGAAAACTTATTATTTGTAAAAAAAAAATTAGTTTTGTAAAAAGTATAAATAAGTAAATACAAATACAATGACAAGTTTATTAACTCTAAAACAAGCAAGCGATTGGGCAAGTGACTATCTAAATAAAAATGTTTCAATATCCAATATTTCATATCTAATACAATATGGTAGAATAAAGAAATTGGGTAATAACGGAAACATATTAGTTAGCAAAGATGAATTATTAAAATATTATAATAGTTACACTGGTAAAAGAGAAATTGATTGGAAAAAAAAATTAGGAGATGACCTAAATTGGCATTTGTCATTTGATAATTTAAGAGAAAAAGATACAACAAAACATGTTCACAGATTGCATCCATATAAAGGTAAATTTATCCCGCAATTAGTTGAATATTTTCTAAATAACAATATTGATGAGTTCAAAAATAGAACATATTTTAAAAAAGGAGATATTATATTAGACCCTTTTTCAGGTAGCGGAACAACCTTAGTACAAGCAAATGAATTAGGAATGCATGCTATTGGTATTGATATTTCTGCCTTTAATGTATTAATAGCAAATGTAAAAATTAGTAAAGTTGATTTTCAAGACTTAAAAATTGAATTGAATCGAATAACTAAATTATTAAAGACTTTTATTAGTGATAAAAAAAATTCACAATTCGAAAACGAATTATTAGAAAAGTTAAATCATTATAATAATCGATATTTTCCCTCTCCTGATTTTAAAATTAAGGTAAGAAATGGTGAAATAAGTGAAAAAGCCTATTGTTTTCAAAAAGAAAGTGAATTTCTCTCAATTTTTCATAATCTTGTGAAAAAATACAATCTTAAAATAAAACAGGATGAAGAACAAAAATTTATCGAAAAATGGTTTCTACAACCGGTAAGAGATGAAATTGATTTTGTTTTTCAACAACTAAAAAATGTTAAAAACAACCAAACGAAAAAAATTTTAACAATCATTCTTAGTCGCACTGCACGGTCTTGTCGAGCAACCACTCATGCTGATTTAGCTACTCTTAAAAGTCCTATATCTACAACATATTATTGTCGAAAGCATGGAAAAATTTGTAAGCCACTTTTTTCTATTTTATCATGGTGGGAAAGATATGGAAATGACACTTTGAAGAGACTACTTGAATTTAATGAAAAACGAACAAAAACTCATCAGCTTTGTCTGCAAGGTGATGCACGAGATATAAACATTATTGATGAGCTAAATAAAAGAAATTCTAAATTTGCTCAACTGGTAAAAGAACGGAAAATCAAAGGAATTTTTTCAAGTCCACCTTATGTTGGCTTAATCGATTATCATGAGCAACATGCATATGCTTACGACTTATTTGGCTTTGAAAGAAATGATGAACTAGAAATAGGACCTCTATTCAAGGGTCAAGGAGTAGAGGCAAGAAATTCATATATTAATGGTATTAAGAAAGTCTTGATTAATTCGAAAAATTTTTTAAAAGATAATTATGACGTCTTTTTAGTATCCAATGATAAATATAATATTTACCCCATTATTGCAGAAAAGGCAGGTATGAAAATTATTAAAAAATATAAACGGCCTGTATTGAACAGGACAGAGAAAGACAAGGGTGCATATTCTGAGATCATTTTTCATTTAAAACAAAAATAATGTCACTTTCCATTCAACAAGTAGAAAAAATTAAAAATAATATTAGAAAAAGTTTACGTAATCGGTTTAACACATACAATCCCGAGCCAGCTGCAATGCCTTTTCATACAAGGCTTTTAGGAAAAGATCGATTAGCACTTTATGCTTTCATTCATTCATTAAATACAAATTTTGGGACTACTATTTTTGAACCAATAGCAATTTCCTTATCAGAAAACAATTTCAAAACAGCCGAAAGGCAAAAAAAATCCGGAAATAGAATTAGCACCGCAGCTCAGTATGAAATTCAAAAAATAATGGATGATTTGACTGCAGCTAATATAAAACCAAACAAACTTAAAGAAATTGAAAAAATTAGAAAAGTATGTCAAAAAGGAGAAATGCGTATAGTAAAACCAACAATTGTTGATGTTTATCTTGAAAAGGAAGATGGAGAGATTTATTTATTTGATATAAAAACAGCAAAACCTAACAAAGGAGGATTTAAAGAATTTAAAAGAACTTTATTAGAATGGATTGCAATCCTTTTAGCTGAAAACCCGGAAGCTGAAGTTAATACTCTAATTGCTATCCCATATAACCCTTATGAACCAAAACCGTATAGTCGATGGACTATGGCAGGAATGCTTGATTTGAAACAAGAATTAAAAGTAGCCGATGAATTTTGGGATTTTTTGGGTGGGGATGGCGCTTATAAGGTCTTATTAGATTGTTTTGAAAAGGTTGGAATTGAATTAAGAACAGAAATTGATGAATATTTTAGTAGATTTAATGAATAATAAGTTGAAAACTAAATTACGTTATTATATTGGATAACAAGTATTTAATATACTTTTAATATCTATCTTATGCATCAAAACATCATTTACTCCCTAAACACTGACGATATTCAACATGTGGCACATGAAACGATTGGGCGCAGGCTGAGCGAAAAAGAAATTGAACTCATCACCGCCTCATTAGAAAAAAGGATCAACTGGTATGATCTGATTGAGATTTCTATTCTTGAAAATATAAACAACAAGCAGAAGAAATAAGTTTGTCATTTCTTATCCATAACCAACAATTTGCATCCTCACATAATTTATCTATTTTGCCGTTCAAAGTATAACGATAAATATCTCAATGGCTACTAAACCTTTAGGAATAAAAGCATACGGTCATATCCCGCACATCCGGGGATCGCGTATTGGCTCAGGGGATAAATATATTGACCCGGGACAGGAAAAGATTGTCCTGGAAAAAACAAGGG